>CAMAYU010000232.1 GCA_945862235.1 Schlesneria paludicola DSM 18645
CCGCCACCTCGCCGGCCTCGGCGGCTTCCTCATGAGAAAGCGCGATGGAAACCCCGGCTGGATCACACTCTGGCGCGGCCTCGACAAACTCCTACTCGCCATCAGAGGATTCGTCGCAATGAACCAAAGATGTGGGTAAGTTCAAGACCCCAAGGGGGGGCCAGCGCAAGCCGCGCGAGATTCGGGAGCTGGTCAGCGAGATCGCAAAGGTCACTGGCTTCGGCTTCACCCGCATCATCGGCGAATTGAGAAAACTTGGGATCAAAGGGATCAGCCGTCAGACGGTGCGGAACATCCTCAAGGAAGACGGCATCCAGCCGGGACCGGATCGCACGTCGGATAGTTGGAACAATTTCATCGAGCGCCACGGCGAGACATTGTGGGTGTGCGATTTCTTCTCGGTGAAGACGATCGCGTCACGCGGCATTCGCAACGTCTATTTGCTGGTTTTCCTTTGCATGAAGACTTGCGAAGTCATTGTTTCGTCCTCCACGGGACGGCCCAATTCCCGCTGGGTCGTGAACCAAACGGAAGCGTTCATCGAGCAGACGGCAAATCGAACCGAGAAGCCGTCCATCGTGACGCACGATCGGGACACGAAATTCACCAAGGAATTCGTGGCCACGCTAAAAGCGAAAGACATTCGCACCAATGCCCTACCGGTGGCTTCACCAAATTTGAACGGGCGGGTCGAAAGATTCATTCAGACCATTCAGTACGAGTGTCTGTTCAAGTTCATTTTATTCGGCCACCGGCACTTGGACCACATCGTGGGGCAGTGGGGCGATTACTACAACAAGACCCGTTCGCACATGGAGCGCGAGCACTTGCCGCCGATCCGCGACATCCCCGAAGAAGTCCCGAAACTCGACCGTGACCAGATCATCATCCGGCCCTAAATAGGCGGGCTGGTAAAGTCGTTCGAGCGAAGAGCAGCTTGACGGGCGGCACATTCTCCGCTGCCGGTGTCTCAAGCTAGGCAATCGAGCTTAGTGTGCGTAGAAAGGCGACCTGCGGGCTTGGCTCTGAGGCTAGGCCAGCAGATGGACCGAAGAGTTGAAGTGTGTCTCGTGGAATACTCCGAAAGTTGTTGCCCCAGTATGTGCGCGGACGGTAACAGGTGCCGGACATTGGATTTCAAGTTCATGTTCCAGTGCCTAAATTCACGATGGAATTACTCATGATTCTTAGTCCGCTAAGGCATTTCCAGTTCGCATTGTTCGGCGGTTTTTCGAGTTCTTATGGGCGGCGATTGATTGTCAACTTCCTAGCGGTGGTGTTGTTCGGGATGGGGACGTTCGTCGGGTGGCGCAAAACCGCCACGCCGACGAAGTCTGCTGCGTCGGGACCATCGACGGTTGCCCACATCGCGAAGGAAGATCAGCTCAACACGATTGTGTTGACCGTGAAGGCGGAGGAGCGGCTGGGAATCAAGGCGGCAGCGGTTGAAATCCGGCCGGTCCGCCGAACGCGGACCTACGGTGGTGAGGTGACGTTGCCGACCGGAGCATTGATCATCGTGTCGGCCCCATTGAGCGGGACGCTGCAAGCGGCTGGGAAGGGGCCGGTTCCCGGAGTGGGAGCCACCATCAGTCTTGGTCAGCCGATCTTCCATTTGTTGCCAATGTTGTCACCCGAACGCGAAGTCCTCACGCCCGCTGAGCGAGTGCGTTATGCGGAGGCCCGCAACGCGATTGCCACAGCGCGCATCGACACGGCGGGGCAGGTTGAGCAGGCTCAGGTTCAGGTCGATGCCGCACAGATCGCACTCGAACGAGCCGAACGTCTGCTACGCGAGATGGCCGGAACGGTCAAAGCCGTGGACGATGCCAATGCTCAACTCGCATTGACCGACAAGACCCTGACTGCGGCCAAAGCCCGGAAGGGGCAAGTCGATCAGATCAAGCTGGATGATGACCGTGAGTTGGGAAAGGTCTCTCCACTGCCGATCCTGGCACCGCGCGAAGGGATCATCCGCGCCGAACATGCCGTGGTCGGTGAAGTCGTCACGGCGGGCACCCCCTTGTTCGAGGTCATGCAGTGCGATCCTGTCTGGATCAAGGTTGCGGTCTACGTTGGCGATCTGGCGGAGATCGACCAACGTGCCTCGGGGCAGATCGGCACGTTGGCTCATTCGCCCAACTCACCGTTGTCCGCAGCCGCGCCCATTCCGGCTCCGCCCACTGCGACGGCACTGTCATCCACCGTGGACCTGTATTACGAGTTGAAGAATCCGGACGGACAGTATCGTCCCGGACAACGACTCGGTGCGACACTCGCCCTGACCGGAGAGACGGAACAGCGGGGCGTCCCTTGGTCGGCCGTCGTGCAGGACGTACACGGGGGAAGTTGGGTTTACGAAGCCACCGCGCCGCAAACGTTCGTCAGGCGGCGAGTCCAGGTACGTCAGGTCATTGACGATTGGATGGTGTTCGACAAAGGCCCGGCGGTCGGGGCGAAGATCGTGACCGAGGGAGTCGCGGAGTTGTTTGGGACCGAATTTGGGTTTGGAAAGTAACGCGGCATGACGTGGCTCGTTTCGACATCGCTCAAGTTGCGTGTGATCGTGTTGGCGCTTTCCATTGTGCTGATCGTCTTCGGTGTGCAGACCTTGAAGACAGCACCGCTGGACGTGTTCCCCGAGTTCGCACCGCCGCTGGTCGAGATTCAGACTGAAGCACCCGGCCTCTCGACGGAAGAGGTCGAAAGCCTGATCACGATGCCATTGGAGAACGCGCTCAATGGCACACCGTGGTTGAAGACGCTTCGGTCGAAGTCGGTGCTCGGCTTGTCGTCGGTTGTGATGATCTTTCAGACAGGGACCGACCTGATCCGCGCACGGCAACTCGTGCAGGAGCGACTGGCTGCGGAGGCCGGGCGACTGCCAGCCGTGGCCCATCCGCCGGTGATGCTGTCGCCGCTCTCCTCGACCAGTCGCTTGATGAAGATCGGCGTGTCATCGGCGACGCTGTCGCAGATGGAGATGACGGTCCTGGCCAAGTGGACGATTCGACCGCGACTGATGGCGATCTCCGGTGTGGCGAACGTCGCCATTTGGGGGCAGCGCGACCGGCAGTTCCAGGTTCTCGTCGATCCGGATCGGTTGCAGGCGCATGGCGTGACGCTCGATGCCATCCAACGAGCCGTCGCTGATGCGGTGACACTCAACGGCGGCGGGTTTGTCGATACGCCGAATCAACGACTGGCGTTGCGGCAGATTACGGGAGTCCGCACGGCGGCAGACCTCGCGGAAGCGATCGTCGAATTTCGGAGCGGTGCTCCGATCCGACTGCGTGATGTAACGGAGATCGTCGAGGCGTTTCCTGCTCCCATCGGGGACGCGGTCATCAACGACGAACCGGGCTTGCTGTTGATCGTCGAAAAGTATCCGTGGGGCAACACGCTTGAAGTGACTCGCAATGTGGAAGCCGCTTTGGAGGCATTGCGGCCTGGCTTGAAGGGTCTCGACATCGATCCGACCATTTTTCGACCGGCCACGTTCATTGAGCGGTCCCTTAACAACCTGACGCACGCCATGTTGATTGGCTGCCTGTTCGTCGTCGTGATTCTGGTGGCATTTTTGTTTGACTGGCGGACATCGCTGATCAGCCTGACGGCGATCCCATTGTCGCTCGTCGCCGCGGCGCTCGTTCTGTATTACACCGGGGCGACACTGAACACGATGGTGATCGCTGGCCTCGTCATTGCGCTGGGTGAGGTCGTTGATGACGCCATCATTGATGTTGAAAACATCCTGCGACGGCTGACACTCAACCGTTCGCTCGACAAGCCGCTGCCCCCGTATGAAGTCGTCTTGCAGGCATCGCTCGAAGTTCGCAGCGCGGTTGTCTACGCCAGCCTGATCGTCACGCTGGTGTTTGTTCCGGTGCTGTTCCTCGATGGTCTGGCCGGTTCATTCTTTCGGCCGCTTGCTGTCACGTACATCTTGGCAATCATGGCTTCGCTGCTGGTCGCGTTGACGGTCACACCCGCTCTGTCGCTGATGCTGCTGCCCAACGCGAAGGAGCGCCGTCACGATGCACCGCTCACACGGGTTCTCAAGCGGATGTACGGAGCCGTACTGCCGTTGTTCATGCACCGCCCCAAGTCGGCACTGGCAGTGATCGTGTTGATGTTCGGACTGACCGGCTACGCGGTGACAACTCTTGGCGAGGAGTTTCTGCCGAACTTCAAAGAGACCGACTTCCTGATGCACTGGGTCGAGAAACCCGGCACGTCACTCGAAGCGATGACGCGAATCACCATCCGAGCTAGCAAGGAACTGCGGGCCATTCCCGGCGTGAGGAACTTTGGCTCGCACATTGGCCGAGCGGAAGTGGCCGATGAAGTCGTCGGGCCGAACTTCACCGAGTTGTGGATCAGCGTCGACCCCAACGTGCCGCTCGATGAAACGACGGCGAAGATTCAGGAGGTGGTCGATGGCTATCCCGGTCTGTACCGAGACCTGTTGACGTATCTTAAGGAACGCATCAAGGAAGTGCTGACGGGGGCCGGCGCGACCATCGTCGTGCGAGTCTACGGTCCCGACATGGACGTGCTGCGAGCGAAAGCCCAGGAAATCTACAAGGAAGTGACCAGCGTTGAGGGAGTCCTCACGCCGAAGGTGGAACCTCAGGTGCTCGTACCGCAACTTCAAGTTCGACTTCGTCCCGACGCCACCGCTCGGTTCGGACTGACTGCGGGACAGATTCGCCGCGCGGTGGCGACACTCGTCAAGGGCACCAAGGTCGGTGAAATCTACGAGGACCAGAAGAGCTACGATGTCGTCGTGTGGGGCGTTCCAAAGTTGCGAACGGATCTCGCCGCGCTCCGCCGACTTTCCATCGACCTGCCACTGGGTGGAACCGTTCCGCTGGGAGATGTCGCGGACATCGAGACCGTTCCCGCACCGAACGAGATCAAACGCGAATCAGCCTCGCGCCGCATTGACATCACCTGCAACGTGAAGGGCCGCGATCTCGGTTCGGTCGCGCGCGAGATCGAAGCCAAAGTGAAGAAACTCGATTTCGACAGCGGCTATCACCCCGAGTTTCTCGGCGAATACGCCGCGCGGGCCGAGTCGCAACGAAGGCTGTTCACCCTCACTTCGCTCTCGCTGATCGGCATCCTGTTACTCCTGCACATGGACTTTCAGTCGTGGCGACTGACGTTGCTCGTGGCCTTGACGATCCCGTTCGCCCTCGTCGGAGGAGTGGTCGGCACGATGCTCGACAATGGCGTGCTGTCGCTCGGTTCGCTCGTCGGCTTCGTGACAGTGCTCGGCATCGCGGCCCGCAACGGCATCATGCTCGTCAGCCACTACCGGCATCTGGAGGAAGTGGAGGGCGAGGCATTCGGCCCGAAGCTCGTTCAACGCGGCTCCGAAGAGCGGCTCGCCCCGATCCTGATGACGGCTCTCGCGACCGGGCTAGCGCTCGTGCCGCTGGTGATTGGTGGGAATCTCCCCGGCCACGAGATCGAATACCCGATGGCCGTGGTCATCATCGGAGGCTTGGTCACCTCCACGCTCCTCAACCTGTTCCTGCTCCCGCCGATCTATCTCGTGTTTGGACGAGTGACGAGGAAGGCGAACTGATCTTGCCGTGGGGGCAACGCATCCCGTCAAACTCGCTGCGGCTTGCCGAGGCCGAACGCGCGGATGAGCCTTCCCAACGGGCATCTCGGGCGTGACCCGCGAAGAAGTTCCATCGGGCAGCATCCCTACCCTCGATTCCGTCGGGGCGACTCGTCGAAACAACAAGACGACTGCACGGACGCAGCCGCTCACGGGAAGAGACCGAACTCATGGATGACAACTCCGGACGCTTACGTCGAGCGGGGATGGTCGTTGCGCTGGCCTGCGCACTGACTGCGTTCGGCTGCCGGTCCGCGACGATGGCTCAGCGCAGGACTCCGACCGATTCCGTGAAGTCGGCCGATGAACGTCATTCCGTTCCCGGCCTGGCGAGCTTGGGATCGGCATCGCCTGCCGAACTCGATCCGGCCAAGACAACAATCCTGCAAGTAGCGGATCAGACGACGACCGACTCGTTGGTCGATTCCCCTGCAAACTTGATGAGGCTGACGACTCGGCAGGCGATCGAAACGGCGCTCGTTCAGAATCCCGACCTCGTCGCGTTGAGACAGACCGAGGGAGTGAGCGCGGCCGCGTTAGGTGTGGCTGAGACTTACCCGTTCAATCCGTGGGTGCAGGTGCAGGCGACACCTTATCAGGATGCCCGCGTGGGAGGTTCGGGGACGACGGCGCACTACGTCCTCGTGATGCAGCAGATTCAACTGGCTCATCAACAACAGCATCGTGAAGAGGCGGCGGGGGCCGCGTTGAACGGAGTCCGTTGGAATCTGTTGCAGGCTGAGTTGCTCAACATCGCGCAGACTCAGCGATTGTACTTTGCGGCGGTCTACCAGCAGGGCCTGCGTGACCTCGCGCGAGTCATCGCCGACAACAACGCACAGTTGCTGACGATCCTCGAACGTCAGTTGGCCGCCGGTGCAGCGACGGCGGCCGACGTGGCGATGGTGCGAATGGATGCCCGTTCGACGCGGAGGCAAAGGCAACTCGCCGAGACCAACCTGCAAACGGCGCTGCTCGACCTGCGGCGTCATCTGGGGCTGTCGCCCGATGCGGAAATTGCCCTTGATGACGAGGCGTTTCGCTGGGAGTGGGTCGTGACGACGAAAGAGCATCTCACCGCGCTCTCGGCGACTCGCCCCGACGTGCTGGCCGCCCACGCCGACATCGACGCAGCGCGGGCCAACACGAACCTGGCCTGCGCCGCAAGGACACCCGACTTGCAGATCGGCCCGTTCTACGCCACCAATGAAGGGGGAACGAACTTCCTCGGCTTTCGCGCTCAGATGGACCTGCCTGTCATCAACAACGGCATGCCGCTGGTCAGACAACGCGAGGCGGAACTGAATCAGCGTGCGATGACGTGGCAGCAGTTGCAGCTTCGCGCGGGACTCGAAGCCCAGGCCGCCGCCGACCGTTACGAACGCGCCCGCCAACTGTGGACCGAGCCAAACGAAAAGGATGCAGCCAATCTGCCCATCGAACTGCAACGCCTCGAAGAGCAGTTCAAGGCGGGCGAAGTCGATGTGCTGCGTGTGCTGCAAGCGCGGTCGAGCCTGATCCAAAACCGACGGGCCGACCTCGACGTGCTCAATGAGTTGCTGCAAGCCGCCACGGCGGTGACGGCCTCGACGGGCGTGCCGCTCGAATCGCTGACGACTGCAAAGTAGCTGCGAAAAACAAACCTCCGTCTGGTCGCTTGGACTGAGAACCGACCAGAATTTGGTCAGCAGTCCGAACGAGCTACGGGTTTGCGGAACCAAGCCTTCGGTTCCGTAGTTTGGGTTCTTCTTCTTGGCCGATTGATCAAAATGCCGTTGATTTAGTCGCTTTATTGAGATTCAGCGACATTATCAAGCCGTCTCATTTCATGCTGTAAGTTCTTATTTGATGGTAGTACGTCTCGCCTCTTTTAGTATTCCTCAGTACAGAAAAGCTTGTTCGCTCACGACCACATCCGCCCAATCCTCTTCCTGACATCCGCCGTCGTCACGTCACTCGCCGCATCGCCCTGCGGAAACTCCAGCGTGGATGGCCTCATCGTCACCGGCTCGAACCACGGCAGCAGCTCATCGGGGATGAACCGCGTTCGCTGCGAGTACGAATGCCGGTCGCTCTGGCGGTGATTGTGGAATTAGTAGCGGTGGGGATGCAGGACGTGGAGGTGGGACTTCACCCTGCAACGGATTCCAGCGGGCTGCCACGACTTCAAACCAGCGGTCACCGTGTCCTGTCCAAGTCCCCTGCCGAAGTTCTTTCAAATCGTCCGAAGCGAACAATCCAGTTGGTGCCGACAAGCCAGCCAGACATTTCCTCGACAAGTCCGACGCAGATCCAGCCGTTGGTTCAGCGGAGGCCAGTGGATCAGCAACAAGCACGCTCGCTACATGGACCGTACCGTGTGCTTCACCGGTGTTCTCTTCATCGACGGCAAGCTCATCCCATCCCATTGCTGGCCCAAACCACCGGGAATCACCTCAACGTAAAGGCGAAAGACCATGAACACCGTAAACGCAAATTCACACTCGGAGTCCACCCCATGACGATCCCTGACCTCACGAACTCCCGTTCAGCCGTCTTACCGAGATCTATTCGAAGCAGGTCCGTGTACGTCGAACTGTCTGGTGGCATGGCTGGCGTGCTACTGAAAAAGGAGCCGAGTGAGGTCGAGGTCTTCACTGACTCGGACGGACGGGCAATGAATTTCTTTCGCGTCGATCCTTGATCGACACCAGATCGAGGAATTCAAACACCGTTCCGAGTTGGCACCGTACACCAACCGAGCACATTGGCTCAGACGCTGCGATTGGACTTGTTCGCTTGCATCGCACTCATTCGTGTTATGATCATCGGCGGGGAAATATGACCCGGCGACTTTTTGAAAAATGAGGGCAAGAAAAATGGCAAGAATGCTCGTGTCATCTGCGTTCTCTCTTGTGATTGCTCTCGCGTGCAATAGTTCCTTTGCAGCGGACGCTCCGAGTAGTTCGATCAGTAAACCACGAACTGGGACCACGCAGAAGTTCGGCTCCGGTACGATCACGAACCGTTCAGATGGTTCCAAGAGTACGACCCGACCGTTTGGAAGCGGCTCGATTACCACGGAACGCGACAAGAGCGGCAAGACCGTCACGGGAACCACGCAGAAGTTCGGCTCCGGTACGATCACGAACCGTTCAGATGGCTCCAAAAGTACCACTCGACCATTTGGGAGCGGGTCAATCACCAGCGACAAACCGGGAAAGCCCGCGTCTTCCTCGACTGCCAAGAAGAAGTGATGTTCGGGGGCGAGAACAGGTGGCCGCTTCGGTTTACGAGCCGAATTGGAGCGAGAATCTATGTTCATCGTTCAAGCGGTCATTTCATCTCGAACACAGAAATGATCGAGTGTCGCGGTTCAGTTTCCTCGTCTCAGGCTCGTTGATTGGCGCTCGTAGTGCCCTTCCACTGCTAGTGAATCAATTCTGGGATTGGGCTCCGGGCCGCACGGGGATCTGTTGTGTCAGGCTTGAGGCCCGCAGGTCACCTGCGGACACTTTCTTGGCTATCAGCCCAGTTCCAACTCACTTCCTGTTCGGGCTTTGCCCAACGTATCTATTGGGCTGAAGTACGATCTTTGGAAAATAGTGACCCTGCAGGGAGAGGTGTTTCTTCATCACACGGTCACGGATTCATCTCGGACTCGCGGACTGAATTCGAGTGTGACGGACTCGATGCGAAGTGCTGCACGGTGAGGCTCGTTCTTCGGCAGAATGAGTGGACCAGGCGTCTTCTTCTGGTTCATCCGACTAATGCGTGCTGAGTGTGATGTAGAGCGAGTAGTTTGAGTTTGAAGAAGGGGAGATCACGATAGCCGTAGGCTTGTCGTTGGAGGAGTTTGATTTTGTTGTTGGTTCCCTCCAAGGGTCCGGTCGAGATGGGGTGGTCGTACCAGTTGAGGATTCCTTCGCGGTGGGTTTGCAG
>CAMAYU010000233.1 GCA_945862235.1 Schlesneria paludicola DSM 18645
ATCTGCCCGCTCTCGTCGATGTCGCCGTGACGAGGATCTACAGAGACGCCCTCGACCGCCCGGGCCTCGCGGAGCGCAGTCCGTTAGATGCGTGACTGCTTGGAAACGGGATTCTCGTCCACTGTTGCCACTCGGTTGGACCGATCATCCAACGAACCTTCCGCTTTCAAACGAGACGCAACCATGCCCGGGCTCCCGACGCATTGTGGCATCGATTCCGGTACGCCGAGGATCTCGTTCTTTGTCCTGATCGGAGCGACGTGGTTGCCCGGCATCGGCCCCAAGAAAGCCAGTGAACTCGTCGAAGTCCTCGTTTCGCACCGGGGCGACTTCAACGCCTGGACTGACTTCAAACCACCCGCCGCATCTTCAACGCACTGGCCGGTGTTTCTGGCGCTGCTCAAGGTGCTGTCGGGCCGACATACAATGCCCTTGGAACTGTCGCTGGAGATCCACCACGTCCGCACGTTCTACGCCCCGCTCTTGGAACAGAAGTTCGACGATGCCTTCACGAGAGCACGCAACCTCGAACAGATCGAACGGATGGCTTCTCGGTTCGAGGCCCACTCACAGTTCCTGAACGACATGACGCTCGATCCGCCCAGCTCGACCCAGGACTTTGCCGCCGATCCACACTTGGACGAGCACTATCTCACCCTCAGCACCATCCATTCCGCCAAGGGCTTGGAATGGGAGTCGGTCTTCGTCTTGCACGCGGCCGACGGCAACATCCCCTCGGATCTGGCCACCGAATCGGACGCCGAAATCGAAGAGGAGCGGCGACTGTTCTACGTCGCCCTCACACGGGCCAAGTCCAATCTTCATGTTCTGCATCCCCACCGCTACTACTTCCACAATCACCGCAAGAGCGACCAGCATTCGTACTCGCAGCGAACGCGGTTCATCCCCGACGAACTGCTGCCGTGGTTTGAGCCGGTGACGACGGGGCGATCCACGCTGGAGTTCCCGCAGAGCGGTGGGGTGAGTGACGTGACGACAGCGGATGTCAGGAAGAGGATTGGCAGGATGTGGGCGTGACTCCGATCAGTCCCTGCCATCAACGGCTCATGGGTTCACGGGGCCGGACCGTACTGAAAACCAAGCTGTGACACTACCGGGTTACTACCGGAATACCGCTCATTACCGCCTATCTTTGCTCAGACTTGTGCGTAATTGCGAATGAGTCCGTAATCGTATATCCTCTGACTGTATAAGGTTTTCAGAGACGCGGCGTTCGGCAAAAAAGCGACTCGATTGCAGGACACGGGAGGCAGGATGCCGGTTCTTGCCGCCCAACGCTCACGTTCACCGGGCGGCGGCGAACAACTCTGATTTCAAAACCGATGTTGCCCGCCGCTCCGGTGCAACGTGTTGTTAGCCGAGCAGTCTTGCTTGTTCATCGAGGTACCTTGCTTGTTTATCGAGGTACTTTGTGATCTCAGCGATAGCCTCGCCCCAAGACAAGCCCGCCGACTCTGCGCCAATGTCCACGACATCATGAGAACTGGGGACACCAGGAGAGTGTTCGTCCCCGCGCTGTATCGCGCTGGCAATGTCTCGCATAGTCCCTCGGAGCGAGAGCTTCTTGAGCATACGGCGTACATCGTTGGGGATCGCTTCGCCGAGTGCTGCGGCCACTTCGCCGACGATGACGGCGGCCTGTGACTCGGAACCCAACGCATTCGGGTACTTCTTCCAGTCGGAAATCTTCTCGTGCAGTGTCACGCGATTCTCCTTGCGCCATGCGTGTAAGTCGGCTAACGACAATGCTAACCCGGTTGCCGCGAGCGAGCATCCATCTCGACAAACCATGATCGGCAACTCGGGTTCAGCATTTTGTTATGCCTTTATTCATTACGTGCCGTCGGTCTGACGGCGCATTTCGAGTACGAACGCGACGAACGCGATTGCGATTGCCCCGACTCCGACGATCCACCACAAACCTTCGTGCCTCAGTCGCATGAACATCAAAATACCAAAGGCAACAAACGGTGTTACATAGGCTATCACGAGCAAAGCTCTGGACCAGAGTGCGGGTTTTGGCTGGCAGCCGCCGAGGTCGCACTTCCCGGAGGCATCAAGGATGAGGCGAAGCACGCGTTGTTGTTCGTCCACCGCATCCAGCATTGCCCGCAGTTCTTCAGCGGCTGCCTCATCGCCCTGCCAGTGGCGTAGAGCCAACTGTACTTTGGAAATATTCAGCCAGTCATCGCCAATTTCAAGGCATGTGTTGAGGAACGTCTTGATCGCATCAATTTGCTGTCCCGTAAGGTACGGCAATAACTGCTTGATGCAATCAGGGTCGCAGAGTCGGCACAGGGACGAATCCGTACTCATGGATTCCGATTCACGATAGCGTCGAAGCGTAAATCGCATGTATGCGGGAAGATGAAATCGCAAGCCTTCGTCGTCCATAAAGCAGAGGACGAACGAATGGTTTTCAATGTCTTCATCGGGAATCCGCTGCCAGTCTTGGAGTTCGTCCTGTTTGCGCGCGGCGGCCCGCTCGTGGTCGGTGCCGTAGTGGTCGATCACGTCTGCTTCGCGGAGTGAGACACCGTTTCCGAGCGAAACCTCGGTGAAGGCATCCACGATTTGCTTTACTGCGTCGTGAGCCTGCGTTGTGGGCATACGTGGATCTTGGTGATGGGCATAACAGTGAATTGACCCGCGCGCTGGCCAACTCGGCCAAGCTTTGGACGTGGGTCTGGTCTTCACGCGACACACCATCCTGTTCAGAAAGCGGATTGTCAACGACAGCGTTGAGTTGTCTGTTGCGTTGGGTAACGTGCAGGGCCAGCGCACACTAAGTCCGTTGAGCGTAAAGGACATTGAGTAGTGTGTCGAAGTTCCAGCCGCAGCGGCGGCGTTGCATGGCGAGGCTTTTGCCTTCGGAATGTTGTTTTAATAACGACAATGAGAAGCGATTGAGCCACGCGAAGTTCTCACGCAGTTTGGCTTCGCGGATGCGGGATTCGTCTTCTCGATAGGTGATATCGAGGCACCAGTGGCAGGTGTTTTCGGTTCATCCGACTAATGCGTGCTGAGCGTTGAGAGAGAGTGAACATGCCGGCGGTGGGCCATCGCACCCGACGAACTGCTGCCGTGGTTTGAGCCGGTGACCACGGGGCGAGCCACGCTGGAGTTCCCGCAGAGCGGTGGGGTGAGTGACGTGACGACGGCGGATGTCAGGCGGCGGATTGGCAGGATGTGGGCGTGAGGGCGGCGTCGGTACCGATTTAACTGCAACGGACTTCGCGAAACGGCACCGCCAACCTGCCAGCGCAGAGTCTTGTTTTAGGAGCCAACGCCGTACGTCCATTGCCTGAAGTGGTTTCGGACGACTTCTGAAACCGGCCATGTGAATGTGACTTTGGCACTCAGGTTTTCAGAAACTGGACCGAGTCCACAGAACATCATGCTATTGAACAAGTTGCGACGGGAACAATCCGTGTTCTGAGTTGTTTGAACGTCCGCCTACATGCCGCCCAACTGATTGGCCAAAGTTTTTGAGAATTCCCTAAGTCGTTTCATGGATGATGTCATGAACCGAGGGGAGCTTATTCTCAGCAGTCATCGTTCAGCCTAAATCAGAATCAATTGCCCACAATCCGCACGGTGTTGCTGCGTTACCGTTCGTAGTTGGGGCAAGCATGATGGCAAGATTCAATTCGCAATCACGGGATACGGCAAACAGTCGCGGACCTCATTCAGAAGTCGCATCTTCGCAGTCTCTGCTCGTTGGTCGTGTCGAGCTGGCGGACCTGCTCGACATAGCAACTGCGACCCTTGACCGCCTCGTATCGGCTGGAAAGACTCCTGCCGCAATCAAGCTCGGCGGCAGGAAACTGTGGCGTCGCGTGGACGTTGACGAGTGGGTGAGACTGGGATGCCCCGATCGCAAAGTCTTCGAGACGTTGACCAAGAGCTGTTAACGAAGTTGCACCTTGCCAAAAATGTTTGCCACCACGAACGGGGTTCGTCCCAAGACACCCCGACGATTTAATCAACTGTCCCGATTTGAGAAAGACATTTTGAAATGGCACACCTCTTCCGCAAGCAAATCACGCGCTATGTAGGCCCGAGCGGCAAGCGCTGTCCGAAAGAGGCCCCCGACGCCAAACGAGTCGATGAAAAGTCATCCAAGTGGTACGGGAGGTTACGGTCCCCTGATGGAATCGTTCGCGAAGTTCCGTTGTTCAAGGACAAGACGGCTTCCCGTCAAAGACTGGCCGAGCTGGAGCGGAAGGCAGAGCAATCGGACTCCGGGTTGCTTGATCCATTTGAGGATTCACGCAACCAACCGCTCGCCGATCATCTCGCCGCGTTCCGTCAACATCTCGAATCGAAGGGCAACAGCGAACAACACGTCGCGTTGACGGTGGCAAGGTGCGAGGCCGCGTTCTCCGGTTGCGGCTTCAAGCTGCTGGGGCAACTCGACGCCGACAAAGTGGCGAACTGGCTCAAGCAACGTCGCGATGATGGGCTGGGCGTGGCGACGAGCAATCATCATCTCGGCGCGGTGAAGTCGTTCGGCAACTGGCTGGTGAAGGCTCGCCGGTTGGAACGGAATCCGTTTACCCATCTGTCCAAGCTCAACGGCAAGGTCGATGTCCGCGTTGAGCGGCGGGCGTTGGAATCCGATGAACTCGCTCGCCTGATCGACGCCACAGAACACAGCCAACAAACTTTCCGAGGGCTGACCGGTTCTGATCGAGCGGCCCTCTACACGCTGGCCACGATGACGGGGTTGCGAGCCAACGAACTGGCGAGCCTCACGGCGTTGTCGTTCGACTTCCAAGCCAACCCGCCGACGGTGACGGTGGAAGCCGTCAACGAAAAGTCTGGCCGTGGTGCCACGCTTCCGCTTCATCCGTTCGCAGCCGACAAGGTGGCGACGTGGTTGAAGTCTCGACCGCAGGCATCCGCCGCACCAACGATCAAGCCGCTGGTCGAATCGCTCTGGCCCGGTACATGGTCCAAGAAGGCGGCTGAGATGTTCCGACGCGACTTGGACGAAGCCCGGTCGATCTGGCTGGCCGAAGTCGAGAAGATCGCCGCCGAACACCAGCAGCGGACGGAGAGCAAGTTTCTCAAGCCAGAGAACGCGAACGGTGAGGTTGCCGACTTTCACGCTCTGCGGCATACGTTCATCACGATGTTGGCCAGTTCGGGCGTTCATCCGAAGGTTGCGCAAGTGTTGGCACGGCATTCGACGATCACGCTGACGATGGATCGGTACTCGCATACGAGACTGGTAGACCTCAACACGGCAGTCGCGAACCTGCCGTCGCTGGCCCTACCGGAACGCCTGATGCCGGACGTGGAAATGGACATGCTGTCATCAGATGATTCCGTTGCCAGCAAAGACAAACCGTCTGTTTGGGTTGCACGCCGGGTTGCTGTCTTTGGTGATTTTCCCTGCGAATCGGTGACGACGGCTGATGAAACGCCGCTGGCTCAACCCGTCTCGGATGAGCCAGCCCAAAGAACGCGAAAAGCCCTGATAATCAGGGCTTCTGCGAACGGTTGCGGACCTGCGATCACGGGTGACAAACCATTGAGTGCGCTGGGACTCGAACCCAGGACCTACGGATTAAAAGTCCGTTGCTCTACCAACTGAGCTACGCACTCGCACGCGGCAAAAGCGTGGATTAAGTGGAGCGGGAAGTTATCGACTGAGCAGGCAAGATGCAATTCGGTGTGTGAGGTTGCCGGTGGCCATCACCGTTTTCAAGGTAGGGTGTGGACAGCGGCGTTTCGCCGCGCCGGCCCACCAGGATTTCTAGTGATTGCACGACGGTGGGCCGGCGCTCGAAGCGAGCTGGTCCCAGCCCCCTGAGGAACAGACCTGTTTGGGCAACAAGCATGTCACCCAAACCGCCCATGCTCCTCCCTGGCGAGTGCCCCCGAAGGGAACGGAACAACTACGTTGAAACAGGCGATGGCCCTGGTCGTTGTTCCCCGCCGATTGACCGTGCCAAACGCCCCACGCATAATCGCGTTCGCATGGACATCGCACTCCATCACTGATGGCAAATCCCTCTCTACACATCCCCGGTGGCACAGCATGGCGGACTGGCTCAGTCGAGCGACCGATGCCTTTCGCAAGCAGGCCCCTCCCGTGTCGGAGGCTTATGAAGTCGGCTGCGATTGCGGGATGCGTCTCTGTGGTGAGCGCACGTCAGCGGCTCAACGACCGGCTTGCCCCACCTGTGGTGGCCGGGTGTTTGTGCTTCCGGCCAACGTCTATCCGCGAACGGTGAAGGCCGCGCCGCCTCTCCCCGAACGGCCGACCAAGTCGACGAAGAAGGATCGCGACTCGCCTGTGAAAAGAGCCGCATCCAAGACGCCGCCCCCCTCAAACAGGCAGGCGGTCTCCGACGCGCCTGTTCCGTCCGTGAGTGAATCCGGAATCGTCCTCGACACGCGGACGAGGCTCATCACGCCCGTGCGTCTGATCGCGCTGGCGATGCTCGTTGTGTGCGGGTTGACAGGCTGGGGGCTGTTGCGGCGATACCGGATTGAATCGGCGAAGGCCATCGTGGCGAAGGCGACTGAAGAAGGGATCCGAGCCATACGTGAGGGGGATTTCGACGGCGCAACCCGCGATTTGATGATCGCTCGCGAGGCGGTCGATCTGTTGAAACGCACCGATGCTGAAGCGCAATCGGTGCGGCGGCTGTGTCGAGAAGCGATCGCCGCACGCGGCTTGGCGAGCGATTCACTGTTGGAGGCGATTCACAAATCACTCGCCGACATTCGACCGGGCGACAAGGAGGCCAAGCGATTCGACGGCTTGTACCGCAACGCGTGGGTGCTGTTCGACGCGAACGTGATCGTGCCCGATGACGCCGCGAAACCGAGCCTCGTCGATCTGGCGATCACACACGCCGGTCGTCCCGTTCGCATCGAGACGCGTTCCGAGCTGATCCGTCGAGCCGCACAGCAAACGTCCACCGAGTCACCGCACCGAGTGATCTTCGCCGCGAAGTTGGCTCGTCTCACGCCCGCATACGATGCGCAGACCGAAGCGGTCCTCACACTCGACGATGACTCGGCATTCCTGTGGGGAACAATCGAGACCTATGCGGCACTCGGCTACACGGAAGACGACGCCGAGGAATTGCGGCTGACCCGCGAATTGCTCGAACGACAACTCGAAGCGACAAGGGAGACGAAGTGAACGTCCGCACTCCATCACTGCTTTTACACCTCATGCGGCACAAAGTGAGAGGCTTCCGAGCCGGACGGCGTAAGCTCCCCGGTTCGTCCGAAGAGGGCTTACGCCCAAGAACCGGGGGGCTTACGCCACCCCGCTCAGATGTCTCATCATTGACCGCGCGAGGTATCAGCCTTTGGCGCGGGGCCGCTTCGACCATGTGGGCCATCGCCGCGTGGACCATCATCGCGGCATTCCCTCTGGCCGCCCTCGCCGCCGAAAGCGTCTGGTCGGTCGAGTTCCTCAACTCGCGCAAGGCCGAATGGGAGCAACTCGTCGGTCCCACAGTACGGATCGAAGGGCGAGTCGGTCTGCACGGCAAGGGGAACCTGCGGCTGGCCAAGTGTGACCTGAGCTTTCACGTCACCGAGTCGCAATTGCGTTTGTTGGGCACCAAGAAGACGGTCGAGATCACCGGTCGCTTCAAACGGGAAGTCGGCAAGGTCTGGTTTGAAGTCACTCAGATTCAGGCCATCCCCTCTGACCTCGAGCAGTTCGAGTCGCGATCGTCCAAGCTGCGGAACCCACGTCCCGCCGAGTGGTATGAACTCGGCGATTGGGCCGTTGAACGGAGCGGTTTCTACGACGATGCCGAACTTGCCAAACGGGGAGCGTCGGCATACTCGCAGGGCCTGAAAGCCGACTGGCGTTTGCTCCCTGCTGACGACGGTGAGGCGCGACTCAAGCTCGCGATCCAGGCGAAGGAGTACAAATTTCCCGAGGACCAGCGGTTGGAACTGCTTCACGAGGGCCATCGCCAACTCTGGCAAGCGGCCTTAAAGGTCGAGCAGCCGACGGCCGAGTCATGCCGGCAACTGGCCTCACGTCTGGCAAAGGACTTGCCCGGCTGCACGCAAGCGTTGCCCGAGTATCCCGTCGAGTTAAAGGAGCGCTACGACCGCGAGCCGTTGACGGTCTATCGCGAGGCTGCGCCGGAGACACGCCTAAAACTGCACCGCATGTTTTATGCAGCCATCGTGCTGCGGCCGATCATCAGCGAAGCGGCTGCCGACGGTCGCGATGGCCACACGATCGCGGATCAAATCGAACAGACGATCCCCGAAGAAAAGACGCTCGCCGCGAAGTTCCGCGAAGCAAGACTCGCGTGGCGACTGACCCGCGTCGCCTCGGTCACGCGACAGGAAGCCGAACAACTGGCGAGCGACTACCGCGCGCGGCAGCAACCCATCATCGCGACACAGGCGTTGCAAACGTGGTTGAAGGCACGCGAGAGCCGGATGCGCGACGACGGTTCTCACAGCCTCCTCCAGCACGCTGAAGAGTACATCGAGTTGTTGAAGGACGAGGACAAAGCGGCCTCGCTATTGATCGAGGCTTACAAACTCGACCCGAAGTTCGAGGATGTCACACAGCGTCTCTCGTCGCTCGGTTACAAGCCGGATCGCGGCACTTGGACGAAGGGGGGCGCATTCCCCTCCCGCCCGAGTCAGCCCGCACCGGATGACACACCTCCCGGAGGAGTCTCCATCGGCATGACAGCCTCGGCGCTGAAGGCCGTCATGGGTGGACGCCCCGAATCGATCAGCCGCGCCATCACCAAGTCGGGAGCGATTGAGATCTGGAGCTACGGTGACAGCGACGGTGCGCGGCTGACCTTCCATCTCGAACGGACCGGTCGCGGCGAACTGAAGGTGATCGAGTTCGTCAACGGCCGATAGCGAGCGACCTCACTGGGATCGGAGACCGGCCCGTAGGATGGACGCCCCCGTCCGTCCGAGTGGCCACGGAAAGTGCCGGACGGACGGACGGGGGCGTCCATCCTACGGGGGTAAACAACTTCGAGTGCTTGCCCTACACTGCAATGGCCCTCGAACAGCCCGTTGAAAAACGTAGGGTAAGCGTCTCGCTTGCCGGCATTTCAACTGCATTTACGGGCAAGCGAGACGCTTACCCTACGTTCTGCAAAACAGCCTGCCTCCCGTGAGAATGCTCCATGATTCGCCACGCACTCAGTCGCCTTGCTCTTTGTTCTATTGTCGCCGTGACGCACATCGTACTGCTCGACTGCTTTGCCGAGGACAACTCAACGAAGCTGCCGCCCGCAGCCAACAAAAATGTCGACTTCGTTCGCGACGTGAGGCCGATCTTTCAGCGGGCCTGCCTTCGTTGTCATGGCCCCGACAAACAGAAGAGCGAGTTCCGGCTCGACGTTCGTCAGGCCGCGTTGACTGGCGGCGAGAGTTACGCCCCCAACATCGTGCCGGGGAAGAGTGCCGACAGTCCGCTGGTGAAGATGGTGGCGGGAATCGGTGACATCACGATGCCGCCCGAAGGCGACCGGCTCAGTGTGGAGGAGATCGGTTTGCTC
>CAMAYU010000234.1 GCA_945862235.1 Schlesneria paludicola DSM 18645
GAGCTTCGACGTGGCCGTGCGAGGAAGTGAAGACTGTTTCTCCCTCTCACGGCCACGTCGAAGCTCCGTGACCGTGGCACCCCAGCTCCCAAATTCAAAAAGGTGATGGCCCGGCCCCAGAACCTTGCACCCTTGTTTGGGGAGGTCGAGGGAAATACCGTACCGCCCCCTTTGAGGTTGGAAGTTTGGCCAGAAGCTTCGTGCCGCTCGCCTCATTGCTAGACTGGTCGCCGCACGAACTTTTTCGGCCAACCGATTCTGTAACTGAACTGTCTCCACCAAAGCCCGCATCATGACCACGACCTCTGCCACGCTGATCCCCGCCGCACTTGCGCCTCAATCGACAACCCCATTTGGCGACCACGGGCTGTCTCAAGCCGTCGTTTCGTCGCCGGTGGCCGACGCGCACAACGGCAAACTCTTCATTGAGACCGTCGGCTGTCAGATGAACATGCTGGACAGTGAACTCGTCGTCGGGGCGTTGCGCAAGCAGGGCTACTCGTTGACGGACGATCCGCGCGAGGCGGACACGATCCTCTTCAACACATGCAGCGTGCGCGAACATGCTGAGCACAAGATTTACTCGGCACTGGGGCGGCTGAAGTTCAGCAAGCAGGCTCGCCCGAATCAGGTGATCGGCGTGTTGGGCTGCATGGCACAGAAGGATCAGGAGTTGGTCTTTCAACGGGCCCCGCATGTCGATCTGGTCGTGGGAACGGGGCAGCTTGCTGAGGTTCCGAAGCTGATCGACGCCGCACGTTCACGGCGCGAACGGTCTCTCGCCGTGAGTCTCGACCGGAAAGAAGCGGGCCGCGCGGCGGTCAGCGACAGCTTTCAAAGCTACGACCCGTTGCGCGAACCGGCGATGCGACCGACGCCGCATCAAGCCTTCGTGCGGATCGTCATCGGCTGCGACAAGTTCTGCACGTACTGCGTCGTCCCGATGACGCGCGGTCCCGAGCAGAGCCGTCCGCCGCGAGACATCCTGCATGAGGTGAAGGTTCTGGCCGATCAAGGCGTCAAAGAAGTGACGCTGCTCGGCCAGACGGTCAACAGTTACAAACACACTCAGGATGGTCGGCTCTTCCGGCTGTCCGATCTGCTCGAACACATTCACGACGTGGACGGCATCCTGCGATTTAAGTTCGTCACCAACTTTCCGAAGGACATGTCGGACGATCTGCTTCGCGCCGTGCGCGATCTCCCCAAGTGTGCTCAGTACCTGCACGTCCCGGCGCAGTCGGGTTGCAACGAGATGCTCAAGCGGATGAAGCGCGGCTACACCGTCGAGGACTATCGCGAGATGTTCGGCCGCATCCGTTCGACACTGCCGAAGGCGGCTGTGTCGAGCGACTTCATCGTCGGCTTCTGCGGCGAAACGGAAGAGGCTCATCAGAAGAGTCTCGACCTGATCCGCGAGTGCCGGTTCAAGAACAGCTTCATCTTCAAATACAGCCCGCGTCCGGGAACGAAGGCGTTTGAATTGCACGCCGACGACATTCCTGAAGCGGTGAAGAAGCAACGCAACGCCGAAATGCTCGCGTTGCAGAACCAGATCAGCGCGGAAGACAACGCCGCATTCATCGGTGAAGACGTGGAAGTCCTCGTCGAAGGGTTGAGCAAGACCGAGATCAAGCGAGGCGACACGTCTGCATCCACCGGCCCGGTTCAACTGACCGGCCGCACCTCCTGCGACCGCATCGTCGTCTTCAACGGCAATCCCCGCTTGGCCGGTTCGCTGGCCACGATCCAGATCGACGACGTGACTCCCACCACGATGCTCGGCCAGATCGTGACGCGCGAGGTTCAGCACGGCTCGTCGTTGCTCTTGCCGATCTTGGCGTGATGAATTTGTAGGAGGGGCACTCTTGCCCGTCCTGTTTTCACCCGCCAGCAGGATGGGCAAGAGTGCCCCTCCTACGACAAGTCGGTTCAGTTCTGAGCCGCACGTGTCCGGCGGCGACCGTTCTTCGGGCTGGCGGGGAACGGATGAATGAGCGGCTCGTTGTCAGATTCGGTGTCAGATTCGGTGTCGTTCGATGACGGGGCGGGATCGGGAGTCGGGGCTTCTTGCTCGACAGCGAGCGCGATCTTCTTGCGCCGGTTCGGTCGGCAGCAGAGCATGGCGGGGAGCAAGACCAATTCGCCCAACAGCGACGCCGCCATTTGAGCCGCCATCAACATGCCGAAGCGGGCGGTCGGAGTGAAACTGGAGAGGCAGAGCGCGAGCAGGCCCAAGCTGGAGATCAGGGTCGAGTCGAGCATCGGTTCGCCCGAGTGTTCGAGCGCTTGGGTACTCGCCTCCATCGACGAGCCGGTTTTGTCGAACACCTGCTTGTACTGCACCAAGAAGTGGAACGTGCAATCGACCGAGATGCCGAGCGCGATGCTGCCGGTCATCATCATCCCGATATCGACGGGCATCCCGAGGAAGCCAACTCCGCCGAAGACGAGCCAGATCGGGATGATGTTCGGCACCATCGCGATCACGCCCGCCGTGAGCGATCTCAGCGACAACAGCATTACGATAAAGATCGTCAGACAGGCGGCTGAGAAACTCTTCCAGAAGCCCTCGAAGATTTCGTGCTGAGCGTTCTTCAGCAGCGGTGCCATCCCGGTGAAATAGACCGGTTCCTTCGAGAGCGATTCGGCGAGGTCCGCGAGAACTTGCACCGAGGTCTGCTTCGTGTCGTGACGGACTCGGGCGGAGATGCGCCACATCCGTTGGCGGTCGGCGACCAAACCATCTTCACCGCTGTAAGACTGTGCGAGTCCCAAAACCCGCGCGGTCGCGAGCGGACTGTCGGGCATCTCTTCTGGGAAGAACGATGCGAGCGACAGCGTATGACGGATGCCGGGGTGAGCGGCGATCGTCGCTTCGATCTTGCGGACTCGTTGGAGCTGATCGAGGAACGCGAGTCGTTGCCCATGGAAATCGACGACCGCTTCGATCGAATCGACATTGGTCAGCTCGTTCTCAACACGATGCAGATCGGCCAGAACCTTGCTATTGCGCGGCAAGAACTCGGTCGGATTGATGTCGGGTTTCAGACGCATCAGTCCGAAGCTGGTCACGAACAACAGCAGCGCGGCTCCGGCCAAAATCTTGTGTCGGTGTCGTGCGATCCCTTCGCCCCAAGCGCGAAAGTTGAATTGCAAGTTGCCGCAACGAGCCGCTCGGCACGGGATCATTGTGAGCAGTGCGGGGGTCACGCCCAAACCAACAATCAGCGCGACCACCGAACCGGAAGCAGCGGCCCAGCCGAATTGGCTCACCGGGCGAATGCTGCTGACATTGAGTGACACCAGCCCGAGAAGCGTTGTGATGGTGGAGAGACCGCACGGGCCGAGTGACTCCAGAAACGCGAACGACAGCGGGTCGGCTTCGCCTCGATCGCAGGCCGACGTGTAATAGCTGACGACATGCACCGCGATCGACAGCGTGAAGATCATGACCATGATCGACAGTGAGCCGAGGATGAAGTTCATCTCACCGCCCAACGCCGCCATCACCGCTTGATTGAGAAAGATGCCCCACAACGTCACACCGAGCATCGCCAGTGACAGTCCCATGTGGCCGAATGAGTAGTACAGCAGGCCCAAGCTGATCGCGCAGGTGATCAGAAAAAACTGCTTGCTCGATTTGGAACTGCCGAGTCGATCTAACTCGGTCACGATGATCGGTGCGCCGGTGAGGGCGATCCGATCCGCATCGAACCGACAGTACTTGAGGACGCGACGAACCTCTTCTGTGGTTTGAGCACGATCCTTCACGCCGCTTTCGGACAGCGCGGCGACGACGCCCACAAGCCCCCCGGTGGGAGCCTTCAACAGACCGTTGATGCGGCGTGACGCTTCATCCTCGGCGACACCGAACTCAATCATCCGCTCCATCATGCGGGCGGGAGTCCAACAGCGGCGCACGCCGGACAAGCGGTCCAAGCGACCGGCGAGGGACTCGACCATATCCGGAGTCACCTCGTCTGCGGGGAGCCCGACGACGATGACTTCTTCCGCGCCGAAGTCCTGCTTGAATTCCTCGTAGGCTTTCCGGACATCGGTGTTCTGCGGGAGCCAAGTCTCGATGTCGTTGTTTGACTTGATGCTCTCGGCAAAGAACCACAATGGCCCGAATGAGAGGAGGACCATCCCCAAGATCAACCGACTGTAGCGGCGATAGAAGTTCGAGATCATGAGGCTTCGTCTCAGAGGCAACGGTCAGAGTGTGGCCCAGCGACATCCATTGTCTCGCCGTCGCACGCGTAGAGAATCTCGGCGAAAAACAGCCATGCGCTCACGACAAACTGGAACGATTGCTCATGGCGATCAGGTCCTTGGCGGCCACGGCGTTGGCGTAGACTTTTCGGCCTCGCACACTGTCGTTCAGGTTCACGTGCGGCTGCGCGAAACGCGCGAAGACTCGAACGGAACGCGAACACCGGCAGAGGCTGCTCGTGCGCGCTGAGATCGCGTGACGTGTAGCGAGACCGTTGCCTCGTTTAACCGCGCGGGCAACGCCCCGCGTGTCGAACGACGTGTGAGGCAACACTCGGAGAAATGAGTCAGCCGCAGGATGGACGCCTCGTCCGTCCGACGTTGCTGGCGCGGACGGACGAGGCGTCTATCCTGCGGATCGATTTATCAGCGGGAGTTGCCAGAGCCTGTTTTGCTCTCCGCACGCGGGGCGTTGCCGAGGCAGTTATACCTCAGGCGGCCTGAAGTGAGGCCTCTGCCCAACGTTGGTCTTGGTGAGCCGGGTGGCGTCAGCCCAATGGCACTCACTTTGACGTTCACCCCGTGAGCGGCACGGCGCTAGCCGCCGGTTCTTTGCTTGAAAACACAACTCCATCCACCGGCGGCTAGCGCCGTCCCGCTCAAAGTGAGTGCCATTGGGCTGACGCCGCCCGGCTCACCAAGAAAGCCTCGTTGCTTACCGCGCGAAGTATAAACGACGAAATTCCAGCTCGCGGCTGATTTCAACTCGTCTCAAAACGGAAACATGAACGGAGTGAGAGCCACTGCGATGACCATCATCAATAGGTCGAGTGGGATGCCGATGCGCAGGTAGTCGCTGAACTTGTAGCCGCCGGGTCCGTAGACCATGAGATTGGTCTGGTAGCCGAACGGCGTCGCGAAGCCCATCGACGCGGCGATCATGATGACGATCATGAACGGCTCGTAACTGACACCGAGCGACTTGGCGACCGCCAGCGACAGCGGAAACATCAGCGAAGCGGCGGCGTTGTTTGTCACTAACTCCGTCAGAATCATCGTCATGAAATAGACCATCGCCAACTGCACCCAAGCGTCCCCTCCCGCCATCCCAATCATCTGGTTGGCAGCGATCTTGGCGAGACCACTCGATTCGATCGCCTTGCCGATTCCCAGTGAGGCCCCAATCACAATCAGCACCGACCAGTCGATGCTCCGCACCGCTTCACTCGCCGTGCAGCAGCGGGTTGCGATCATGACCAAGCTCGCCAACAACGCTGCCGGCAGGAGGAAGTCTCGTTCTGGAAGTCCGCCGGGGACCGCCTCGCGGCTGAGCAACGTGGCGAACACGATCATTCCGACGAGGACCGCCAGCGCAATCCACGCGCGGTCGTGGCGTGGCGGAGTCGAATTCTCGACGTGACTCACCAAGAAGAAGTCGTTCGAGTTTCGCTGCTGACGAACGAAGTCTTTGTGGGCTTCCAACAACAACGTGTCACCGGGTTGGAGCACGATGTCGCCGATCTTGCCGGTGATCCGTTGTCCATTGCGAGCGACCGCGATCACCGCCGCGTTGTAGCGCGAACGGAAATGGCCATCGCGAATGTTCGTCCCCACGATCGGGCAACGGTTCGAGACGACCGCTTCCATCAGGCAGCGTTCGCTGTCATCCGCATTGAGCTTAAAGACCTGGTCCGTCGCCGGGACCAGCCCGCGCATCTTCCGCAGATCGACCACCGATTCGACGATCCCCACAAAGACCAACCGGTCATCGGCCAGCAAACGTTCGCGCGGGCCGACCGCCGCGATCACTTCGCCGTTCCGTTCGATCTCCGCCAAGAACAGCCCTGGCAAATGACGCAGTCCCGCTTGTTCGACCGTACGACTCACGAGGGGCCCGCCCGCTTGAACCATCATTTCGACTGTGTATTGCCGAGGATCGTCACTCAGGCTGATGGCAGGACGACGATCAGGCAGTAGCCAGCGACTGAAGATCAGCATGTAGATCACGCCAGCAATGGCGCACGGTAGGCCGACCCAAGTGATTTCAAACATGCCAAACGACCGCAAGCCTTCCTGCGACATCTGTGCCTTCACGACGAGGTTCGTACTCGTCCCGATCATCGAGCAGGTGCCGCCGAATGTCGCGGCAAAGGCCATCGGCATGAAGAGCTTCGACGGACTGATCCGCGACTTCTTGCAGATGTCATCCACGACCGGCATGAACATCGCAACGATCGGCGTGTTGTTGAGAAACGCACTGAGTGTCGTCACGGGGAGCAGCAATCGAAGCTGAGCCGATAATACGGTTTTCGGTCGTCCCAGAAACGGCTCGGTCAGCAAGTTCATTGCCCCGGTCTGCATTAGCCCGGTGACGATGATGAACAGCACACCGACGCTGATGAGCGACTCTTTGCCGAACCCTTCAAATGCCTGCTTCGCGTTGGGGAGCGACTTGGTGTCGAACAAGCCCTGTGCAACGATCAACACTAGTAAGCAGCCGACCGTCAGAGCATCCGGTGGGCACCATTCGCGAGCCAACGCCCAGACCATCGTGACGACTACAAACAACACCAACCACGCTTCCCAGCCCATTCCCAAACTCCATTTTAAGAGCGACCACAATCGCCAGCAGTCATCCGAAAACGTACGGTAAGGGTCTCGCTTGCCCGTCTTTCATCAACGTCATCGGCATCGCCGGGCAAGCGAGACGCTGCCCCAACGATTCAACAGGTCGAACACCCACACCTACAAATCAAACGAGACACAGCCTGCCGGAGAACTCAACCCGATCCGGCAAATCGCCGCAATCGCTCAACTCACTAAGCGGCGGCACAGGGTCTTCGCCGTGTCAGTTCATGTCAATCGTCAGAACCGGCTCGGTCGCTCAACCAACCTTTGACAACCGGCACGGTCACTCGCACACGACCTCTGCCTCGTTTCATCGCGTGGAAAACGCCCCGCGATGGGAGTCAGGCATCTGAGCCTTCGGCTTGTGGTTAAACGATCTGGCTTTCGACCAGTCTCACCGTCCCCGCGTAATAACGGCGGGATCGTTCTCCATCGTTCACGAGCAACGCTCCGTCCGACGCAATACCGAGACAGCTCCCCGTACATTCAGGCTCAGTCGCCGAGACGCAGATTCGTCGATCTCGCAGCACGCAGAACCGAGTCCATCGCGCGGCGAGGTCGAATGCTCCTGCTGCCAATGTTGTCAGGTTTGTTTCCCAACGCTGAAGGAAGCACTGCAAGACATCCCCTGCGTCGAACGTGCTGCCGGTGGTGTCGCGCATTGAGGTCGCGATGGAGCGAATGTCCTCCGGCGCGGAGGCGAACGCGGTGTTGACGTTCCAGCCGAGACCCGCCACCAGTCGGCCGGGCATTCGCTCCGGCTGCTCGATCAAAATTCCGCAGACCTTGCGACCGCCGAGCCACACATCGTTGGGCCATTTCAATCCGACGGCCGCCTCGGGCAGGAAGACCTCCACGGTCTCCGCCACACTCAATCCGGTCACGAGCGAAAACTGCGGCCACAGATGCTGAGCGATCCCCAAAGCCGTCATGTCAAACAGGACCGAAAACATCAACGTCCCGTCACTGCCGTACCAGCGATTGGTGCCGCGTCCTCGCCCCGCGTTCTGACGTGTGGCCCCGATCAGACAAGGCGTGGCGACCGACGAATTACTCGCCCATTGCAACGCGAGATCATTCGTCGAACCGGTCTCATCCAGCCATTCGGCTCGACGCACGAACGTCGAGGTCAGCAGTTGTTCCGTATCAATCACGTCGTCGGACCTCGCGCAGGAAAGGTTCTGTGAGTCAAACGCCCGCCCCCAGACCAGTGAGTCCTCGACAAAGGACACCAATTCGTTCGCCAACTCACGCAGCCCGACTATAACATCGGCACGAGTGACTGGCTGGTCTGTCGAGGAGTGACGTTGTGCCGCTGATGAATCGCTGGAGAGTTGCCATTCTCTTGAGTTTGTTCCTGGCTCAAGCGATCGGCACTGCATGTGCCGACGAGAGCCGTGAGATCGCGAACAAAGCGTCTCCCGCCGCGCGAGGCTACTCAACGCTGAGGACTCATCCGTTCCTGCCGCCGGATTTTGATGAGGCGGTTTTGTCGTCGCTCTGGACGGTCTGGCCTGAACCGGACCGGTCGCAGGCCGAGCAAGCCGACGAAGCGACACGACGGCGGCTGATCTTTTCGTACTACGGCATCATGCCCGATCCGGAGGCGGCTCCCGCGATCAAGCCGCTCGGTTATGTCGTCGATGCGAATGGCACTTGGACCATGAATTGTTTGGCCTGCCACGGCGGCAAGGTGGCGGGCCGAGTCATCCCCGGTCTGCCGAACTCACACACGGCGTTGCAGACGCTGACTGAAGACGTGCGACTCGTGAAGTTGTCGCAAGGGAAGAAGCTCGGACATCTGGACCTCGCCACGTTGCAGTTGCCACTCAGCACAACCAACGGCACGACCAACGCGGTGATGTTCGGAGTCGTCCTCGGCACGTACCGCAATCCGGATATGACCGTCGATACGAACCGCAAGCTGCCGAAGCTGTCTCATCACGACATGGACGCGCCGCCGTTCTGGAACGTCCGCAAGAAGAGGTCGCTCTACGCGGACGGCCACTCCCCGAAGACGCCTCGTCCCCTGATGCAGTTCATCCTGCTACCGCGTGTCACGCCCGAAAAGCTCGCCGAATGGGAGCCTCACTTCACGGACTTGCTCGTGTGGATCGAGTCGCTCGAACCCCCGAAGTATCCGTTCGAGATCAACCGCACACTGGCCTCACGCGGCGAGCGTCTCTTCGTCGAGAACTGCGTGCGCTGTCATGGCTCCTACGGAGCGAACGGGAAATACGAACAACGCACGATTGATCTCGATGAAGTCGGGACTGATCCGTTGCGATTCAAGTCGCTGACGGTCGCGCATCGCCAGTGGGTCAAGGACGGTTGGCTCAGCCGTTTTGGAGCCGATCCAGTGGAAGTCGATCCGGTCGGCTATGTGGCTCCGCCGCTCGACGGCATCTGGGCGAGTGCCCCGTACTTTCACAACGGCTCGGTCCCGACGTTGTGGCATGTGCTGCACTCGGACGCGCGGCCCGTCGTCTGGAAGCGAACCGAGGACGGATACGACCGCGACAAAGTCGGCCTCGAAGTCGAGTCGCTCGACAGCGTCCCGCGCTCTGTGAAGGCGACCGCTCACCGCCGTCGTTACTTCGACACGAAACAACCGGGCAAGAGTGCCGCAGGCCACACGTTTCCCAACGTCCTCGATGAAGACGAGAAGCAGGCGCTGCTGGAGTACCTCAAGACG
>CAMAYU010000235.1 GCA_945862235.1 Schlesneria paludicola DSM 18645
GCTTCGCCGCCCCCAGATTGGGGGGTGAATCCCGCTTCGCTGGGGGCCGCGAAGCGCCGACCCCAGCCACACTCGGGAAGTGATTGCGGCCCCGTTCTTTCGGACCAGAGCCGCGATGCGACGACGGTGGCGGGCGTTCACCAGTCTGCCGCCACTTCGCAGCTCAAAGCCCGCGTGCCCTTGTGCCTGACTCTTGATCCCGCGCGATCAATATTCGCCGACCACTTCGCCGCCGCTGCGGCTACCGAGTGATTGCCAGATGGACTGGTCGATGCTGTCACCGATGAACTGCACGTGGCCATCGACGAACAGAGCATGGACACCGCCCGTGTGGCGGCTGCGGGCGGCGACGTTGAGCGAGAGGCGGTCCCAGTGCGCGTTCGTCCGGTTGCTGTGCGGCAGTCCACCGCGACAGTCGATGTCGGGGCTGTTGGGCGTGCGGACGTGATTGTACATCGAGTGCCCCGGCGCACCGAGCAACCAGCGGCTGCCGCGTGTCTGCTGCAACGCCTGCCCGCCGCCGTGGCACTGCGTCGCGTAGTCGGTCAACTCGGGACAAGTGGTCCCATTGTCGCAGCCGGTTGTCAGGACGAAACCGTTTGTCTTGCTGATGCCATCCCAAACCGTCGGCCCCCCCTCGGACTTGATCGTCTCACTGATGCAGACAGTCTGGCTCGATCCATCCGTGACATCGGCAAACCGCACCGACGAGTTCTCATAGAAGAGGCCGGTCACGCGCACGCCGCTCGGGTTGCGCGGCGACAGCGGCAGCGTGTGGCCCGAACTGAGCGGATAGTTGTGAACGGCACTGTTCCCCTGCAACTTGCGAAACGGATCGCTCGGGCAGAGGAAGTACGGGATCGTCTGTTCGAGTGCCGCCGCGTTCACGGCGTCTTCGGGGTTCGCGTCGAAGTTGATCTGACCATAGAGCGCCATCGCATCGAGGTGCGGCAACAGTGACGCATACGCCGAGAAGCAGCGTCCCTGACCATCGACCACACTCCGCAACCGTCCCGGCGGGAAGCAGCGATGGACATCGTGATAGTTGTTCAGCGCCAGCCCCAACTGCTTGAGATGGTTCTTGCACTGTGTCCGCCGCGCCGCCTCGCGCGCCTGCTGCACCGCGGGCAGCAGCAGCGCGATCAACACCGCGATGATGGCGATCACGACGAGCAGTTCGATCAGGGTGAACGCTTGGCGGCGATGGTGTTGTGGCACGGCTTGATTCACAGGTTCATCCGAAGTTCTGAGTGGGCGATTGGATTCGAGCGAAACGGATGTCAGCCGTTGTTTTCATCCCGCTCTCTGAAATCCCGAGTCCGACCCAAAGTCGGAGGAAACCCAAAAAGCTTAGGCGACAACAGAAAAGGTGTCACGGGACGATCGGGGAACTTTCCGACGCCATGATTTTTTGAGCCAGTGCGCGGAAGCCGCCTTGAGGCGCGACGATCAGCAATCGTCCGGGGAGCTTGACCGACGACATCAGCGCCGTGACCAGAGCGCGGTCGCGGTCGGCATTCGATCCGCCGAATAGGCCGTTCGGTTTGGTGCGTGCGACCAGCACGAACAGCTGCTGCTTTTGAACGTGTTTGAGTTCTTTGCGGACGAGCCACGCGGCGGCGATCTCCGTCTGAGCAGCCAACGTCGCGCGGAGCGACGCGAGTTCAGTCTCGCTCAACCCATGCGGCACGAACGGATCTTTGACGGTGACAACGCTCCGTTCTGTCGCCGCTGCGATCTGTGCCGCTTGGAAGCGACTGACGATCGCCTGCATCTCGCGCACCTTCTCGGACTGACCGAGCTCTTGGAAGTGAGCCGACAGCACTCCACACGCGGCCGGAATCATGTCGTGTTCTGGGTCGCTCAGAATGTGTCGCAGGAATTGTTCGCCCTCGTTGTTACCGCGTTCCAGCAAATGGCTCCCCAGCACAATGGCCGCGTTCCCGTGCAGCGGAGTCCTTTTGAGCAACTGCCTGAGTAGTGGTTCGGCCGCTGCGGTCCCTTGCAGTTGGCCGATGGTGCGGGCGTGTTCCCACAGTTGTTCCACGGTGAGTGTTGTCGGTTCGGCCGCGCCATCGATCGTGACGAGCCGCTTCTCGATGCGACGGGCTTGGTGAAAGACGTTCTGCCAGCGCAGCCGGTTTTCCCGCTGCCATTGGGCGTTGACATCCTGTTCGATCTGATCTCGTTCAGGTCCGAGCAAGACATCGGCCGTCTGAGCCACCGGGATCGGAAAGCCGTCCCGCGCGAACTCGCGCACGTCCAAGCCGAGTGCTTGCAGACGGTCGGACAGACTCGGATGTGTGTCGATGCTGCCGGTCAGAAACTGCGACGATTGCTCGATCCACCGCTGGCCATCTTCCGGCTTCGGCTCCTCGTCAAAGAACGCCTTCATCCGCGCGACGACATCCTCGGGAACCTCGTCGTGCGAGCGTGCCAACAAGGTCAGTTCGTTCCAGAAGTCGTCGTTCAAGCGGCGGCCGAAGCACTCGATCCGCCAGAGGGCTTGCGCGAGGGGACTCGCGCCACCCCATTCCGCGGCGATGCGGTCGGCCTGATATTCGTTCGCCCGCGACAGAACAAACGCATGGGCATTGAAACGCGGCCAGTACCAATTGATGAATCCCATGAGCGGTCCACGAAAACTCGACAACACGCCGCCATTGCCTGCCGACTGGAGTTCCGTAAACACACGCGACCACGTTTGACGCAGCCGGTAAATCCACATTCCAAACCGATCGTGCTGCGACGAAGAATGAGCGAACTCGTGAGCCAGCACAGCGGCGAACTGTTCCGGCGAGAGCATCTGCATCAGCGGCAGGCCGAGAAACAGATGAGTCCGATTGAAACCGAATACGCCCCACCGCGGCACCATCTGCACGCTGGCGTTGAAGTCGGACGTCATCTGCACGCTGTGAAACGGCGGAGTGCGATAGTCGTCTTCGAGCTGCTTGAGGACGCGGAAGAGCATCGGCACTTCGTCCTCGGTCACGACACGAGCCTTTGCCGTTTTCAACGGAACCCACAGGAAGACCAGCATCTGCCAGAGACCGAACGCGAGCAGCAGCGCCACGATCGCCATCAGGACGAGACTCGGCTCGGTCCCGGCCACGACGGCCACGAAGGTGAGTCCCGCAGAGATCACCAACACGAGCAACAACCCGGCCAGAAACCCCGCGTAGCCGACCGCCACCAACCAAGCGATCCGGGCACGCAGCCACCGCGGCCGCGAACCGTATCGCTGCTGAATCCGCTTCACGAGTTGATCGAATTGTTCGTCGGTCATGATGAGTTCAACGGAAAGCCAACCGGAAACAGATCCGAAAAATGTGGCCGTGATCGGCCTTCGCCACCTGTTGAAACTCCCCTCACCGGGCTTGCCCCGTTGGAAACAGGTCTTTGCACTACTTGCTCATTCACGCGAATCGGCACAGCGCGTAGTGCAAAAACTCGCAAGTCACCGGGGCAAGCCCGGTGGGGTTGTTTAACTGGCTGTGCCCCCTCCGAGAGGTGAGCGCTTTCCACTTCACTGGGGGCCGCGAAGCGCGGCCCCAGCCACACGGCCACGAAGCGGCACCGCTTACGGCTGATTCGCGGCTTGTTTGACAAGCAGGTACGGGGGCTGGCGGCTAACGTTGAGTTTGGCGGCGCGTTGATTCAGTTCCGGCTTGCGATCCAGAAACCGCTGCGCCAATGCGACCAACAGAATCGGAGTGTCCGTGGTTCGCAACACGATCTCGTCGAGTTCCGCATCGGTCGGTGCGGTGTCGCGCTCGAGCAGTGCCGCCGCGCGAACGGCGTCCGAATCCCCGTCGCGCCGCAACTCCTCGCACGCCTTCGCTCGCCATGTGTCCGCTTCGGCCTGACTCCCCTTCAGTGCGAAGCTCACACTCAGCGCGAGCGGCTCCGTCCAGTCGTCCATCAGTGTGTCAAGGTCCGGCAGTTTCGCCGCCACGTCGGGCTGTCCGGTCGCGATCAAGAATTGAAACTGATAGATCGCCAATTCCTTCGGCTCCAAATTGGGCTGCTTCTTGAGAAACGCGCCCGTGTCGCCGCAGACGTAATCGATCATCAGCTCATACGTGGTCCGCCCGTTGGAGCTCGGCTTACCACCGGAGACGCGGTTCCACCAAGTGAGGTATTCGCGTCGCACGTCGTCTGGTTTTCCTTTGGCCCCCAGTGCATCGCTCAGCCGGAAAACAGCCGATAGCATTTCAGCCAGATCGGTTCCTTGCAGAGCTTGGCGGTACATCCCTTCCAGTTCCGTCGTGTCTCCGTTGGCCATCTGCACCGTGTGCCAGAAGGTGCGGAACGACTGATCGCCGCGCAGCGCCGGAACCGCCTTGTCGCACCACTCTTTCGCCTCAGCCCACTCGCCTCGATTAGCGGCATCAATCGCGAGACCCATCGCGGGCCAGCCCTGTTGCGCGCCGTCCTTCTCATACGACTGACGAAAGAACTTCACTTGCTCGGCCCGCGTCGGACTGATGCGACCGCGCAGATAAAGCAGCGCGGCGTTGTTGGAGTCTTTCTCCAACTGAGCGTCGTACTCGGTGAGCAACTCCGCGTGTTTGGCTCCGACCGATTTGAGACTCTGATACGTCCGATGCCACGCCACCGAGATCGGCTGCCGCCACAACTTCGACTTCAAAAACTCGGCCACGCGCCGCTCATTGGCATCCCCTTTCACCCGGAAGGCATACACGCTGAGCAGTGATGAATCGTTCGGGTTCCGGTCCAGATGTCCCTCGGCAAACGTCAGTGCGACCGATTGGTCCGGCTGCATGATCCGCGCCAACAAGACGGATGTCGGCTGCAACGGCATCGTGCCGAGATGCACCTTCGTCACGACTGTGTTCCGTCCTTCAACCTTGAGACTCGCGGGCGGCTGTTCAAACGCATAATCGACATGCGGCACGAAGTTGAAATCCTTGTCCAGCCAGTACTCTTCGGACGGCTTCGGATTCATCGAGTAGTGGATTGTGTTCACGAAGACACTGGAGAGACCCTCGACATCGGCCACCCAGATCGGGCTCGACAGCCAGCGTGAGAAGTACGGCGAACGGAGATCGACCGCGATCTGCTTCGTCACCGGTCCCGAGATCGCGAGTTGATGCTGCCCCTCGGAAATCGAAATCTTCGTGCGCAGATTGACCGGCACGGCGGGACCGCCATCCACCGAGACCAGCACCGGTTGAGCATACGCACTCAAAACGTACAGCGTCCGATGCGTCCGGTTGTACTCGTTCAAGCCGAGCATCCCGATCGCAAACAGCACCATCACGATCGAACCGAAGGCCACCCAGCGCACCCACGGCGCATGCGTTCCGCTCTTCGAGTCGAACAGATCTCGAATCGAGAATTCCCGCGTTGGCAGCAGCGAAGATTCGAGACTCAGCGCCTTCTCGGACTTCGCCACGAGCTTCCGAAACGCATGTTGCTCGCCGATGGCGGGAGCCTCACGCAGATAGACCGCACACAGTTCGAGCGTCTTCTCGTGATTCCCCTGTTTCTGATACGCCTTTGCCAGCATGTTGAGCGGTTCGAGATTGAACGACTGCCCCGAGCCAGGCTGACGCAGGTAATCGAGCAACTCAAACGCTTCGTCCAGCTTCCCTTCGTTCGTGCGACGCCACGACATGCTGTGACGGACTTCCGGGGCCTCGGGCTTCAGCGCGAGCGACTGCTCGTACAGCGGCGTCCCTTCCTGCCAACGGCCGGTCTGATCGAGATGCGAGGCGAACCCAGCCAACAATTCGGCGTTGTCCGGGAACTGCGTCAACGCTCCCGCGCGAAAGGCGTCCGCTTCCTGGTGCATGTGGAACGACAAATACTGCGCATGAGTCACCATCGCGGTCTCAACGGTCGGCTGCGCGCGATGTTTTTCGAGTGCCCCCGAAACGGCCAACTGCCGCGACATCTCGTACTGCTCAGGATTGGCCACCCAATGACGCTGACAGCGCGGGCATGAGTCCAAAATCCGCACCCGCTTCAACGGGATGATCGGAATGAAAATGATCACGAACCACAGCCGCGTCGTGTACGACTCCAGCTTCCCCGCCGCCCCGCAATGCGGACACGTCCCCAGCCGACTCGCCGCGTCCTGCTTGCCGTAATAATGAGTCCCGACACCGTTGACGGTCGTGGGCATGACGTGGGTTCTTTCAAAGGGACAAACAGATTGGAAGAAAAGAGATGCAGAGAAGCGGTTCAAAACTAACCCGAAGCGTCAGCGAGGACAATTCCACGCAGGGCCTTCCGACACCTCAACTCAACTGCGAAGAACCGACCGCGTTGATAGAGTGCCGCCGGCGCGAGTTCGTCACGCGACTCGCCTGATTTCGTTTTGTGTCGGTCACGTCCATAGTTGACGCGCCCGTTGCCCTGGCCACTCACAGAGACTCCCCATGAAACGTCTGCCCCGTTTGCTGCTGCTCGCCATCACCTGTTGTTCCACTGCGTTAGCCGCCGAGCCAATCACGGTCAACGTCTGGCCGAGCAAGCCGCCGGGTGAGACCAAAGAACTGCCGCCCGAGGCGGACCAAACCAAGCCCGAGGACAAGCTGATCGCGGGACGGCGGATCATCAAGCTGGGCAACGTCTCGACGCCGCAGATCGCGATCTATCGCCCTGCCCCGGACAAAGACACCGGCGCGTCGGTCGTGATCTGTCCCGGCGGCGGACATCACATCCTCGCCTACGACTTGGAAGGGACCGAGGTCGCGACGTGGCTCAACGAGACCGGCGTGACGGGCATCGTCTTGAAGTACCGCGTCCCGTTCCGCAATCCCGACCAGCGCTGGCATGCCGCCGTTCAAGACGCGCAACGCGCGATGAGTCTCGTCCGCAGCAAGGCCGCTGAATGGAAGCTCGATCCCAAACGCATCGGCCTGCTCGGCTTCTCCGCCGGTGGCCAAGTCGCGGGACTCACCGCGCTCCTCGGTAACGACCGCCAGTACGAGCCGATCGACGAGACCGACAAAACGTCCTGCCGCCCCGACTTCGCCGTCCTCATCTATCCCGGTGGCTTTGAAGAGAAAGGCCAACCCAGACTGCGCGACGATGTCGTAGCCAAAGTCACCAAAGACGCGCCGCCGATGTTCTTCGTCCACGCCTTCGACGACGGTGTAACAGCCCTCAACACGCTGCTCCTCGCGGCTGAACTGAAGAAGGTCGGCGTCTCAACCGAAGTCCACACCTACGCCACGGGAGGCCACGGCTACGGCCTACGCCACGTCGATGGCCAACCCGTCACCGACTGGCCTCAGCCCTGCACCGCCTGGATGAAAACATTGCGGCTGATCAAATAGACCAACCTCCGCCGCACTCACATAACCTGTTGGACTTTCGGTTGAAGCATCTTCAAGCCCAAGCGACGAATCGTGGCGGCGTGCGACTCGTGGAAAGCAGGATCGCGGCTCGCTTGCCGTCGGTGAAGTAAGGGTCGCCCGTCAGATTGTGCCGGGGTGCCGAGGCATCGCAGTCGCCGACGCCACCAACGTAGCCCGAGGCTTCGATTCGTTCGGCTTCGATCAGGTCTTCGACCAGGTAATCGCGTGACTCATCAATGTCCGAATCGATGCGATGCGTCGTCAAGTTCCAAGCCTTGGTCGTGAAACGGACACCGATGTCCCGGCTGATCTGTCCCACCCATACACTCTGCCCCTGAAACGTCAGCGGAGTGAGCCACAGGCGCAGATGAAGGCGTTCGTTGATCGAGCGACGGCTGCGTTGCAGGGCGACGTCCTGGCTGCGACCGAACAGGTACAGCGGGCTGACCGGCGAGTAGCGGTACTGCGATCCGAGCAGGAACGCCTTGGCCGTTTTCCAGCAGGTGGCGAGCGTGATGGTCTCGCTCTCATCCCATCGAGCGGACATCGCACTGAGCAGCGTGGCAAACTCGCCGATCACGACCAGATTCACTGGATCGCCGTGACGAGTTCCCGCACGGTTGGTGGTTGTGGCCGGCATCTCGGTGAGACGTTGCACCAGGGTCGGCACATCGCAGTTGACGAGCGAACCCGGTGCATTAATCGTGGCAAAGTCTTTGCGCAGGTAGTCGGCCGAAATACCCGGCACCGCAATCGAGAACGTGAGACTGACATCTGCCTGCGAAGTCGTCGTGAGTTGTTCGGAGTGAGCCGCCACGGTCGCACGACTGGCTTCAAACTTGCGTGCCGCTTGCTTGTCGAGCGAATCACCCGTGGCGTGCAGGTAGACGTGAACGCTCTTGGTCCCCGCGTCGAGCGGAGTGAACACGAATCCCTCGGACGATTCTCCGGGCGGGATCATCCGAAGGCGAAAAGCCTGCGACCGAAAGTAGTCGTCCATCTTAAGATTGGCCCAATGCGCGGTGAGCAGCTTCAGGGGAAGGAGCGCCAGCAGTGGCAGAACGAGCCAGCCCACAAGCCCAAACGCGGACAACCGTTTGATGATCGAAAAGTGATTCACGGCGGCCGCTTCGAGCGCGGTGAAGTAGTTGGGATTGATGCTGACCCGATGCAGGCGGAGCGGCACGGTGCCTCGATTCTCGACCCGCAGGAACACGGGTTGAATGCCTCGCCGGGCCAGAGGTACTCCAAACACCTGATCACTTTCGGCGGCATCCAGCACCGCCACGGTCACTCGGGCGGAGGAGACTTCCTGCGTTTGGCCTCGCGACAGGAAAGATCGCATCAGCGGTTGAGGTCGATACGGCGTCGTGAACAGACGCCGCAGCAGGGATTGAGTGTGAGACATCAAGTTTTCCGATCGGTCGGTGTCGCAGGTCGGGCTGTTTTCAATTGTGTGAATAGACGGGAGATCGCCTCTCAAAACCAGCCCGCTGCGCAAGCAAAGCTGCGATCATCGAACGTCCAGCCCGCGCTGGCTCGCTTGGACGTTGCGCATTTCGTCACTCGAAATGGAAAACGTCCCAGAATTGAAGTCTGAAGCGCAAGCGAAGTGGTTTTCGAGCATCGGTCCTTCGCTTGCGCTTCAGGCTTCAATTCCCGCATGTTTTGCGAGTCGACAAGCAAAATGTGCAACTTCAAGACTTGCGCGTCGGGCTAGATTGTCGGGCTGGTTCTACGGAGTCGGCACAGCCTGACCGCTGGATCGAAGGCTCGCGACACACCAGATCGTGAGGACCGAATGCAGACCGATGCCTGGCCAGAACGCGATTCCGGACAGGTTCTCGACGACGGCCGCGTAGGTGAGAAGAACTGGAATCGAAATATGGTAAGCCAACAGCCCAATGACCAGTCCTCCCCGTGAACCGCCGGGGACGCGATCCCTCTCCAGCCAGCAGATCAAGCCGATCGAGATCAAGGCGGAACCGGTGACTCGCCCCACCATGACCGATGCGGGCGAATCGAGTCCCGCGCCCAGCATCAATTCGGCCGTCAGTGAGGGGGCGATCAACAGGGCTGCACCAGTTGCCGATTCAACAACGGCTGTCACGATCAACAACAACCTGGTGTTCATCAGAGCAAGCCCCCTCTTCGGTGGAGTCCGATACAGCACACAGCCA
>CAMAYU010000236.1 GCA_945862235.1 Schlesneria paludicola DSM 18645
CCCCATCTCGACCGGACCCTTGGAGGGAACCAACAACAAAATCAAACTCCTCCAACGACAAGCCTACGGCTATCGTGATCTCCCCTTCTTCAAACTCAAACTACTCGCTCTACATCACACTCAGCACGCATTAGTCGGATGAACCGAAATAAGGAACGATGTCGTGTTTGAGTACTATCGGTATGTTGGCGAGTGGGAACGATTGCTTGACACCAAGTTGATCGGCGTCGCCGAAACTCACCAGCGGCATGGTCTACTCGTTGTGGCGGAAGATGAGCGGTTCTTCACAATAAGCGGGATGCACGATGCGATGGGATTTGTAGGTTGTGGCTTCTCGGACGCCATGGATAACCTTTTGTTTGCCCAGTCCGCACCAATGATCAGACCAGATCAGGAGTTCGTTAAGTGGTACGGAATCAAATACCGGCACGGTGACCCCGGACGATACAGTTACGATTCCCCCTAAGGGCGACGAACAAGGCGGTCAACCCGAGCGGCGGATCATGCGGATTCTGAAATCAAAGGTTCTTGGCCGCCGCCGTGTTACCTTTGTCGTTCGTCCTCGATAGTGCCATTTCATCTTCCGGATACTTACCTGCAATGATTAATCAGGACAGGATTTGCTGTGAAGCGATGGGGCGGCAGCTAAATTATGTATGCGATCAACATCCTGACTTGATTGATTGTCCCGACGTAGTCATCCGTTACTTTCCGCACGTTGATAAATTCGGCTTTCCAATTCGTGATGGTGGCGCATCATCGCTTGACGCCCATTACTGTCCTTGGTGCGGAGCGAAGTTGCCTGAGCCCAAGCGTAATCAGTGGTTTGATACGCTAGAGAACTTGGGTTACGGCACTCCATTGACTGACGAGATTCCGGTAGAATATCGGACGGATCGATGGTGGCGGGAACTTGGCTTGTGACTTCGCGTCCCCATTTCTAAGCGAGGCTGAGGCGGACGAACAATGCGATGCAACCGAGTTCTCGTTAACGTCGCGCTTGCTAAAAACTCAACCACTCGAACCGGCTGATCGCTAGCGTTCGTCGCTTCACGTGTCTCGCTAAACGAGTGGACTTAGCCAATGGAAATCGAGCCGCTTGAGGTCTTTGCGCGCGATTCAAACTATGCCGTGATAAAACCTCCTGGCCGACATTATCCCGGCTGTGTCATCCAAGGAGACTCGCTTGCAATACTCTGCCGCATGGCTAAGAACATTGCCGAGTTTGCTCGTACAATCGAAATCAACGATGAAGACGTGTTGGAGAACATCCAAGGTCCGTAGGGTGTGTCGAGTCTTCGAGACGCACCACAACTGCGGGGCCGGTGCGTCTCGAAGACTCGACGCACCCTACAAATACTTCCACCCAGCTTTGGCATCCGCGCTTCATTCCAATTCGTGAATGTCGTTGAAGACGCCGCGTGGGATGCAGACGGTCAGCACGGTCAGGTTGCCGACCGCTTTGTGCTTGATGCCGCGCGGGACGTAGACCACCACGCCCTGATGCAGTTCGATCTCGGTGCCGTCGAGCGTCATCGTCCCTTGGCCGTCGATCACATAGTAGAACTCATCCGTGTGGGCGTGATAGTGCATCTTGGCGTCGTGAATCTTCACCTGATGCACCTCGGCCGCCGCGCTGTCTTTTTCCTCCACGAGACACCGAATCTCACCACAGGTCTCGGCCCACGGAGTCACGTCCGCAGGGTCGCGACGCAGGAAGGTGGCGGGTTGGTTCATAAGTTTCCCTTTCGTGACGGATGAGTTCAGGGCAGGATCGACACGGGCTAGCAGCCTGTTAAAAAAGGACCGTAGGGTGGGACCAACGGCGCTTTGCCGCGCCGGCCCACCATCAAACACCGAGACTTTTCTTGGTGGGCCGGCGCTCGAAGCGAGCTGGCCCCACCCTACAGATGCTTTTCAACAGCTGTTAGGCAGATTATGGATCGCGTTTCAAATCTATGAAAACTCACCATGCAAAGCCAAGCGACCACCGTTGAGCAGTATCTCGCCGAGTTGCCCGACGACCGGCGGGCGGCGATCTCGGCCGTGCGGAAAGTGATCCTCAAGAACCTCAACAAAGGCTACGAGGAAGGGATGCAGTATGGCGCGATCGGTTACTATGTGCCGCACAGTCTTTACCCTGCGGGCTATCACTGCGACCCGCGACAGCCACTCGGTTTCGCGGCTCTGGCGTCGCAAAAGAATTACATGTCACTCTACATGATGCCGGTCTACTGCGATGGCGCCACGGAGACGACATTCCGCGACGAGTGGATCAAGACCGGCAAGAAGCTCGACATGGGCAAGTGCTGCATCCGGTTCAAGAAGGTGGAAGACCTCGCGCTGGATCTGATCGGCGAAACCATTCGACGCACCCCCGTCAAGAAGTGGATCGCGCACTACGAAACGGTCCTCAAGACTTCGCGCACGAAGGCCGTGCGGACCAAGACGGCCGCGTCGTCGAAGCCGTTGGCCGTAAAGAATAAAGTGGCCACGCAGAAAACCGTTCCCAAGAAGAAGGCCACCAAGAAATGACGCGGTCTGTACCACCAATGCTCTCCACTGCTGAACTGCGATCACGGATTGCGCGAGTCCCGCGCACAACGCTGGCTCATTTGCCGACGCCGTTCGAATTCTTGCCTCGGTTCAGCCAAGCGATTTCTCCAAACGGGCCGCGTGTCTGGATTAAGCGTGATGACTGCACGGGGCTGCTGTTCGGCGGGAACAAAGCACGGCACAACGAGTTCCTGATTGCGGATGCCCTCGCCCAAGGAGCCGATCTCGTCGTGTGGGGCGCGGGAGTGCAAAGCAACAACTGCCGACAGACAGCCGCCGCGTGTGCGAAGGTCGGACTCGACATTCATCTCGTGCTGGGTCGAGGCAAGCCTGCGGACGGCCCCGACATCGTGCAGGGCAACTTGCTGCTCGACCACATCGTCGGCGCGAGCATCGAGATCGTCGAAGAGTCGGTCGGCCCGGACCTCGATCAGAAGATCAGCGACGTGGCCGCACGGTTTCGCGCCACCGGTCGCAAGGTCTATCTGTGGGAACGTCCCGTCGTGCTGCCACTCGCCGCGCTGAGCTATGCGCTCTGCCTGGCCGAGATCGTCGAGCAATCGGCGGCGAGCGGCTTCGAGCCAGCCGCCGTCTACGTTTCATCAGCCGGTTCGACGGGAGCGGGCGTCGCGCTGGGAGCCGCCGCGCTGGGATGCCGCTTTCCCGTGAAGAGCATCGCGCCGATGACGTGGCCGTGGGACAGCCAAGTGGAAATGTCCGCGACCGCCAACCGCGCGGCCGAACTGGCGGGAATTGACACTCGTCTCGCGCCCGATGACATCCTCTTCATCACCGAGCAGTTGGCTCCCGGCTACGGCCAACCCTCCGACGCGGGCCTCGCAGCGCTAACACTGCTCGCGCGGACGGAAGGGATCCTCGTCGAACCGACCTACACCGCGAAGGCGCTCGCCGGACTGATCGCCGATGTTCGCGTCGGCCTCTTTAACGCTGGCAACGATTGTAACGGTCAATCAACAGATGTGGTCTTTCTCCACACCGGCGGCACTCCCGCGATCTTCGCGGAAGCGGAGATGTTGTCCGAACGCATCGCGAGAAAGGTGCTGTGACGCTGCGCGTTCAAGCCGTTGGGATTGCGGGGAATCGATCACGTCCGCTCCAAACGGCATTGCGCACCGTCTCGGGCTTTTCGGGACAATGTGTCTTGCAACTAACCCGACGCGCAAGTTTTGAAGTTGCGCTTTCGGGATTTCAGCCCCAAACGGGAGACGCTATGCCAGCCCAGGGCAACGCCCTGGGTTGGAGGTTGATCGTGATTTTCAAGCCCTGAAGGGGCGGTACTATTCCTGCGAGCAACATAGGGCCGTCCCTTCAGGGCTTGAGATTCTGTGACGACTGAAACCCAGGGCGGTGCTCCCGTTGGTCGCTTGCCCAGGGCTGACTTACGGCTGCCCCGTTGGGGCGGAAATCCAAAAGAGCGCAACTTCAAAACGCGCAAGCGAGGGCTAGTCAATCATCGTGCGCAGTCCGGGATCAGGAACGCTCCCGAGATTCCCACTCGCCGCAAAGCTTGGGCGATGCGAGAAAGATTCACAATTGCTCGCCAAATTCAGAGCTATGTTTCGGTCAGACGTGTTGATGGAGAGGCTTTTCGCTGCTGCACGACCGTCTGCCCGACGGCCATTCGCCGACGTGGCTTCATGAGGCGGAGGCGGGTTCAATGCTGGCATGGTTGCAAACGACGAGTACTCCCCCGAGACCATTTCCTCGCGCCGACGAACGGCTCGCGCGGGAATTGCATGACGGGCGAGTCAGCCTCGACAAACAGGTCTTCTGGGGCCTGATCGCGCAATGGGGTCTCGTTCTGGTCACGGTTCTGGCCGCATCGGCGGGAAGCACTTTTGCCGGAGCCGACATGTTGTGCGCGGCGTTGCTGGTGAACGGTGTGCTCTCGGTCAGGCCACTCTGGCTCACACTCCGCAAGCCGGGTGAGCGACAGACGCGGCTGACTGTTGCCATTTGCCAGGGTCTCGTTTCGACGCTGTTGCTGTTCGCCACCGGGGGGCGACCGGAGACGCACCTGCACCTGTTCGTTTGGTTGGTCGTGCTGGCAGGCTATCGCGATGTCTCACTCCTGCTGGCGGCGGGAGCGGCGGCGGTTGTCAGTCATGTCGCCGTCGGCTTGATCTTCGCCGCACCGGGACTAAGCAGCATCGCGGCCGGTCATCTCGTGGAACACGCCGTGTGGTTGGCGGTCGAAACCGCCTGCCTGGCCACGTTCATTCGAGTCCGCGTGCAGGCCATGTCCGACTTGGCTCGACGCGAAGCGGCCCTCGAATCGCTCAACAACAACTTGGAACGCAAGGTCGAACGACGGACGCGCGAGATGTCTGGCAAGCTCAGCTCATTGCAGCGCGAGTACGCCGTCGTGCAGGAGATTCGCGTTCAATCGGAAGTCGAGGGAGTCACCGCGATCCGACAATTGTCGGAGTTGCGTCAGCAAGTGTTGACTCACGCGACGACCCTGATGGACGCGTCGTGGAGCTGGAACGAATCGCGATTTGAAGCGGCGTTCCGCCCCACCTGGCTGACGATCCGCGAGGCCACTCAAAAGTTGGTCAATCTCGTGGGCAGCACCGGTCTGTCGGGGATGTCGCTGGGGGAATCACTCATTGGCGGTCCCGAGTTATCTGCCGACAAACCGATCGTCGGACAAGCCGCAACGTGCGACTTCACTCCCATGGGCGAAGACTCCGGGCCAAAAACTCTGCTCCTGATCGACGACCCCGTCCAACAAGCTCTGGCCGAACACGCCCTCACTGAACACGGCTTCCGCGTCGATGTCGTTCACACCGGACCACGCACGTATTACTCGGTCATGCTGCGCGAGTACGAATCAATTGTGGTCGATGTCGATCTGGCCGATGACGAGGGTTTCGACACGATCGAAGTGTTGCGACTGCTTCCACAGGGAATCAGCAACACGACGGGCCTGTTCGCGCTGTCCCGCGCTCGATCACCCGAAGCGGTGCTGCGCAGCACGCAACTGGGCGTGGACGGCTTCTTCGTCAAGCCACTCACCGCCGAAGCGCTGCGTGCGGCATTCGAGGGCCACAGTGAAGCAGACAGCGCGTTTCAACTCGAGCGCGAGACGGTCGGCATTTAATTGTCGTAGTCCGGACGAAGGCGTCCGGACTACAGTTTCCACGGCGGTAATTGATGAGCCGAACCCAAGCGGTCAGTTGCTCGCGGCAGGCAGCGGGCGGCGATGCTCTTGGAAGAACTTCACGATCAGCGCGGGAGCTTCATCCGGGTACTTGTGCGTTCCCGGATGAATCAGCGTCACGACCGGGTTGCCGCTCTTCGACGAGTACAGCGTGCAGTTCTTGTTCGTGCCCCACGGTGCCCCTTCACCGCAGTCGTTGAGTTTGCGCAGTTGCGTCATGGCAAGCTGCTGCCACGAATACTTCACGAGTTGATCGTTCTCGCCCGCGACGTGCATCACCGGCTTCGGCTTCAGGTCTTTCCCCACGCGACCTGCCGCCGCTGCGGAAGGGGCCATTGCCGCGAATACGTCGTCGCGCGCCGCCCACAACAGATACGTGAAGCCGCCGCCGTTGGAATGCCCCGTTGAATAGACGCGGCGCTCGTCGATCTTGTGCTGCTCCTTCATCGAAGCGAACACCGCGTCGAAGAACTTCAAATCGCGGTCCCCTTGCTCTCCCACTGCAGACTGCCAACCGGGCTTCTTCCCTTCGGGATCCGTCAGCCGTCCCGGCGTGTTCAGCCCCTGCATGTAGACCACGACCGCTTCCGGCCACAGCTCATGCAGCCGAAAACTGCGCGCGGCATTTTTCATGTTCCCGCCATGCCCATGAAACCCGAACACCAGCGGCGGTGGATCGCTTGAGGACTTGCTCGGCGCGAACACGTCCGCCTCCCGCTTCACGCCATCAACCACCCACTCCATCCGTTTGGGAGCCGCCTCCGCCGCGAAAACGTTGCTCACCAGAACCGACACCGCCAAGAGACCTGCGAATACAGACTTCATGTTCGGCTCCTCAATTTGCCTCTTCTTGATTCGCGCTATTCACGTTTTGTTTCTTCACAGGCCGCGCAATTTCGACAAGTTGAGTTAGGCAAAATGATGAGGCACAAAATCATCACGCTAGGCGGTCCGTGTGCTTGCCGACCTCTTCCATCATTTTGTGCTTCATCATTTTGTCATTCTCGTTCTGGGTTCCTTGGGTCACGGGTGTCCCACGCTGTACTACTAACATTCCGTTTCTTGTCGGCCTGCACAATGCCTTTTGCCTCAGAGTAGCCTTCATCGCTCCGCGTGAAGTTGGCCGAATGCGAGTGGTCCCCTGGATCAACAATCGACACGAACTCCGCGCACGACTTCCTTCACGCGGAGCGATGAAGGCTACTTTGCGTGCGGCCGATAGCCGCGCCGGGAGATTCGTGGTTCACTCTTTTCAGATCGGGTCGAGCCTTTTCACCGCAGATACTTCTTCGGGATCTCCGCCCCGGCGACGTGTTCGAGCTTTCGGATCTTGCACATCTGGTAGACGTGGATGCGGAAGTCGGGGCAGGTGCTGACGAGGCAATACGCGTCCGTCGGTGTGAACCCATAATCCGTGATGAGCCAGTCCATCAGCATGATCGTCGCGGTTTCGACCGCCACTTCGAGCGGCCGCGACGCGTGAATGGCGATGATCGAGTCGGGCTTGTCGATTCGCATCCACGGTGTCTTGCGGCCCTTGATGAGATCGAACTTGATGCGCGTCGTCGCTTTCGTTTCGGCGGCGGTGCCCGAGAACTCGGTGTCCCCCTGACTCGCATGGACGTCGCCCAAGCAGAAGAGCGCGCCCGGATGAAAGACCGGCAGGTGAATGCGATTCCCCGGTGCGACATCGCGGATGTCGAGGTTCCCGCCCCACTCGCCCTGCCCGTCGAGACTCGTGGTCACCTCGCGATCCGGGCAGACACCGAGCGTCCCGATGAACGGCGTGATGGGCCAGGTGATCTTGTCGTTGAAGCGCATCGTGCCATCGCGCGTCGTGCCGCTGGGACCGGGAGTGTGCGGGAAAATTTTCGTCGTGTACTCGCTGGAGAGTTCGGGCCAGCGCGTCGATTCCCCCAGCGGCCCACGTCGCGGCCCGACTGCGACCCACGAGTAATCATCGACGAGGATGTCCTCGATCGTGACGACCAGCGTGTCACCCTTCTCGGCCCCATCGACGAAGATCGGCCCGGCGATCGGATTGGCCAACGCGGGGGTGCGATCAAACCCCGGCCGCTTCCCTGGAATCGCTTTGTCCTCGGCCGTCTTAAAAAAACCGGTACTCGCGTCGTAGGTCTCGATCTCGAAGCTCTCTCCCGGCGTGACGTGCAACAGCGGCTCGTCACGAAAATCGAAGGCGTACTTGCGGGCTTGTTCGCGATGGATGCGCTGCATGGCTCAGGACTCCGATCAAAGGTGAGAGATTATGTTCGATCGCCAAGGTAATCCTGCCACGGCATCGCGGGAAGCGATCACGATGGCCGCGAAGATGAACACACGTCGAAGTTTCGTGACCCTCTTTGATTTGCTCGGCTGACTGGCTCACCTGGCCCATTCCAATTTCAGCATGAGCTGCACTCCCGGATCAACCTGCAGTTGTTTCGCTCCGTCGCCGAAGAACGAATCGTTGAGGAAGTATGACCGATCAAACAGATACGCCGTGGAACAATCGAGCGCGAAGCCCGCACCGAGCGTCCGCCGCACGCCGAGGCTCAGCCGCTGGTCGAAGTTGAAGAGCCGCTCTTGCGTGTCCACTCGGCCTGCCAATTCATAGCCTTGACTGTGAGTTTGGTAGCCGCCATAGACCGTCCAAAGTTCGCTCGGAGTCCAACGCACGGTCGCGTTACCGTTGGTCAGCGGCAGATAACTCATGTCGAAGGAGATTGCGTCGGTCGGGCGATAGGTGAGCGAGAATGGCAGCCCGATGTTCATCTGAAATTGCTCGCTTGGCAACCACGCGTAAGCGATGCCGGGGATCGGAAACGCGAGTTGTCCCAGCGGCGAATAAAACAGGCTGAGGTTCCACGCGTCGCGTTCGCGAGTCGGGATTTTCACGAAGGCCAGCACATTGGCATTCATCTCGCGGATCGATGCAAACGGCTTGTCGCTCGCAGAGCCGATGCTGACCATACCGCCGGCCGTCCAACCATTGTCGAGCGGATGAATGTGCATCAAGCCGAGGTTGATGTTCCACAATTCTTCGGGAAAGGGCTGCGTGCTGCCGGGCAAGCTGGCGTCGGTCTCGAAGGCGTCATGCTCAACGCGCGTGTTCAAGATCCAAATACCTTTCGGCCCCCTGCTGACGGGCAGGCCGAGCGCGAAGCCTTCGCCGCGAACCTGTAACGAGCCGGATTGATTCCGCAGGTTGCTCTCGGGCTGAAAGTAGGCATACGCGGAGAAAGGACTTCTGCCGCTGGGTCCGCCCATACCACCCATCGATCCGTCACCCATTCCCGTTCCGTCTCTGCTGCGGGAAGGACGTGTCAGAGGCGCTGGCAAATCGTCGTAGGCTCCATCTGACGGTTCTTGCAGCGAGGCATCGACGGATTGCTCTTGCCAGACCGACTCGTAAGGCCGCTCTTCCCTTGATGGAGGCAGACGTAATTGCGCGGAGAGCGGCAGTGCGGCGCAAAGCCACATGCACACCGCCATCAGGCCGATTGCCCCCGGTCGACACGGATGCCTGCCACCAAACGCTGAAGATAATGATCGCAAACGAATATCACCTCGGGCGGCAGATACAGACAATCGGTACATCACAACTAGCACGATTTAACCATCCTTGGAAATATCAAACTATTTGCTCC
>CAMAYU010000237.1 GCA_945862235.1 Schlesneria paludicola DSM 18645
GGGTCAGGTGGTTCAAAGTTCATTTTTCGCGGAGAAAAATGAACTTTGAACCACCTGACCCCTGATCGCGCGTTCGGCAGCAACTCTCGGAAGTTGAAAATGCACAGCCCCTGAGTTCAACCTCCCCTCAAAGGAATTACGCCATGCCAGCCCCGTTCATCTCAACGCGCGACGCCTTGAGCCGTCGTCACTTTCTGCGCGGCACCGGAGCGGCGTTGTTGAGCCTGCCGTGGCTGGAGTCGATGTTGCCGACGTTCGGCCGCGCGGCGCGAGCCGAAGCGGGGCGCTCGCCGAAACGGTTTGTGGCCATCTGCGCAACGCTCGGTTTTCACACGCCGTTCCTGTTTCCAGAACAGGCGGGGAGCGACTACGAACTCACGCCGTATTTGAAGTTGCTCCAGGATCATCGTCGAGAGTTCACCGTCTTTTCCGGACTGTCGCATCCGGAACAACAGGGCAACAACGGTCATGCTTCCGAAATGACGTGGCTGACGGCGGCTCAGCGACCGGGCCTGGCGGGGTTTCGCAACACCGTCTCACTGGACCAATTCATCGCCGAGAAGATCGGCGTCGCCACGCGGTTTCCGTCTCTTGTGCTCTCGACGAGCGGCCGGTCGATGTCGTGGACCTCGAGTGGTGTCGAGATTCCCGGCGAGACATCGCCCGCGCGGCTCTTCAAGGCGTTGTTCATCGACGGATCGGAACAGGAAGTCGTGGCCGAGCTGCGGCAGGTCCAGCGCGGTCGCAGCATCCTCGACACCGTGCTGGATGAGTCCAAAAAGCTCGAACGAGACATCACCGCCCGCGACCGACAGAAGCTCGACGAGTACCTCACGGCGGTGCGCGATCTCGAATCGCGGTTGCAACAGTCTCAAGGTTGGGTGAAACGACCGAAACCCAAGACCGATGCGCAACTGCCGAAAGACCTCGTCGATCGCAACGACGCCATCGGCAAGCAGCGGATGATGAACGACCTGGTCGTGTTGGCGTTGCAGACCGACTCAACCCGGACGATCACGTTTCAACTCAGCGGCATGAACGCGGTGCCGACGATTCCCGGCGTAAAGAACGACTGGCACAACCTGTCACACCACGGCAAAGACCCCGAAAAGATCGACGAGTTGAAAGTGATCGAAGAGGCCGAGTTCGCCGCGTTCAACGACTTCCTGACGAAGCTGAAGGGACTCGAAGAGAACGGCCGGTCGCTGCTCGATCACACCGCCGTACTGTTCGGCTCGAACCTCGGCAACGCCAGCAGCCACGACGCCCACAACATCCCGATCCTCGTCGCCGGCGGCGGCTACAAACACGGCCAACACCTCGCCCACGACCAGAAGCACAACACGCCACTCTCCAACCTGCTCGTATCGATCGCCCAGCACATGGGCGTCGAGATCGACAAGTTCGGCACCAGCACGGCAGCAGGAATTCGCGGGTTTGAAACCACCTGACCAATCGACTTTTGCCGCAGTGAAGCACGCGGCCCTCGTCCATGAAAAGCTCGCCCTTATGCGCTGCCGTCTTAGCACATCTCAGAGAGACAGTGAGCCTTCCGAACCATCGTTCGCGGCCATCAACAGACAACGACTCCTGACCCCTTTGATCTCTCTGCGCGGATATTGGAGTTAGGCTGCACGCGATGCTATCAGCGATAGGCCGCGTGCAGCCCTATCACGCGACCGACGCCTCAGCTCCTTCAATGGAACTGATTGACAACCCGCTATTTCCAAGCCAACCTCCACATTCACAGTCCTGAGCCGCTTTTAGCGCCGAGCCGAGTTAGGCTGCACGCTGCTCAATCAGACGGTTCGGCATTTGTCAGCGATGCTTAGACCCCTTCTGCCTGCTGACATTCACCAACAAAGGAGCGCGTCATGGCATTCATGCTGATCAGGCACAAAGTCAAGGACTTCAAGACATGGAAGACAGGGTACGACGCGCACCAGCCGAAGCGCACTGAAGCAGGCCTCACGGAGAAATATCTGCTTCGTGGTGCCGACGACGCCAACGAGGTCGTGTTGCTCTTTGAGGCGCAGGACGTCAATCGAGCGAAAGCGTTTACCGACTCCTCAGATCTACACGAGAAAATGGAAGAAATTGGAGTGATCGACAAGCCGGACATCTACTTCCTCAACGAGTAGGGCGCAGCTTGCCGAGCAATGCCTAACCCTTCCTTCAAGCGGACCCGCCTACGGCGGGCCGCTTAAGTCAACGTTCGGCGAGATGCATCCAGCACGGTGACGCCTACGAAGAGAACAGTGTCCCCCTTGTCACCCGTTCACCACGAGGTCAATCATGCGTTCACCGATGCCCTGTCGCTTTCTAGCACCCGGTCTCATCCTGTTCCTTGGCTCTGCCGTGTTGGCCGCTGACCCAGCGAAGCCCGCCGATCGCGACGCCGTTCTCGCGAAGCTCAAGGCCAACAAGGTCAGCTTGCTAAGCTTGACAATCGAACCCAAGGACGGCGGCCCGGCGATCAACCTCGGTGCCGGCTTGGACGGAGGGGAGGCGAACAACGCCACAGACGAGAACCTGCAGCTGATCGCCCAACTGCCGGAGGTCGAGCGGGTGATGGTGTACAAGGGGAAGGTCACTGCCGACGGGCTGGCTGCCCTCGCCGCGCTGCCGAAGCTCCGCTACCTCCAGATGTACGCGACCGACGTGCCCGCCGGCGCGTTCGCGGTCCTGCCGAAACTGACGCAACTCAAGTCCCTGAGCCTCGGCGGCTACCCCGTGACGGACGAGGTCATCGGCTATGCCGGGCAGATCAAGGGATTGAAGTCGTTCGACCACACTGTATCCGCGATCACCCCGGCGGGCTTCCTGAAGTTCCTCAACTCGGTGGAGAGCCTGGAGCAACTCACGCTCTTTGGGGACTTCGTCGACGATGAGTGCATGAAGCGGATCGGCCAGATGAAGGACATGAAGCGGTTCTGGACGGACAGCAAGAAGGTCACCCCCGCCGGGTGGGTTCATCTGGCCGGCTTGACCAAGATACAGGACCTCTTCCTGTCCAATACGAACTTCGCTGACGAAGACCTGCGGGCGTTAGAGGGCATGAAAGACCTGAAGTATTTGGGCCTGAACAAGACCAAGATCACCGACGCCGGGATGCCGTCGCTCGCCGGGCTGACCAAACTGCACGACCTCGGTCTTGATGGCACCCAGATCACGGAAAAAGGCATGCCGGCGCTGAAAGACATGACCGAACTTCAGAACCTGTACGTCGGCATGACCGATGTCACCGCCAAGGGGTTGGCCATGGTGCCCAGGAAGGACCGGATGGTCATGATGCGGACGGGGAAGGCCGCGCTGACGCCGAAGCAACTGGATGAAGTCATGCAGATGTACCCGAGCACGCAGATCTTCGACCCGAGCGGATATTGGACGCCGGAGCGTGTGAAGGCAGCCATCAAGGAACTGGGCAAAGAGGTACCCGAGCCGAAAAAGTAAGGGTTCTCTCGTCCAGACGCCGAACCGACGACACAACTCACTCACGTTGGCCCCCTCCGCCGAAGCCAACACCACAAACTCCAATCGCTGAGACATCGTAGACACATCTTTCCAAGCCATGATCGACCTCCTTCCAGAGGCCCGTCAGCATGACCGAAATGAGTGACCCATGTCCCCGAACACCTGTGACCCATGTCCCCAGTCTATACAGCTTCAAGCTGGGTGCGCAGCACAAGAAACCCCATCACGAACGTTGATGAGGGGCGAGCGTCCCACTCCACAGCACGTCAACTCAAAGTTTCTTGGGCCTGCGGCCCCCGGCTTGAAGCAATCCGGGCCACCCCAAGAATGAGTTCCGTATCTCGACCGGGTGGCTCTGGTGCCCCGGCCTACGTCATCCGAAAGTCTGCGGGCCGGGGTTGATGGTTCGCAGACTTCAGTCGTACTTCACCTGATATCCCGCGATCATCATTCCGGCATCGACGGTGAGCGTCTGGCCGGTGACGAGGCTGCTGCCGGTGATGAGGCTCATGACTCCTTCGGCGATGTCTTCGGGATGACAGACGCGCGCGAGCGGCAGTGTTTTCTCATACGCCGCTTTGATGCCGTCGTAACGCGGGCCGAGTCCCGCCTGCGTCCACCGTCCGGCGATGAAACCGGGGGCGATGCCGTTGACGCGAATCTGCGGTGCGAACGTGCGGGCCAGTGAGACCGTCAGGTTGTCGAGCGCCGCCTTCGTGCAGCAGTAGGGAATCGAACTCCCCTGCGCGAGCTGAGCGGCCACGCTGGAGATGTTGATGATGACACCGCCGCCGACCGCCAGCATCGGCTCGCGCACGGCGCGAGCACAGTGAAAGGCTCCGACCACGTTGACCTTGTAAAGCCGCAGCCACGTCTCGTCAGTGACCGCTTCCACGTCTTGGAACGCGATGAAGTCGGTCGTCCCCGCGCAGTTCACCAGCACATCGACTCGACCGAACGTCGCAACAGTCTCGGCCACCATCGCCCGACACGCAGCGTCATCGGCCACGTCCCCCTGAAAGACCAGACCACGTGAACCGAGTGCGACGATCTCGCTCACCGTCGCATCGGCCTCGTCGCGTGATCGCGAACAATTCACAACGACGCTGCATCCGAGCTTGGCCAGCGCCAACGAAGTCGCCCGCCCCACACCCGTCCCGCCACCGGTCACGATCGCCACTTTGTTCTGCATCTGCATGGAATCTCTTTCTGGAAGGAGTCTGTTTTCTCAAGGGTTGCCGTCGCGGACGGAATGTAGAGCTATCCGCGCAGGCGGCGAGATTCAATTCTGCCAGCGACATTGGTCTTGGCCCGGTGCCATCGCCTCTCTCCACGTAGGGTGGGACCAACGAAGCTTCGTCTCGCCGGCCCACCATCTGGAATCGTCGAGAAATCAGGGTGGGCCGGCGCGACGAAGCGCCGCCAGTCCCACCCTACAGATTTCGCAGGGCCAACGAAGCGATGGCCTCAGCGAAATTGCTTGGGCTGCTGTTGTGATCACACGCTCTGGATTATGGTCTGGACCCACACGCGATTCCCGACGACCAACGATCTGAGCGTGCCGTTGTTCACGTCCTCTGCCTCGGAGACCTCCTCATGAATTGGCGACTCAAGAACTTGGTCCTGTTCGCCTGCGCTGTTGTCTGCACCACGAAGGCCCTCGCTGCGGAGCCAGTTCGGTTGAACGTCTTGCACATCGTGTCGGACGACCTCACGGCGCGGCTCGGTTGTTATGGGGACAAGTGGGTGAAGTCGCCGAACATCGACAAGCTGGCCGCGCGGGGCGTGAGGTTTGATCGGGCGTACTGCCAGTTCCCGCTCTGCAATCCGTCGCGAGCCTCGTTCATGACCGGACTGCGGCCTGACACCACAAAGGTACATGAGAACTCAACCCACTTCCGCAGCGTGCTGCCCGACGCGGTCAGCATTCCGCAATCGTTTCGCAAGGCGGGCTACTTCGCGGCGCGCGTCGGCAAGCTCTATCACTACGGCGTGCCGACTCAAATCGGGACCGACGGGCTGGACGACGCGGCTTCGTGGCAACAGGTCGTCAATCCGAAGGGGCACGACAAGGATGTCGAGGACCGTATCTTCACGCTGAAGAAGAACGCGCAAGGAGTCCCTCAGTTTGGCGGCACACTCAGTTGGCTGTCCGATGAAGGGGAAGACACGTCTCAGACGGACGGCATCGGTGCGACGGAGGCCATTCAACTATTGGAGGCTCACAAGAACGAGCCGTTCTATCTGGCGGTCGGCTTCTATCGGCCTCACACGCCGTATGTCTCACCGAAGAAATACTTCGACCTCTACCCGTTGGCCTCACTCACACTCTCAACGTCCCCCGACAACTTGCGAGACCTCTTCCCCAAGCTCGCGCTGGCGACGATCAAGCCGGAAGAAGAGGCGATGACCGACGATCAACGCCGACAAGCCTTGCAGGCGTACTTCGCGGCGACGACGTTCATGGACGCACAAGTCGGCCGAGTCCTCGATGCACTCGACCGGCTCAAGCTGGCCGACAAGACGGTCGTCGTGTTCCACAGCGATCACGGCTATCACCTCGGCGAGAAACGGCTCTGGCAGAAGATGAGCATTTTTGAAGAGTCGGCTCGCGTCCCGCTCGTCATCGTCGTGCCGGGCAACGCAGCCAACGGGCAAGCATGTGGTCGAACGGTCGAGTTGGTCGATCTGCATCGCACGCTGACCGACCTCTGCGGTATCGCGGCGGACTCCAAGACCGAAGGGGCCAGCTTGAGGCCGCTGGTCCAGAATCCTCAAGCCGCGTGGGGTAGGCCGGCCTATTCTCAAGTCACGCGCGGCGCGGCCACTGCTACGGGAGCCGGCGCGAAGGCGAAGCAGAACAAGCCGCGACCGCCCTCTATGGGACGCAGTGTTCGCACCGAACGCTGGCGCTACACCGAATGGGATGAAGGGACTCAAGGAGCGGAACTCTACAACCACGACGCCGATCCGCGCGAGATGAAGAACCTCGCGACAGATGCTGCGCACGCGCAGACCGTGGCCGAGATGAAACAACTCCTGACAAACCCGCGTCCGTGAGTGAACCCTCTCTGAGTGGGGAACGTGAGTCCCCTGGTTCTTTGAAAGCGGGCTGACGCCCAAGAGCCAGGGGACTCACGTCCCCCGCTCAGACTTCTCATTTCGTACTCCGTTCCGTTGCTTCACTTCATCCCGTGCGAGGCACGGCAACCATCCCACTCACTCAAACCTGCGAGGCCCTTGCGTCATGTTTCCCTTCTCTCAAGACGCGGTAATGGGGACGGGATTCATCGTCTGGTGCCTGTTCCTCTGGTCATGCGAACGCCAAATTCTCGACCAGACTCGCAAGGGCCAACGCCTTGTCGCGTGGTGCGGCCCCGCACGCGCTTTATGGGTGTTGCGAGCGATCCTGCTGGCAGGAATCACGTTCGGTGGCCTGCTCGCCAACGGCATCATCCGACCGATTCAGTGGTGAGTCGGGCGCGGCGAGAGGCGACTCCCACACCAACCCGCAGCGTAAGCGAGGGCGTGCGTTTTGAAGCCGCGTTTCTCGTGACCGTGTGAGTCTCACGAAAAAGCCAACGTCCTTGCTCACGCTGCGGGTTGGTGTTGATCGTCGCATTCCTCAGCCCGACAGCCCGAGTTCCGTGAGGGCATTCTTTGCGACGGTTGCGACAACCTCGTCCTCATCTGTCGCGGCGGCGCGCAGCGCAGCCACAACTTCATCTGAGGCAACCCCCGCACGACCGAGCGCCAGCGCGGCGTTCTCTCGGACCAGCGGCTCTTCATCGTCGAGGGCGATCACCAGCGGCTCGACCACCCCCGCCGCAGGCACTCCCCACGCCGCGACAGCCGCCGACACGCTCTCGCGCACCTCAGCTTGTTCGTGAGCCAGCAACATTCCATAGCGCGAGGCCAGCCCAGCGAGATCGACATCCGTTCGCTCTGCCAGCGCCGTCACGACCGACGCGAGCATGAGGGGCTGAATCTCCTCTTCCGCGAGCAGCGACAACAACACGTCTCGCGCCGACGCATCGCCGCCGCGAACTCGGCCCATCGCCCGCGCCGCTTCAAACCGCACGTCGATATCCGAGTCACTCAGCCGCGCCGTCAGTTCGTTGGCGATGTCATCCCACGACGTGGTGCTCGTCGCGTCGAGCCGCTTCGATTCTCCCAGCATCTTCGCCGCCAGTGCCCTCACGGCCGAATCGTCATCGCCCAACGAGTGACGACTCCACACGATCGTCTCGTCCACCGAGCCCAGCGATTTCACCGCCAACAACGCCCGATAACGTTCGTCCGGAGCCGTCGCCCGCTGAAGCACGTCCGTCCACTCCACGAGCGATCGGCCAGAAAACGGTGTCACAATGCGCGCCATAAAAAAACCTGTCCTGTCAGTACAAATCCAGAGAGCCGACGAATCACCCGCTCCTAACAGAAAGGCGTGAGAACAGAAAGATTCAGGCGCTGCCTAAGCACCTGAAGGTAACTCACCCTCAATAGCTCCGAAGCCTTCATCAAACCGATCGAGGACTTCGTAACCTGCGACAAAACCTCCGAACGATCCCGCTCCTGCACACTCAATCGCAACTTGCCCACCCGTCCTCCAGAAACGACACCAATGTGACATTTCTCCTGAGGAACAGACCTCTGCTTGCCTTCTCTGTGCCTCTGTGCCTCGGTGGTTAAATCCTCTTCAGGGAAGGTCATTGAAGAAGGTTTACCACAGAGACTCAGAGGCAGAGAGAAGGCAAACTGAGAGAAGATGTGGGCGGGGCATCCAGGCCAATCTGCCACCGTTCCTCCCTTACGAGTGTCCACCACGGGAACGGAATAACTACTTTGATACAACAGTTGATCTGATCATGTCCGCCGCAGACGATGTCCGTATGCGACAGTCACGGTCGCCGGCAGACCAATCGCAAAAACCAACTCACCCATCAAAGCCTGACCACGTCACCAACAAATAGCACAAGGCATCATCATGCAGCTCGGACTCATCAACTCGGCGTGGGCACAGGCGGGGCGAGACACCGCGTGGGGAATTCGCAAAACGAAGGAACTGGGGTTCGACACGATCGACATCTTCGCCGATCCGCTCGACATCAGCGTTCAAGAACGTCTGCTGATCCGCCGCGAGTGCGATCGAGCCGGGTTGCCGATCGTCTCGCTCTGCTGCGTCGCGACGGGGCTGATCGACTTCAATCCCAGCGTGCAGCGGTTCCACGTCGATCGAGTCACTCAGTACCTCGACCTCGCGTGCGAGTTCTCCGCGAAGAACGTCCTACTCGTCTTGGGCGAGTACATCTGGAACCGCGAAGTCATCCGCCCCGCCGATCAGTGGGCGTTCGCCGTCGAACACTGCAAGCGGCTCGGCAACTATGCGGCCGAGTTGGGAGTCCAGATCGCGCTCGAACTGGAGCCGTTTCCACTGTCGTTGCTCAACAACATCGACAACATGGTCCGCTTCATCGACGACGTGAATCACCCGGCGGTGAAGGCGAACATCGACGTGTCACATCTTTGCTTGGCCAAAGTCGCTCCCGAAGAGGTCCGACGACTCCAGGGAAAGGCGATCCACGTCCACATCTCCGACTGCGACGGCCTCGTCCACGGCGATCTCCCTCCCGGTCGCGGCGTCGTGAATTTCGAGCCGTACCTGCGCGAGATCGCCGCACTCGGGATCGAAGGAGCCGTCTCGATCGAACTCGAATACAGCCCGCAACCCGACCAGATCGAAGCCTGGGTCGCAGAAGCCTACGCCGCCACCAGCGCCCTGATGCAAGCCGCCTGCCTGCGAGACTGATCGCGCGGCATCACAATACCTGTCACGATCGTCGATGAGACGTTCTTGGTGAGCCGGGTGGCGTCAGCCCCCGGACTCTTCACGACAGAAGTCCGGGGGCTGA
>CAMAYU010000238.1 GCA_945862235.1 Schlesneria paludicola DSM 18645
CCTTCGCTCCCCCTGCTGGTGAATGATCTTGCCGAGGCCACGTTGCGATGGAACGTGAAAATCTTCTTGAGCCGGTGTTCGCCCACGGCCTGAGCCAGCGCAATTTGATTGGCGACTTGCGGTGCTTTCACTTCGTCGCCGCTGATGAGCACGGTTCCGTGCCGAAGTTGCTGTTGGTCGAGCATCGCGGACGTGACGACCGAGATTACCACCTTATAGTTGCAGATGATCTTCTGCCTCGCGGCCTCGGCGAACGACAGCGTGTGGACGACGGGACCGTAAATCTCCGGCCGATTCATCGAGTAGACTTCGACCGGTTCGCCCTCGGCATCGCGCCGCCGCAGGTCGTAATGCCGAGGCGTCGCCGTCAGGAACAGCCGCTTGCGAATCGGCAAGTTTTCATCCTTAAGCGCAAAGCTGAACTTGGCTCCCTCTCGGCCAGCGGTCTTGTGAGCTTCATCGAAGATGCCGATGTCGAACCGCAGATCGCGAGGCATCCCCCGCGCGACGACATCCGCCGATTGGTACGTCGAGAAAATAATCTTCACACCGGCGAACGAGTGGGCCAGAAATTCTCGGACCTGCTCCGGCTTTGTGCTGACCGAGAATTCCAATTCCGTGGGACGCACGATCAACTCGTCGCCGCCCTGACTCACCGTCGGGTCTGAGCAGACACAGAGATAGTCGAACCGCTCCCACGTCGTGTTGTTGACCCATTCGCGCAAAGTCTGCCTGAGCAAGGCCAGCGAGGGGACCAACACCAAGACCGTCCGCTTGGCAATGGCTTCGGCCACCCACAGCGCGACGAATGTCTTGCCCGTGCCGCACGCCATCACGGCGGTGGCTCGATCCTGTTGCTTCTGCTTCAGTGCGGGCAGAATCGCGTCGAGGGCTTGTTGCTGATAAGGCCGGGGTGGGTGCGTCTCCCGAACAACCTGTCCGCCTTCAAGCCAACTGCGGATCGCGTTGAAGTTTTCGACCCCGAGCGAGTCGAGATCGGTTCCCCGGATGCTCGAAAAGTCTTTCCGCTCATCAGTGACTTCGGACACATCCTCCGAGTTCGTGAACAGCAGCCGGTCGTCACAGTGATCTGTGACGACGAAAAATGTCGCGACTTCGGTCCAAGTGAGTGGCGTCCGACTCGAACGGAACTTGGCTTGATAGCCGCGATACTTTCCGGCGACAGTCTCAATCACACCATCGGCACCCACGTCCCGTGTGTGCAACTTCAACTTCGAACGCAACGAAGGCGAGATCTTCTTGTCCGGCCAAACGTGTTTCGCCTTCTCGATCCGCTGCGTCGCGAAATACGCCTCGGCAAACACCTCGAAAGCGTCGCCACGCTGTTGCTCTGTTGGAAGGTGCTCGATCCGTGTTTCCAAGTCACGAAAACAGACAATCTCGTCAAACAGTTTCTGACCAACAAACTGTTGAGCCTTCGGATGCTTCGGTCGGTCCATGCGACAAACTCCCGTTGCCGTTCCGCAGCGTGCGCCATCTCCCACCACCTGAAGCAATGGGTAGGCAATGCCGACGCCGCTTCTTGCTACTTTTCAGCCAGCCACAAGGAACGACAGAATGACGAAGTGACCCGGACGCAGATAGCGTCCGGGTCACGAGAAATTCAACGCGGCTGCCATCACGTCGCCAGGTGCGTGACGTGATGGCTTTCCGGGCCGTCGCCTTGGGAGTTGTGGCCGACGAGCCAGAACTCGTAGGTGACGCCGGAAGTCAGGGGGCTGAACTGGACGACGGAGACCGTGGTGGTCGCGGACTCGCCCGCCAGTTCGAGGAGGCCTCCGAGGGCGCGGCGGAAGGCTTTGAGAGTGGTGGAGTGCTCGGGCTGGGCGGCGACGGACAACGTCAGGGCCGTGGCATCGAAGGTGACCGGCCCCGTCGCGCCGGGGAGCGGTGGCGGGGCGGCGGCACCGGGATCCCGGCGCACTTGACGGCCGATGGTCGTCAGTTCGGCGGCCTGGTCCGTCTCGTCGCTCACGCAGCAGTAGAAGAACCGGACGCGGGCGTTGATCAACCGCATCAGTTCCAGGGCGATGTCTCGCGCATCGATCGCTCCCTGAGCCGAACCGCCCGTCGCAATCGGCTGGTTCGCATTCACAATCGCCAGTTGCGCGGTGATCAATGTCAGCAGCGCGGCGGGATAGCGATGAGCGGGATCGGTGATCGTGGGCGTCGCCGTGATCGCCAGATTGGCCAGCGACTCGATCCGCGCATCGGTGAAGTCGCCCACCAGACCGCTCTCCCAACCATACGTCGTGAGCACGCCCAGCCGCAGAGGGTCGCTGATGGCGAAACTGCCAATGCCGTTGATGAAGTTGTAGCCGTCCCTCACGAGCGTCCGCAGTTGATCGAGTGCCGCTCGGACCAGGCCGGATGCGGTCGCTCGATCTCCTGCCTTCAGGAGCGTGGCGGAATCCTTCGCCTTGAGATCGGTCAGCCGCGCATCGAGCGGCGTTCGCAACACGGTCGGCAGCTTGAAGGGGTCCGCAGCAGCTCGCGCGTCGTCCACCGTTTGAGTCAGTTCCCCAAGTTCAATCTGTTCCAACGAGACTTGAGTCGGCATGGCTCGCTCCTTCCAAGAGTTTGAGAGGTGACAGGAAGTGCGGCAGGAGAATACGGAGGGCGATGCACGAGTTCAACAGCCTGTAGCAGAATTGCCCATTCTGGCATCCCTGCGGGGATGGCCTCGTCGATCAATCGTCGGTGCCACAATTTAAACACCAGTAGCACAGGCTGGCGGTCTACCAACTGGCGGGAGAATGAAAAGCACCCGCCCGACGGCGCAGATTCGCGAGCAGGTCGAGTCGTCGCGAACACGGGAACGGCGCACCGAATCGCTCTATCGACTGAGCCGCCAACTGGCGGGAGCGTCGGGCTCCGAGTTCCTCGTCTCGATGGCGGGTCGCCAAGTGCAGGAGATTCTTGGCGGTGAGGTCGTCGTGCTGCTCCTCCGCCGCAAGATCGAGATCGACTCGACTCAGCCACGCTACCTGCTCACTGAGCAGGGTGTCGGCTATCGCCTGGCAGCAGAGTGACCATTCGCCACGGAGGCTTGAACAGCGGCGATACCACAGCGGCGTCAAGGTCCGCACTTCCAAAGGGCGCTAGGTCAATGGCACTCACTTTGTCATTCACCCCGTGAGCGGCATTGGGCGCTAGGTGGCGGGCATGCGAGATGACGTGAACCGGTCCCTGACCGATCTTCTCACCAACGCTGCGACCGCGTACGAAGACCTTCCCCTTTCCCGTCTCCTTCGGCGAGTAGCTCTCTCAGACGTTCACTTCCTCTTGCGACTGCACGGCCTCGGGCAGCGCCCGCACGATCGGGAGTTCACCCGTCTGTCCGTCCTTGGCCCATTCCATATCCATCGGGTTGAAGACGCGGCGCTTCTGCGTGTCCTTTGCAAAAGGTTGAGTCGGAGTCCATTCGTTTGTGAATGAACCCCGACTCGTCGCCCGTAGGCGTTGGCGGTACGTCACCTCGGTGGAGTGCGAGGAAGGACTGCCGTACCGACGCGTTCGAGTTGATGACCGATCGCCTCGATCCCTGCACCGACTTCGTCGATGACGAAGCCAGTGCCTTCGACCAGCCGGCCCGAGATCAAACGCGAATCTTTGACGACGACCGCAGTGGCGGCTCGCATCGTGGCGTCGGTTCGGGCGGCGGCCCGTTCAAGGTTGTTGGCCGCGGCTCGCATGTATTGCCCCGCCAGACGAGCTTCACGTTTGCGCCAAGCCTCTGCCGCGTTGATGTATTGGTAGTCCGACAGGGCATGCAGCGCGCGAGCGGAGGCCAAGTCGAGCTCCTCCACCGATCTGACGGCCCCCTCTCCGACGCGTCGCGCCGTGTGTTCCAATTCATGCTCCGAGCGAAGAAGCGCAGCCTTGCCTCGCCCTGTCGCATGTCCCGCCGCAATCTTGACGTGAACCGCCGCCTTGCGGAGTTCCGCAGCGGCAGTGCGAGTATCCTCCATCAGAAATGATTCCCGGGCTCGACCCATGTGCCGGTCGGGCTCGTCGGCCAATTTGTGCCATTGGTCTTCCTCAATCAGAACGTAGCCCGGGGGAGCGTGAGGTGCGGTGGCGTTGGTAACGTTGTCTTGCCCTTTCGCCACCGAAACGAAACCGGCATGAATCAGACCCAACGCTAACAGAGAAATTGTCGAACGGTTCCACATGGGCGGTTCTCCTTAACCTGAGAAAGAAAACAGATTGAACTTTGGACCGACATCCCATCAGGCACTGGGCTCCTGCGCCTGTTGCCCCTTCTGGTAATTGGCGTAGACGAACACGGGGATTTCAAGATCACCCAAGTTCTGTTGAATCAGCGAAGAGACCGCCGACCATTCCAATCCGCCGACGCCCGTTGCGAGCCTTGGCAGAGCGATGCTGCGTGTCTCCCCTTTAGCGAGTTCGTGGCGCAATCGACGCAGGCAGTGATTGACGTTGGCAATCGTCGCACGGCCAGGCTTGGCCCCGTGAGCGTGCTCGCCCTCCTGAGTCAGCAGGTTGAAGATTCGCACTCCACCCACGCCGCTCCAAACCCAGACCTCACCCGGTTTCGGATGAGTCTGATGGGCGTAATGGCGATAGTCGGTTGCCATGGCCGGCCATGCCTCACGCAGCGCGAGAGCTAGGCCATTGTCAAAGTGTTCGCTTGGTGCCACTCCATGGGCGATGGCCTGAGCTTTCGTCAACAGAATGTCGCCGGTCACTTCATGAATCATCGAATCACTTCTCCACGTCATAGTTTGATTGCTGATCTCGATTGCCAGTCGTCTCACACTGAGTTCATTCGGCGGGGAACCACCAATCGACGGCACATCGGCTGGCAGCCTGTAAAAAAAATGGGGCGTAGGGTGCGGGACCAGTGGCGATTGGCCACGCCGGTCCACCAGAAAACAGAACTCGACTCAATGGCGGGCCGGTGCTCCAAGCGAACTCGTTCGACCGACAGGTCGATCTTCAACAGCCGGCTCACTTGCCAGCCCCTTTTCACTAGTCCACCTTTGCTTCAATGGACCTTGGCTTTACCTCCTCGACGACCGATCGTCCGTCGATCAGCCAACCGCAACGGAGCGGAGCACACGTTGTGCCGCTCGACGTCATTGGTGTGTCGGATTGCAAGCTCGACCCGGTGGCACACGAGTGAAGGGATGTCGAACAGTCAACCTCGGGCGGGCCCATCCTCCGTATGAAATGACGGGGCGAATCGGTGGCATCCTGTCCCAAGGTTTGAATGACCTTCAATGCTGGTGCTGGTAAGGCATTAACCAGTTGGAAAAAAACATCACAGTGTGACTATCAGGCTTACGCTCCACCTTGGACAGAAGACTCTTCGATGAACACGGGACACTTTCATCGATGCCTCCATTTGTGAGAGGGAGCTGATCTCGCCGAGCCGGTTGAAATGGCGGAGTTTCCCCGTTCATGCCTCGCGCGAGATGGGATGAGGCCGTCAAAAAAGCCTGCCTGAACGTTCGATGCCACCAAGGCCAAACGTTTTTTACCGGCCGCGGGATCGACTGTCGAAACGGCCTCATTTATGGCCGCGAGAAGAATCATTGGCTGGTCAACGGGATGGTTCTTCGCATTCCCCGGCCAGCGAGGGGACGGAGTTTCGCGGCTCTCCGCTGTATCTGTTGAATGTCATCAAGTAGGGAGAGTGAGCTTCCTGCAGAGCTGCGAGAAACGAGCGACTTTCTCTCTTCGATCAATGCGGTGGGAGCGTCGTCCTCCCAGGAATCAACGGCAATGGTGGAGAACCCGTTTGGCTCGTCATCAACGGGTTCTCCGCGCCAACAGAACGGGATCGTGTTTGGTTCGACATCCCGATGAACAGTTCCATGCCATCATCGTTTGCATCGAAACCATCGCGCCGTGTGAATTCCTTCCCTTGGCACACGTCGTGCAATTGATGCGGTTCATGCCGAGGACCCCGTCATTCTGAGCGGTGCTCCAATGAGGCAGAAAGACCTTTGAAACGGACGGGTTGTCTATCCGGTCGGTCGTTGTTGGAAGGGAGCTACTCGTGGACATCGGCATTCGTCGGATTCTGTTTCCCACGGACTTCAGTCCTGCGGCGCAACACGCACAGAACTATGCCGTCATGTTGGCGGAGCGGTTTTCCGCCGAACTCCATTCGCTGCATGTGATTCCCGACCCGTACCCAATCCCCGGATCGGAAGGTTCGTGGATCCTGTCCGATGACACCGTCCCCAAGCGGACCCACGAAGCAGAATTGGAATTGGCAGTGCGGATGGAAGCGGCTCTGGCTGCGAACCTCACCGTCGTTCGCGCGGTGATGGTCGGCCAACCCGTCCGAGACATCATCGATTACTCGAAAACACACGCGATCGACCTGATCGTCATCGGTACGCACGGTCACACGGGGTTGTCTCGCCTTTTGCTCGGCAGCGTTGCCGAAAAGATCGTCCGCCTGGCGAGCTGTCCTGTGCTGACCGTCCATCCCAAAGATCATCCCTTTCGAGCTGACGAGTCTCCTGCGACGTGAGTCGTTGGAGTCTGGTCGCTTCTGCGAAGTTTGTTGTGGTGGATCGTGATCCCTCAAAGGAATCGAACATGAAAAGCATCTCGTCGCTTCAAGCGAAAACTCTGATGGGCCAAGCAATTGTCGCGACGTTGATCGTCGCCGCAGGCACCGCTTGGAATGCTTGGCCAGCAGCAGCGGATGACGGCCTGAAGCCTGACCTGAGCCTGAACGCCTTCATGCGGAAGAAGCTGGATGCGTCGTCACAGATTCTGGAAGGGCTCACGACGGAAGACGCGGAGCTGATCAAGCAGGGGGCGAAGACGTTGATCGAACTGAGCAAGGTGGAGAAATGGAACATTCTCAGCGATCCCGAATATCGCGAGTCCAGCCTCGACTTCCGCTCCAACGCCAAGAAGTTGATTGAAGCTGCGGAGAAGGACAACTTTGACAACGCCGCCTTGCAGTGGTTTGCCACGACAAAGAACTGCATCGAGTGCCATCAACACGTCCGTCGCGAGCGGGCTGCTTCCAAAAAGAAATAGCCGGCCTGGTTGCGTGGTGGCGATGTTGTTGGCCGAAGCATGTGCAATGACGGTCAGTCGAAGCGGCGGACTTGGAGTGTTGATTCGAAACAAAAGGAGCCCTGAAAATGTGGAAGACACGGCGAGTCGTAATGACGCTCGGAATGCTTGGGATTGTGACGGCAGTATCGATCTGGGAAGTCGGTTCCGCGACCTCCCAAGACAAGACCTCGCCTCCCAAAGCCGACTCAAAAAAGAAAGCTCCCGAGGCACCACAAAACGTGGAGCTAACCAACTTCATGCGTAAGAAGCTGGAGGCATCGGCAGAGATTCTCGAAGGTCTGACGGCCGAGGATTCAAAGCTCATCATCAAAGGGGCGCGGGCGCTGGTCGAGATGAGCAACGCCGAAAAGTGGAAGGTCCGCAACGATGTGATGTACCGCCAATTCAGCGGTGAGTTCCAACGGAGCGCTCAAAGCCTGTTGGAGGCCGCCGAGAAAGAGAACTACGACGCGGCGGCACTGAAATGGATCGACACCACGATGAAGTGTCTGGAGTGCCACAAATTCGTGCGCGGCATGCGTCTGGCAAGGGGCAACTCGTAACGCCGCAGCGTCTGCGCTCGTGAGTCCTAAGTTTCGTTGCTCGATTGTCTCATTGAGAAATGACGGCATGTCCGTCGGGAGGATTCCATGCTCAGCAAGAAGTTCTGTTGGACCACCGTCACGCTGTGTGCTTTGGGCGCGGCGGCTCTTGTGTGGAGTAGCGTTGGGAAAGCGCTGGCCGAGGACAAGCCGAAGAAGGCTCAGCCAGTCAAGTCGTTGGTGATGCGGACGTTCATGAAGGTCAAGCTTGTGCAGGCTCAAGCGATACTGGAGGGACTGACGGTCGAGGACTTCGACCAGATCGAGAAGAACGCGACCGCGATGTTTCTGCTGACGAAGGCGGAGCAGTGGAATGCCAGCAAGGATGCACAGTTCGTTCAACACAGCAAAGAGTTTGAACGAGTCACCGCCAAGCTAGCCAAGTATGCCAGCGAGAAAAACCTCGAAGGGGCTTCATTGATGTACGTGCAACTGACGCTCAACTGCGTCGATTGCCACCGGTTCGTGCGCGACAAGGGTCTGCAGGCTCGGAAGCAGCCGGACGAAAAGGACGGCGAAGATTGAAGATCTCGTAAGTCGCTCACGAATCGCAACAGCCCGCCATGACCGCATGGCGGTTTTTTTGTTGGAGAAGCGTCTCGCCGCGGAGTGGGCACAGGAAATCCCGCTGACCTCAGTCTTGGCCACGCGAGGTCTTCGGAAAAGGAATCTATACCTCGCGTGGCACAAGGTGAGAGGTTTCCGAGCGGGGCGGCGTAAGCACCCCTAGTTCTTGGGCGTAAGCCCTCTTCCGAAGAACCGGGGGGCTTACGTCGCCCCGCTCAGATGTCTCATCACCGACCACCCGGTTCACCTGCACAGCCTTCTTAGAAGAACAGCGGCTTCTTAGAAGAACAGCGGGGTCTGATCGGTGTGGAGGAACCAGCGGTCGAGGAGGACTCGGCGTGCGAACCAGCGGGAGGTCATCAGCCAGCGGGCCGCGAACAGGCGGAGTGGAGAGGGCATCCATTTGGTGAGTGACATCGAACCGGGGTTGTCGAATCGGGCGTGGAGTTTGCGGGTATAGTCGGTTCCCAATTCCGAGCGGTTCTGTGCGGTCGATGCGAGGAGGCAGGAGGCGGCCAGCAGGCCGGACTCGATGGCCGGGCGAATCCCTTCACCACTCTGTCGCTCGGCGAGACCCGCCGCGTCGCCGACGAGCAGGATGCCGTCTTCGGTCGGCAGGCGTGGCAAGGTGGTTCGCAGGTGATACGCGTGGCCATGAAAACGGTCGGCGATCTCGAAGGCGATCTTGCCGCGCGCGGCAAGCGACTGCACGAACGCAGCCACATGGTTCGAGAGGTGGGCTTCGCCTTCCCGGCCAAGGCCGATGTTGACGAAGTTTCCCTTGCGAAAGACCCAGCCGTAGCCCTTCAGGTCGGGGCAGAAGAATAACTCGGGCCGATCGGGTTGAACCGAGCATCGCCGCTGCTGAGCGTCGGTCATCTCGAACTCGACCTCTTGTGCGACGACGGTCGGTTGCTCCGTCGGGACGAGGGTTTCCAGTTCGGACGCAGCGTTGTGCGTACTGCTGAATTGGCGAGCCACCGGGCAGAAGTGGCCCCCCGCGCCGATAACGATCGGGGCACGAATCTCTTCGTTCACGATCCAGTCGGCTCCGTCACGCCGCAGTGAACGGAAGGGTTCTCCCAACCGCAGCCGCGCG
>CAMAYU010000239.1 GCA_945862235.1 Schlesneria paludicola DSM 18645
CCAAGCTGCTTGAGATTGTTTTTGCACTGAGTCCTGCGAGCCGACTCGCGAGCCTGCTGCACTGCTGGCAACAGCAGTGCAATCAGGACGGCGATGATCGCAATCACCACCAAAAGTTCGATCAAAGTAAAACCTCGACGACGCATAAGGCACCTCCAGACGAGAACAGGAACAGAATGGCCCACCAAAAGGCCGGAACGACGATTTGAAACACTCTAAGCAGGTCAAACGCGAATGACTCATAGTTTGGGGTCGGCCCCGAAAAATCGGAAGTGATTTGAATCGCTCGTAAGCAATCAGTCAAGCAGGCACCAGTGTTTGCTGATTCATCAGCAAGCTCAACCGGTGAAATGTATTTTCACGATCACGGACGATGGCCAAATTATCGGTGAATTGGCGACCAAAACTTACCCAGCGGCGGCAGATTGTGAGGCGAGGAAATGGAACTCGACGGATCGCTCTGCGGACGACGACGGCGATGCTCTTTAACGCGAGTGACTTGGTGAGTCGATTTCAAAGCGGCTTAGAGTCACCGGCAGATCTCGCCCCTCGATCAGCAAGACTTCCTGCGCAGATTCGATGTCCGTCCAGCGTTGAGTGACTCCTCCAGGCCAACGAACTTCCAGTTCATCGATTCGATCATCGCCAAAAACTGAGAAGGCCAATCGTCGTTCATTGGCTACCAGAAACCCGTCACCGGCGGTTTGAAGCCGGATCTGTTCGCGAGACCCCGAGCGCATCCGAACGACAGCACCGGTGGGGTCGAGGCAGCTTGAACGCCCCGCGAGGCGGACGATCAGTTGACGGGTGAGACTCGGAGTACGGTTGGTTACGAGTGCAAATGGCGCGTGCAGGTGCGAGATCGCCACATCGGTTTTGCCATCGCGGTTCCAGTCCAATGTGGCGAGTCCTCGCCCGAGGTAATGGCCTTGAAAGAATGGCCCGAGTTCATTGCGAGAGACTTCTTCAAACCGCTTACCGCTCAAATTGCGGAAGACTTGCGGCGGCATTCGATCCGCGTCTCCGCGCGATGATTTCTGATCGACGTGACCGTTGGTGGCGATCAGGTCGTCCCAGCCATCGCCATCCAAGTCGGCAAACTGGCAACCGAAACCGAGCATCCAAAATCCCGAGTCGCGCAACGTGAAGGGGCGTGTGAGATCGTCGAAAAACCCATCGGGACGTTGCGAGTAAAGCGTGCTCGATTCGCCGAAGAAGGTCGTGATGAACATGTCGATCCGTCCGTCGCCGGTGGCCTCCGCAGCGGCCACTCCCATCGAAGCCTTGGCGTTTCCATCGACATCGAACGCGACTCCCCGGGCGATGCCCTCTTCCGCAAAGCGCGGTGCGCCTTCGGAGTCGATTCCCCGGTTTAGAAAGAGGAAATTGGGAGTCGTGTCATTCGCGACGAACAGGCCAACCCGCCCTGAACCTTCAAAATCCCACGCAATGACCCCCAGTCCCTTGCCATCAGGAACGCGAACGCCTGCCGCCTGCGAGACATCTCGAAACGTGCCATCCCCGAGGTTAACGTAACAGCGGTCGTGTTCGGCGGGCAGAACATCGGGCGTACAGGCCATCGGCTCACCCGTCGCGCGTTTGCATTCCTTGTGAGTCGTCTCGTCCAGCAGCGTGTAGTTCGCGACATACAGGTCGGGCAGACCATCGCCGGTGAAATCGGCAAACACGCTGCTGGTCGTCCATTCTTGCCCAGCGACACCCGCCGTGTCCGTGACATCCTGGAACGTCCCGTCGCCATTGTTGTGGTACAGGCGATTCGGCCCTTTGTTCCCGACGTAAATATCGGGGAACCCATCCTGGTCAAAGTCGCCCACTGTGACGCCGTGCGAGAAGCTCACGTCGCCGACGCCAGCCACGTCCGTCGCATCTTGAAATCGCTCACCCAACAGGTTGCGGAACAGACGATCGGCATGTTCCATGAAGGGCGTTGCCTCGCGCCAGTTGTTGGCCTGCGCGAGATAGATGTCAGGCCAACCATCGCGATCGTAGTCCACCGCTGCGAGACCGCCGCCCATGACGTTGAAGATGTGGCTCAGCCGGTGGGCTTCATTGGTTCCTTCGTAGTACGTGAAGTGAATTCCCACACGCTCGGCCTCCTCCGAGAAGTTCCACGGAATGGCTGACGCCGTTTCGCTGGCGCTAGGCTGAGAGCGCGGTTTGATCGACTCGGGCACCTGCCATCGTGGTGGTGGAAAGTCGTCGCGACGGAGTTGCCTTGTCGGCAAGAAGCTTGCGGCGGTCGCGGCCGGTTCTCGAGACGCGAGTCTCAACCAGCGCCGCATGTTGTCGCGAAGCCCCTCCTGCGGAATCTCCATTTGAGTCAGGACGTAGGCCCAACCGGCGGCTTCCCAGTAGCGTCCCATCTCGCTGAGGGCCGAGATCGCCTTGTCCATCAGCGCGGGATCGGCATCGGCTCGCAACAAGTTGAGTGTCCCTTCCAACTCGGCCAGCAACTCGGCGCGGCGACCGAACTGTGAGGCGACCTCAACACGACCGACTTGATTCAGGCAACCGGCGATCTGCACGTTTGCTCCCAAATGATTGGGCGACAGCTCAAGCGCTTCGAGCAAGCAGCGGATCGCCCCTGCCATTTGTCCCTGTCGTCGCGCTTGCAAACCTTGAACGAACCAGACTTCCGGATGCGACCGTGCTTCGTCCGGCAGACTGCCTCGCCAGTTCAGGAACTCGGTCGAGCTGCCGCGTTCGACAATTAGGCGTCCGAGCCGCCCCTGTGCCTCGCCCAGTTCCGGTCGGACCTCGATGATCTCGCGCAGCAATGCTTCGGCCTCGTCCTGTCGGTTCGCGTAGAGGTAACGCCTGGCAATGGCGAGTTTGACCAAAGGCTCGGGCGGATCATTGGCCAATCCGATTCGTTCGATCCGGTCGTCGGAACGAAAGAACCGCTCCGCCGTGGCCATTCCCAGCAATTCATCACCCCGACATTTGCCCCGGCGAATCTGACGAAAAAAGTACGGAGCGGACTCCCATGTGCGGCCGGAGATTTGCCGCAGATTTCCGAGGCGGTTATTGGCCTCCGGATGGTCCGGATTCAACTCGATGGCTCGACGAAGCTGCCGTTCGGCGTCCGACATGCGTCCCAACACTTCATAGCGGCGAGCCAACCCCAGCTTCGCTAAAAACTCCCAGCGCCCGTTGTCGGCGGGGAGTTGCGAATAGAGTTCGATCGCGCGGGCGTGTTCGGACTGCGCTGCCGCTGCTGCTGCCGCCAGAGCTACTCCCAACGACTCACCGGGAAACTGTTCCAAATACTGCTGAGTCAGTGGCGAGGCTTCGGGGCGACGCTCAGCCAACTGGATCAGAATCTGGCGGAGCAATTGCTGTCGCGCCGAGGGAAACAGTTCCGGCTGAGTACAGATCAACGCTCCCGCCATCGTCAGCGAGAGCGCAACAATCATCAGTCGCCATTCGTGTGTCGGAGTCAACGCCGGGCGACCGCTCATGGTTGGGGAGCTTGCGCTGTGGCACTGTCGGCAGTTCTCCGACAAGACCCATTTGATGAGCGTGCTTCCGTCAGTAGCCCCCAGACAAACATCACGATGGCGAGGACCAACAATACGAGGCTACCAGGCACAAGCACGCGCGAGGCGGCATCATGATTAGGGAACTGAACCAAATGAGCGTGAGCATAAGACTGCTCTGCCGCGAGGAACAAAATTGCGCCAGAAACAAGCTTCATCAGAGACTCCCAAAAACGCGGCAACCAAGAACAACGTGCCAGCACTTACGAACCGGCGAGCACCAGCCACGACGAATCGACAGGGTCAGGCGAGCGGCCGGAAATATACCTCGCGAGATCCGTGATGGGACACCTGAGCGAGGTCGCGTTCCCTTATGCCGCGCGCGGCATAGATCGCGATCACTGCCAGGAACAATCCAAACGTCGCGAGCGCAGAACCAAATCTCTCACAGTTTGCTCCTGTTCGTGGATGGCAAGTCAACTTGTTCCTGCTGGCGGCGAGTGCAGTGATCGGCGGCTCGCAGCCACATGTCAGCCAGTTTGTGTCGGCCCAACGTCCGGCACACCCCCACCAACTCGCGGCGCGGCGCGAGGGCATTCGGGTCTGAGTTCGCCTGTTGGTTGAGTTCAATCAATCGATCCTGCAACGCGCGATACCGGTCGTACTCGATCTGCTCTATCGCTCGTTCGGCGTGCTTTCCAAGTGTTCCGTAGAGTTGCACGAGTTGATAGCGTGCATCGACATCGAAGGGCTCCGTCGCGAGGACCTTTTGCAGCAATGTAACCGCCTGCTCCCCTTGCCCGGCCTCGTCGAACAACTTGGCCCGGAGCTTGAGAGCCTGCACATGGTCGGGATGCCGAGCCAGAACTTGGTCCACGAGCTGCGAGGCTCGCGCGACATCACCGAGGCTCCACACGGCCTCGGCACGCTGGGTGTCTGTGTCCGGCGAGGACGCAGCATCCGCCAGCACGTCGATCACGCCTTGGAAGTCTCGCAGCGAGATCAAGACCTGCGCCAACTCCTGCCGCAACTCCTGCCGCTTGTCCTCGGGCGGCATCTTGGACAGGCCGAGTCGATACTGGTCGACGGCGGACACGAAGTCCTCATTGTCCTTGAGGATGATCCCCGCCATCTGGTGCGGCCGGTAATCGAGCGGAGCCAAACGGACGACGGCCTCCAGCGCCTTCAACGCCAGTGCGGGCGATCCGAGGTCGTAGTACATCACGGCGAGGAGGCGATGCGCGGCGACCTCATCCGGATGCTCCGCCACAAGCTTCATCAAGAGCACCTCGGCCCGTTCGAGTTCCCCGAGATGAAACAGACTTTCTCCCGCCAGTCGTAACACCTGCCGCTTCAACGGTCCGGCAATCATCTCGGGGGTCAGGCGATTCAAAGCCAAGTCGTAGCGACCTCGACGGACCAGCCACGCACTGCGCACGACGGTCGCTTCGTCTGTTGATCCTTGTTGAATCAATGCCTGCTCGATCCGATCGACCCCTTCGGAGTCAGCCTGCTCGACACAACGCAGCCCGTCGGCCAGCGTCGGGTTCGTGGGACGGAATCCTCGCATCGCGAGCAGTCCCGCCCCCACGACCAGCCCGATCAGGACGAAGGCCAGCATCAGGAGTCTCAACACGCGACGATTCACAGAGAACGACCTTTGGAATGAAATCCGCGTCACGTCTTGAACGCGAACGCGGTGCGTTTCGAAGACTCCAGCGAGGGTTGCGCTTCAGGCCGAAGTGGGAAGGCGATTGCAAATTGATAATTGCCAATTTCTAAATGCAAATTGAAAGCGAAAGTCTCGCTGCGAGCGTCTTTCAATTATCAATTTGCAATTACCAATTGCCATTTTGCAATCTCCTTCCAAACGTGACTCAAAGAGTCACGTTTCCAACTCGAAGAAGTCCACGCACTCTACTCACCCTTTGGTTCCAACACCGTCACGACCTGATCGCAGGGAATGTTTGTCAGGCGGATCGTCCGCCCGGAGGTCCACGTCACCAGCAATTCCTCGACAACCTGCACATCGCCGCAACCGAAAAACAGCCGCGTGTCGCTCGATGACGCATAGCTCGAGCCACCGCGAATCTGACGCATGAGCTTGCGGCCTCGCACCGTTGCCACCGCCACGGCTCCGATCGCCGTGCGACACGACTCGCGCCCGATCACGCGCACGACCAACGAATGACCGCGTTTGAGTGACTCGCTCGCCAAGAGTTCCACCGGCTCATTGAGGTTCGACAACACGATGTCCTCGTCACCGTCCTCGTCCAAGTCGCCGGTTGCCAGCCCTCGTCCCAAGTGAGCCGACGCGGTGTAGTCGCCCGCAGAGTCCGCCACGTTGACGTAACGTCGGCCGTCCACGTTCTCGAACACCAGTGGTCGCTGCCGGAGCGGCGTGTTCGCGGGAAACCGAATGACATGCCCGTTCGACACGAACAGGTCTTCATCTCCATCCATGTCCAAGTCGAGGAACCGCGTTCCCCAACCGACATGGCCGCTCCCCACGGCCGTCACGCCCATCGACTGGCTCACGTGCCGGAACAGACCCTGCCCGAGATTGCGGTAGAGCCCAAACGTTTCATGCTCATAGTTGGCGACCCAGATGTCCGGCAGTCCGTCCGAGTTGAAGTCGCCCACGTCGGTTCCCATGCTCCCGTCCGGTAGGCCGCGATCACTGAGGGCCGTGCCGCTCAACATCGAAATGTCTTCAAAGTGGCCTCGCCCATCATTGCGGTACAAAAAGTTGGCAACAGTGTCGTTCGCCACGTAGATGTCTAAGTCCGAATCGAGATCGATGTCAGCGAGTACGACACCGATCCCCTTTCCATCCGGCTGCAATCCCGCAGCGACCGTCCCGTCCTCGAACGTCCCGTCTCCACGGCCAAAGTACACGATGTCCGGTAACGGCTCGAACCGACGCGGCGGGCAGACATCCCGAGGATGATCTCCCGGCCCAGGGCACAGCGGGTGATTGTCGAACGACCAATCGACGTAGTGCGCGATGTAGAGGTCTTGAAAGCCATCACCGTTCAAGTCGCCCCACGCGGCGCTGGTACTCCACAAGGTGTCGGTCAGCCCAGACCCCGGCGTGGCATCCACGAAACTGCCATCGCCCTGATTCCGGTACAGCGTCGCGCCACCGTATCCCGTGACCAGCACGTCCGGGAATCCGTCCTCATTCATATCCGCCACCGCCACCCCGTGGCTGTAATGCGTGGATAATCCGACGTGTGCCGGTTGTGTCACGTTTGTGAACTGCCAGTCCCCCACGTTTCGGAACAGGGCCGAGTCCACGCCGAGAATCTGATCCACGCCACCTGCCTGCTCTGCCCCGTAACGCCCTCCCCCCGGCAGAAGCACATCGAGCAACCCGTCTTGATCGAAGTCAAACAGCGCGACGCCGCCCCCCATCGACTCCAAAATCGCGAAATGCCCCCGCTCTTCGTCGTTGCGGTACTGAAATTGGACGCCGGAATCGGAAGTTCGGCTGTCGAGGTGAATCGTCGTCACGGTTGCGGCTGTTGGAGTTGGCTTGGACGCCACCGGCCGCTTCCCGGCGGGACCAGTCGCATCGCCAAAACACCCCGCAATTCCACAGACCGCCACCCCAAAAATCATCATCAACCAACGCCACGACATGCTAGGTTCCGACAGAGGCAACAGGCCAAAGAACATTGAACATTGAACATTGAACATTGGATAGCCACAAACCGTCGTAACAAAAGTAACAATTGTCGCGAGAGCTTGAAACGAGTATTCATATCGCCCGATGCGAGCCGCATTCCACGTGGTTAGTTGTTCTTTCGGGACATCCATCCCGGTCTTGCTCACCCTGCCCACCTAATTCCGGCCCCCTTGCCCTCCCGATTTGTGAAGCCTTTTTGTCCGAACGGAATTTCTCTTAGCAGGTCGATATCCCTAGTCTGAGGCTGTTTTCGGAGCATTGCTCCATCTGTCGTTGTCACTTTTCTAGATTGAGATTGGAGAAAAGCATCATGCTACGGTTCAGTCGCAGATTACGTGGGTTCACGCTCATCGAATTGCTCGTGGTGATTGCCATCATCGCCGTGTTGATCGCATTGCTGTTGCCCGCCGTGCAACAAGCGCGCGAGGCAGCCCGGAGAACTCAGTGCAAAAACAACTTGAAGCAGTTTGGCTTGGCCATGCACAACTATCACGACACGATGAACATCTTTCCGAACACCATCTCCCCCGGCAATTTGGGCAACCCAACCGGCGTGGGAGCGATGGTCCACCTGCTCCCTTACATCGATCAGGCAGCGGTCTACAGTTCGATCTCGTTTGTCTCGTCCACGGGGTGGCAAACTTCAGTCACAGACTCGGCCCCGGCCGGTAAGCACTACTACGAGATCCAACCTCCCGGCTTCAAATGTCCGAGCGACACGTCGGAAAAATACTATCCCGGCACAAACGGGATCGTCGGGAACTGGGCCACGGCGAGCTACGGCCTGTCCGGCGGAGCACAACGAGAGTCTGGGAACGGCTGCCCAACCTACCCAGGGAACACGTTTGGAACAGGTCCAGCCGATCACAGTGACAGCCGCAATGCCACTCAGATTTCCGGGATGTTCAGCCGTCACGGATTCTCCTGCCGGATCAAAGATGTCTCCGACGGAACGTCCAACACGATCCTGATGGGGGAATCTCGGGCCCAATGCAGCGATCACCAACGCCACGGTTGGGCCAACGTGAACTCCAACTGGCTCTTCACAACGGCCCCGATCAACTTTGAAACCTGCCTCGGCGGTGCTGGCTGTAACTCTCACACCAACTGGGCCACTTCACAGGGATTCAAGTCGCAACACACGGGCGGCGTTCATATCCTGCTCTGCGATGGAGCCGTTCGGTTTGTCAGCCAGAACATCGACTATGCCACGTACCAAACGTTGGGGGATCGCCGCGACGGTAAGGTCGTGGGTGAGTTCTAACCGTCTATTGAAAAGTGGTGGGACAGACGCCGTCGTCCATCCGAAACCAAGTCGAAATCACGGACGAGGGCGTCCGTGATACGGAATCTTTTTTCCACATGCGGCTCATCCTGACGGTGCCGCTGATCCGGTATTGCTCATGGAGAGCGACGAATCGCGTCGCTCTCCGTCTTCGCACTGTCACATTCACGACGGCCGCGCAGCCCCCCTAAGTCTCACGCCCTGATGATGATCGACATCCAGAATCCAGACTTCTGACCAATCTCAGTCAAAGAAACTTGCAAGTGGCGGGAAGTGTTCCCGCACTCCGACGGTGCCATGCTCCGCGGTAACTTCTCGCTCTCAATTCTCGCTCTCAATTCTCGCACCCAAGAACACCATCCATGCACCTCGTGAACCCTCGTATCAACTTCATGCTGTTCGCGTCTCTCGCTGCCATCGGTTGCGGAGGTGCCGGTCCCGATCACGCGAAGTGTGCGCCCGTATCGGGAACAGTGACTTACAAGGGACAGCTCGTGGAGGGAGCCACGGTTTCCTTCTGGGCTCCGAAGGCTCCCCGCGCCGCCACGGGACAAACCGATGCAAAGGGGAGCTTTCGACTGACGACGTTTGCCACCGATGACGGTGCGGTTTTGGGAACTCATGCCGTGACGGTCACGAAGGCCGCACCAGCGGCCGCGATGAACGCCTCCGACATGGCCACCGGGAAGGCCGCTGCCGCTGCCGTGAAGGATCCGCTGCCGGCCAAGTACGCGGATGCGAAAACGACCACGCTGAAGTTCGAGGTCAAGAGCGGCTCGAACACCGCGCCGTTGGAACTCATCGACTGAATTGGGATGGCTC
>CAMAYU010000240.1 GCA_945862235.1 Schlesneria paludicola DSM 18645
GAGCTTCGACGTGGCCGTGTGATTAAGACACAGCCTTCACGTCGCCAACACGGCCACGTCGAAGCTCCGTGACCGTGGCACCCCCAACTTGAAAAAGCCGATTGGGCAGAGTCATCGGGTGCGGTTCATTCAAAAAGCCCGACGCGACGAATACCATGCGACCATGATTGCTCAGTTTGCTTTGTTACTTATCTGTGGAATGAGCCTGATGTGGGCCGTGATGCCGCGTGCCCAAGTCACGTCCGGCTTCTTCCGCATCCAGATGCTGATCGTGTTGGGGTTGAGTGTCCTCGCCCTACTGACGCTGGGGCGGCTGATCGATCTGTCCGGCGAGCCGCTCGAAGCACGCTGGGTGTTCGCGGCGCGAGTCAGTACCGGCGTAGTGGCCCTTCTCGCGTATGTTGGCTCGGTCGTGTGGACGCTCGACCGGAGACCGGCCGGGGCGGTTTTTGTCTCGCTCATTTTGACAGCGGCCGTCACGAGTCTGCTGCTGTCGCGAGGCGGCTTTGGATTGCTGGTGACGGTGCCGGGTGCGTTCTCGTTCCTCTCCAACCTCGCCACAGCAGCCGTTCTCGGGGGAGCCGTTACGGGGATGCTGCTCGGTCACTGGTACTTGACCGCGCCGACGATGTCGATCGAACCGCTGAAGCAGCTCAGTCTGTACTTCGGTGCCGCAGTCGTGTTGAGGTTGCTGGTCTCGGCCGCAGGCTGGTTCCTCGCGGGAGCGGTTCTGCACAACGGCACCCATTGGACGTGGTTCGCCATGCGTTGGCTGGCCGGAATCCTCGGCCCACTGGCCATCGCCGTGATGGCCGTTCGCATCCTGAGATACCGCAACACTCAAGCCGCGACCGGAGTGCTGTTCGCGGGAGTGATCCTGGTCTTCATCGGAGAAATGGCGGCGGCATTGCTGTATGCAGAACTGCGCGTGCCGTTGTGAGGAAGGTTGAGGGTCTAGGGTTGACGGTTGAGGGTCAGAGAAGGAGTCGAGGGATGTTTGGTTTCGAGAAGCTCGACGTTCGGCAACTGGCCATCGAGTACTCGGACGATGTGTATGCCACAACACGCTCGTTTCCGAGTGACGAGCGATTTGGACTAACCAACCAGCTCAGGCGAGCGTCCGTCTCAATTTCGTCAAACATCGCGGAAGGAAGCAGTCGTTCGTCTCGAAAAGAATTTGGACGGTTCATCGAGATCGCCTTCGGCTCATTACTGGAAACCGTCTCGCAACTCTCGATAGCCAAACGCCAAAACTTTCTCGACCAACCGAACTTCGATCGACTCTACGCCGCCGCCGACCGTTTGAGTCGAATGCTCAGCGGACTCAAGAACAGCCTCGACTCCTAATCTGACCCTCAACCTTCAACCCTAGACCCTCAACCATTCCCATGTTCATCTCCTTCGATTGTCCCAAGTGCCTCAAGCCTGCTCGCGGTGAAGCGACTGCGGCGAGTCGTGGCGTGATGTGTACTGACTGCGGCTGGACGAAGCCGGTTGTCGAGGGAGACGTTCGTGACGAGACTCCGACGCGCTGCTTGGTCTGCGGCTGTGGCGATCTCTGGCGGCAGAAAGACTTCTCGCCCAAGGTCGGCGTCACGATCGTGGCGATTGGAGTCGCGATCAGCACTTGGTTCATGATGCAGATGCAGCCGGAATGGTCGCTCGGCACGCTGATGGCCTTCGCGCTGGCCGACATGGTGATGTACGCAGTGATGCGGGACTGTCTGGTCTGTTACCGCTGCCACGCGCGGTATCGAGGCATCCCGCGCCTCGATCAAGTGGCCGCGTTCGACCTCGAAGTGAACGAACGCTATCGTCAGGAAGCCATTCGGCTCAAACAGGCGGAGAGCGGGAAAGTCATCTGAATGGACACTCGTCAGGCGCGACTCGTCGAAGACTTGGCTGGATTGTTCCGAGGCGAGCTTCGGTGCGATGCGGTTTCGACGGCGCTGTATGCCTCGGACGGAAGTCTGCATCAGATCACGCCGCTCGCGGTCGCGTGTCCGCTGGATCGCGAGGACCTGCTGACGCTGGTGAAGTACGCGGCGAGTGAGCAGTTGCCGCTCGTCGCACGCGGGGCGGGGACGAGTGTCGGCGGCGAGGCACTCGGGGCCGGGATCGTCGTCGATTTCTCGCGGCACATGCACGCGATTGAAGAGATCGGCGAGCAAACCGTGCGCGTGCAGGCGGGCGTCGTACACAGTCGTCTCAACCGCGTGTTGGCTCAGACGGGACGCTGCTTCGCACCCGATCCGTCGAATACGGCGACGACGACGATTGGAAGTATGCTCGCGCTCGATGCCGCCGGATCGCACTCGCCGCGCGTCGGCTCGACGCGCGATCATGTCATTTCACTCGACGCGATCTTGGCCAGCGGCGCGAGCTTCAATGCTGAGGTCGAATCGCTCGATGCCCCTCTCTCGTCGATCGAAAGTCCGTCTCATGCCGGATTCAGCGCGAGTGGTCTGCTGGCGAAGCGCGATGTGGTGAACCGACTCGCGGCCGTGCTGGCCCGACACGCAGACTTGATCGCGCTGCGTCAGCCCGCCAACCTGCCTCGCAACCGCGCGGGGTATTTCCTGCGCGGCGTCCTCACCACGATGCACCTGCACTTGCCGCGATTGCTCGTCGGTTCGGAAGGGACGCTCGCGCTGTTCACGTCGGCGGTGTTGAAGACGACACCGCTGCCCGCTCATCGAGGTGCGATGCTGATCTCGTTCGGATCGCTCGATGGGGCGGTGCGCGCGGTGGGACGCATCGTCGAGGACGGGCCGAGTGCCTGCGATCTGCTCGACCGCCGTTTGCTCACACTCGCGCGAGACACCGATCCCCGTTTTGAACGACTGCTCCCTGCAGCGGCCGAAGCGGCGCTGCTCGTCGAGCATGTCGGGTTCAGCGAGAACGAAATCGCGGGCAAACTGACTTCGCTGGCGAGGCGACTCGGGGAACTCCCCGATTCGGGCGCGACCGCCTTCGTGGCGCGCACGCCGGAAGAGTTAGAGTTCCTCTGGTCGTTGCCACATCGCGTCGTCCCGTTACTCAACGGGGTCCGTGGCCCGAGCAGTAGTCCGGTGCCGTTCGTGGAAGACATTTCGGTCCCGCCGGCCGCGTTGGAAGAGTTCGTCGTGCGGATGCGGCGAGTATTGCAACGGCATGAAGTGACAGCGTCGCTCTATTCGCACGCGGCATCGGGTCAACTTCACATTCGCCCGTTCCTGCCACTGCCCACTCCGCGAGACGGCCCGCGTTTGGAGGCCCTCGCGCGTGACCTCTATCACGCGGCGCTCTCGGTCGGCGGGTCGATCAGCGGTGAGCATGGTCTCGGTCTGTCTCGCACCGCGTTCCTCAGATCGCAGTACGGCGAGCTATATCGCGTCTTTCAAGAGATCAAAGAAATCTTCGATCCGCACAACTTGCTCAATCCCGGCAAAGTGTTGTCCGACGACCCGCATCTCACGGTGAGGCATCTCCGTCCCGCCGTGGAACCGCAGCCCGACTTGTACGACCTGCAACTCAACTGGTCCGCGACCGAGTTCGCGACGGCGGCGACAGCGTGCCACGGTTGCGGTGGGTGCCGGACGCAAGAGCCGTCGCTGCGGATGTGTCCGTTCTTTCGAGCCGAGTCCTCCGAAGATCGCACGCCGCGCGCGAAGGCCAACGCGGTGCGAGCCATCGTGGACGGCCGCGTCTCCGTTCACGAACTGTCCTCGCCCGACTTGGGGCAGCTCGCGAAGAAGTGCTTCAACTGCGGGCAGTGTCGGTTGGAGTGCGTCAACCACGTCGATGTGCCGCACCTGATGATCGAAGCCAAGGCGCAACACCTCGCCACGCATGGTCCGGCCACATCCGACTGGTTCCTCGCGCGCGTCCACACATGGGGCGAATGGCTGTGCCGCGCGTCGTGGCTCGTGAATCCGTTGCTCGCGTCGGGCAGCTCGCGCTGGCTGTTGGAGCGCGTTGTCGGAGTCGCCGCGGAACGCCGATTGCCTCCGTTCGCCGGCCGTTCGTTTTTGAGCAGCATCCCGCGTGCCTGGACCGCGCCGCCGGTGACGATGAAGGGAGGCCAGCCCGTCGTGTACTTCGTCGATCACTTCGCGAACTATCACGATCCCGAACTGGCTTTCGCGTTTGCACGCATCCTGGATCACAACGGTCAGACGCTGCACGTCCCGCATCGACAGGTCTCGTCGGGCATGGCGCTGCTCACGATGGGAGACCTCGATGCCGCACGAGGACTCGCCGAACAGAACGTCCGCGTGCTGGCCGAGTTCGCGCGCGAAGGCTGTCCGATCGTCTGCACTGAGCCAACCGCCGCCGTCTGTTTGAAGTACGAGTACCCGCGACTGATCGATCACCCCGACACGCAGATCGTCGCCGATCACGTCATCGAAGCGGGCGCGTTCCTCGCAGGACTGCATCGCGCGGGAACGCTGCGAACGAACTTCAGCGAGCTACCGCTGACCGCGACCTATCACACGCCGTGCCATCTCAAGGTGCTGGGCCACTCGACCCCGCTGGCCGATCTGTGCCGACTGATCCCGCGCTTCGAGACTCAACGCGCGGGCGCCGGTTGCTCGGGCATGGCGGGGCCGTTCGGACTGACGAAAGAAAACTTCGCGGACTCCATCGAGATGGGTCGCGAACTGATCGAACTGATGCGCGCGCCAGGTCATGAACTCGGACTGACCGAGTGCAGCAGTTGCCGCCTGCAAATGGAGCAGCGTTCACCGCTGCCAACGCTCCATCCGCTGAAAGTCCTCGCCCTGGCTTACGGACTGATGCCCGAAGTCCGCCGCCGCTTGAGACCCAACACGCGGAAGCGACTGACGGGTTGAGTCGTCTTCACTAACCCGCCGCGTGAGCAAGGGAGAGGCCGTTCGACTCGGGAAAGCCGGGGTCAGGTGGTTCAAAGTTCATTTTTCGCGGCGAAAAATGAACTTTGAACCACCTGACCCCTGAAACTCAATCCCGTCTTCGTCGCGCGGCTCGACTCATCCTTTCAGGATGAAAACAGACGACTTCGTCCTTGCTCACGCTGCGGGTTGGTGTGAGTCCCAAAACGAAACCGCCCGGTTCGCGAACGAACCGGGCGGCGGTTGAAACAGGGCTGTTGGAACCGATGAGAATCAGTTCAACCGATAGGCCGTCTCGCCATGTTCGATGGAGTCGAGACCTTCGTCTTGCTCATTGCCCGTCACGGTGAAGCCCATCGTCTTGTGGATGATGAAGCCAATGATCAGCGTCATGACGAAGCCGTAGATGGCGGCCACGGCGACACCTTCCAACTGCAACATCACCTGAGCCATGTTGCCTGCGGCGGGACGAACCGCGAAGTAGCCAACGAGGAGTGCCCCGAGCGCACCGCCGACACCGTGAACACCGACCACGTCGAGTGAATCGTCGTACTTGAAGATTTGCTTGGCTTGCACACCGAGGAAGCAGACCACGCCGCCGAGCAGACCGATGATGAGTGCTCCGCCGGGACTGACGTGTCCGGCACAGGGCGTGATCGCAACCAGACCGGCCACGATTCCCGAAGCAACACCCAACGCAGTCGGCTTACCGACATGAATCCACTCGGCCACCATCCATGATCCCGCAGCGGCACTTCCGGCGATCGCCGTCGTGGCGAAGGCGAGAACCGCGACGGCGGCCGATACCGGCAAGAAGTCCTTACCGACGGCAATGGCCGAACCGGCGTTGAAGCCGAACCAACCGACCATCAGCAACCCGGCTCCCATCAGCGTCCAACCGATACTGTGTGGCAGGAACGGTCCCTGTGGGAAGCCCTTGCGTTGAGGCAGCAGCAGGATCAAAGCGAGGGCCGAGGTTCCGGCCAACACGTGAACCACTGTTCCACCAGCGAAGTCATACACACCCGCTTGGAACAACCAACCGTTCACGTTCCAGACCCAGTGACAGACCGGGTCGTAGACGATCGTCGTCCAGAGCAGCACGAACACGCACCATGCACTGAACTTCACTCGCTCGGCGATGGCTCCCACGATCAGGGCGGGAGTGATGATCGCGAACATCATCTGGAACATCGCGAAGAGCAACTCGGGAACACCCGTTGGAGCGGCTCCCGTGGTGTCACCGCTGGTGACGATCTTGCCGTAGAAGTTCGGGCTTTCCGGAGCCATCTCCGAGAAGGAACTCATCCCGACCAGTCCCGCGTCCCAGCCGAGATAGCTGAGCTTGGGCTTATCGACACCCTTGTCGTCCTTGCCGCCATCACTGGTGATGGCCGAAGGAACTGCGAACGAGAAGTTGTAGCCAACCAGCACCCATTGAATGGCGACGATCGGCACGCAGACCATGACGCACATGAACATGTTCAACACGTTCTTGGCACGGCACATTCCACCGTAGAACAACGCCAGGCCGGGCATCATGAAGAAGACCAAGGCCGAGCTGACCATCAACCACGCAATCGAACCAGTGTCATACGTCCCGCCAAGATAAGCGGGTGTCGCGGCCGCGGCCGCCGCCGGAACGGCCTCCACGGCGGCTACCGCCGCCTCAACCGGTGCCACCACGGCAGCCGCCTCAGCCGGCTTGTCTCCGTCCTGAGCCAACAGTGAATTCATGGAACCGCCGCAAACCAGCAGCAGTCCCGTCAACGGTGCGAGCGCCCACAATCGCCACATAGCCATCATCCTTTTTTGTTCGAGTACTTCGTCAATCCGGATCCGTTCAGACCTTCCCTGCCACCACAAGAAAAGCGTTCTGCCCGCGAACCGTGTTCATCCGTTCGGTCGCCTCGGCAGACGCACAGGCCATCTCAAAAAAGACGGGCAAACCGAAGTTTGCTCTCGACCCGAACGCAAGAAGCGTGCCTTGCTCGACCGGGAGCCAGATTTCTCGCGAAACGGCTTGTTTTCAAGGGGTTGTTGGTTATGGATCACAGCCGCGCCGCCACGTCCGGGATCGACCTGCCCGTTCGCCAAGCAGCCCTGCCAGTCGAACGAGCCGCCGTCCCGGATGCCTCGCGGGTGGGCCGAACCGGCTGCTAGACTCCGACCGAAACGCGACATCCGCGGCGATCGAATCCATCACGAAGGGCAACATGCACAAGTACGTCATCATGGGGGCGCAGGGCTGCGGCAAAGGGACGCAGGCGAAGCGGCTCAAGCAGGACTTTGATCTGGTCCACATCTCAGTCGGAGACATCTTTCGTTGGCACATCCAGTCGCACACGAAGCTCGGTGCCCGGATCAAGCGACTCATCGCCGACGGCAAAATGGTGGACGATGAGAACGTCGAGCAGATCGTGCGAGACCGGCTGGCTCTCCACAACTGGAACTTCGGCTTCATCCTCGACGGCTTCCCGCGCAACCGGTCGCAAGCCGAGTTCTTTATCGAAAGCTACGACATCGACGCCGTGATCCACATCGACGTGCCGGACGAAGTCGTCTTCGAGCGTGTCCTCGCACGGCGACTCTGTAGCCAGTGCGGTCTTGATTACAACCTGATCCACCACCGACCGGCCGATCTCGAAACATGCGATGTTTGCGGCGGGAAGCTGATCGTCCGCAGTGACGACAACGAAGACGGACTGCGTCAACGTTTGCAGGATTACCGCACCAAGACCGAACCGATCTTGGACCTCTTCCGACGAAAAGAACTGGTCATCCAAACCGATGGCCGCCTCCCCGCCGATGACATTCAAGCCGACATCCGCAGGCAACTCGGACTGATGAAGTAGCCGCCAAAGTTCAAAGCCTGACGCGTGAGCGAAGGTTCTGTTGCCAGGCATCCTTCGCTCGCGCGTCAGGCTTAAATGGGGAGGCTGAGACTGGTTGCTCGGGACACATCCCCGCCGAACTCACCCAACCCGATTGACGGCGGGCTGCACCGCCAGAACAATCGCCGCATGACTCAACCTTTAAATCCCCCGACAACCGAATCGTCACCTGCCCTAGCCTCGGTCCCTGCCACGGGCGCGTTGCTCGGCTTGGACTTCGGGACCAAACGGCTGGGTGTTGCCGTCTGCAACTCCGACCAAACGGTAGCTGTTCCCGTCGAGACCTGGCAGGTCCGCAACATCCCCGAGCAAAACATCAAGCATCTGCGTGAGCTGATCGAGGACTATCGCGCGGTCGGTTTCGTCCTCGGGCTGCCCGTTCGATTGGATGGCATCGAGGGGGATCAGGCACAGGTGGTCCGGCGCTTCGGCAAGTGGTTGTCCGAGCACACGCGCCGACCGGTCGCCTTCTGGGACGAACGCCATTCCTCCAGCCAGGCGGAGTTGCTGCTGTGGCAGCAGGGGATCTCGCCCGAGCAAGGGAAGGACCGGCTGGATAAACTCGCAGCGCAGATCATCCTGCAATCGTTCCTCGATGCTCCCGACCGAACGCTCGCACCACAGCCCAGTGAAAGTTCGCTGCCGTCGGCGTGATCGAATCGACCGTCCTTTCGCTCACCAGAACGCCGAGTCCCTCATGCCGTTACTCGACCGCGAAGAGTACATCGAACAGGCCTATTTCTTCCGCACGTTTTACGAGCGGCTGGACGAAGACCTGCCGTCGCAAGAAATCTTGGCGAGCATTCGTGAAGAGATCCTCGCCACGACGAAGCTGCCTCTGGCGCTCGACGTGCTGCGTGGCGAACTGATGTTGAAGGGCCGGCTCTGCGAGGGGATGAAGCTGCTGGGCCATTACTTCGCGCCGTTCCAAGCGTTCGTTATGGAGCGATCCGAAGCCGATCGGGCCAAGTTCGATCCGCGCGTCGCCTTTCAAATCCTCGAACGCGAGGCCCAGTTTCGCGCCGAGTCCGCCTCGCCCGCAGGGCTGTTCGTGTATCAGTTCGAGTGCATCTCGCGGAACCGGCTCGGTTATCAGGACGGCATGACGGCCATCGCCAACGACCCGATGTTCGACGCCGATTGGCGCGAATGGATCGCCCGCGCGCGACAGCAAATCGGCATGGTCGAGTTCGCGGACCTGATCTACTACCGCTCGGCCTTCTTCGTCGAGGAACGTCGCAAGACCAGCAACGCCGCCTACGAGCCATCGGTCCCGACACTGTTCGGTCGCCAGGAAGGCCGCATCGCACGCGCCAATCGCGGCAAAGACCCGCTCTATCTCTTCGCCGCCTTACAACGGCAACTCGGCTATCCCACCGTCCCGCGCTCGAAGGGTGCGAACGAATTCAAACTCCACCCGCTGCTCGAACTACGCATCTCTCGCTTGGAGAAGCGACTCCAACTGGCCGAGTCCGAAGCCAAAGGCAAACTCGATCTCGCCGAGTTCTACGTCAAACCGACCGAGCTGCC
>CAMAYU010000241.1 GCA_945862235.1 Schlesneria paludicola DSM 18645
TGGCCCGTGAACCACGCCTCCCGGTTACGGAAAAAGTTCCGTCACCGGAAAACATAGCGGTTTTTGCCTATTTCGGCGTCCATAATTGTGGACGCTTGGCCTCCGCTTTCGGCACCAGCAGTACCTGACGGGAGCGCGACGGAGAAACCCGTCACGATGGTTTCTCAGTTCACCGATGGTGACGGAATCCGCAGTCGGTAGACTTCTGGCACGAGGAACTCCAAGTGACCGTCCCGAGTAGCCTTGTCGATGGCGACGATCTGCTCACCGTCGTACTGGTTGCCGAAGCCATCCAATAACCGCCGGATCGCATCCGCAGGGAGCGACGCGGGAGGATGCACGCAGCTTGCAGCACGCTCGCGACGTGAAACGTCCACCAGGGCGGCTGTAAAACGTCCACAATTGTGGACGCCGAGTTTTTAGTCGTTGTGCAGAGACATGTTATGGAATCGAAAATTCAAATTTCGGGAATTATCAGTTTTGTAGAATAGACGAGTCGCTGTCGAAGTTACTCAAGGCCGCATTCTCTGCCCGCCCAATCCATTGAGTGTCGCGTGGAGTTGAGTGACGGATTCCGCACACGGGACGAGAGCTACAAGCTCCTGCTGATTGGGCTGGCCCTCGTGGAGTTTTTTATTTTTCGGCAAGCCTTGCGGTAAACGCGGCTCATCTCAGTGTCAACAACTGGCGCGACGACGAGACAGACCAGCAGTTCCATCGCGCCGAACGCGATTCGCGGATCGTCACTTTTCATCAAATCGGCGAGTCTTCTCCCGAACGCCTCGACGCCGCCGAATCGACGGCACGCCGCTTGGACGACGGCCACGATCTGCGCCTCGCTGCTGTCGTAACGCACGTCGTTGATCACCTGCCCGAGAGCGGCTGCCCGCTTCCGCGCGGTGAGTAGTCGAGCCGACTCGTTCACACAATCGCGACACCACGACAACCGTTGACCTTGCGACTTGGAACGGCGTTTGAAGTTTGCGAGGGGTTGATCGCAAGCGCATCGGGTGCAGACTTTGACCTCTTCGAGAGTACTCATTTTGAGGTTCTCCGGGCGGTGGCGTTTTTTGCCGCAAAAATTGCAAGTTCGGTGACGAATCGGCGAACCGTTTGCGACTGTTGGAGTTGGATGCGATCGACGAGCGCAGTGTACCGGGAGGCGGATGCTGCGTCCGTGTCCGTGGCCGCTGTCGCCCGTGGACGAATTCGAGCGTGCATGGTTCGTCGAGTCACCGCCTTTGTGGTCAGAGTGTTGCCGTGCCGTCCCGAATTGCATACAGGCTGGAAATATCGGCGCGGATTTTGGCCTTCGACGCGATTTTCAAAAAAAAACCAAAACGCGGCAGATAGTTCGCCGATTCGACTGTCGAGCGGTCGAATACGGTCGGAGCGACTCGTCGAGTCCCGCGTAAAACGAAAAGGGAAAAAAGCTGCGGCGCGGGCGGAAATTCGGTTCCGGTTTCGGCGATTTCGGGGCGTGTAGCTAGACGCCATCGACGTCCGACCGGCGATCGAAACGCGAACAAGGGGAAGAGTTCATGCCGAGGGTAATTGCATTCGCCGCGACCGCAGAAACGCAAACTCGCCTTGATGGGTCGAGACCGCCGAACCCCCTCACTTTGTTTCGCAGGAACATTTTTTGGCCTGTTTCGACCGAGTTTTGCCGATACTGGTAGGAGCGCGTTATTTCAACGCCCTCCTAGCTAGGCACCGTATAGGGGGGAGGAAATGACCGTGACAACATCCAAGTGCGAGACTCCGATCTGTCTGCCGAAACTTTTTTTGGCGTGTTTCGACCGAGTTTTGACGATGAGGGTGAGGGCCGCGACAACTTTGCCCCGACCAACGAAACGAATTTTGTGAGGGGTTTCGCGAATTGAAACCCCGATTGTAGATAGAGGCTGCGAATTGCTTGCAGCCTTCTGCTCACCATCCGGGGTGAATCCTCACTGTCCACCGTGGGCAGTGAGCCGGATGGCCTGTTGAACGCCGCGAGCGCGAACTTCAATCCCCACCCTCGCTGGGGGCAAGCTCGTCTGTCCCTCCTGCTGTGTAGGGACGCTGCTCCGTGCTATGGCCCACCGACGTACCGGGCCTGCACATCTCACCCCGCCACGCAGTTGGCCCACTCGGCTTAACGTCATGTTGCCGTGATCTGCCCGTAAGCCACTTGGAAGCGGTGGGCACTCCCTCAGTTTCTTTGACTGACCGGCCTCTCAGTCGCCTATCCGTGGCGAGGCCAACTTTTCCATCGTCGAGGGAGTGCAAACTTGCACTCCCTCTTTTGTTCACTCTCTCCAACAGGAACCGCACATGACACGACCTAACGTACTCGCACTCAAAGCCGAGACCCTCGAAGACTTCGAGATCACTGAAAGCGGCGACAACATGTTCGCCATCTGCACTGCTCTCCATGCCCCGGCACTCACCGCCCACTACGGACGCGACGTACCTCAGCCAGAAGCAGCCGTCTGTGACGACGGGACTCTCGCTTTCTTTTGGAGGATGAACGACTGGCCACTCGTAATCAGGCTGGACCCGGATCAGTGGCGGCGAATTGCCAGTCCGGTTTCGTGATCCGTTGGCGGTTGACTGACGCTGTCAGAACACGTTGCTTCCATTCACCGGGACTGGCTCAAACTTGTGAGAAGTTGCAAGCCGTGGCGGATCGTCCGTGATCCGATGAACGCGACTGACGTTGTTCCAATAGGCGGGTTTGGCACGCTGATTAGCTACGGCGCGTCGAGGAAACCGACCCTCGCCGAAGTGATGCGGACCTCATCCCGCGTCCCGGCGAGGGCGGCCCGTCTGTGTTTGATGAGGAGTCTTGGTGATGGCTATTCGGTACGAGGTGCTGTCCGCGCCGTCGTTGCGGGACCGATTGCAGGTCTTGTCGAAACGGCTCTTCGAGGTGGATGCGACTCCGCGCAACTTGCCGCGCTTGGTGGCAGACGCGGCCAAGTACATCAATGACGCCGGTTTCTTGTTCGACGGGTCATCGGACGGCCGTGACCGTTGGCCAGCGGGCTGGGAGTTTCTTTGGCCATTCAACTTGAATGACCGTTGGCTCTTGCAGTGGCTCGAACTGAGCAAGGATGTGGACTATGCAAGGGAGGAGTTGGAGTCACCAACTGCCGAGGTAGACGAGGACACCGTGTTGGCGTGGATGCAGGCGGCCTTCGCCTCACATTTGCAACAGTGGCTGAGCCAGTGCGTTCCGGGAATGTCGCTCAATCCCGGTAGTGCCTTCGTGCCGAGTGAGTGGCGTGGAAAGTTTGCGATCCGAAAGTATCACTGGAAGCACCAACGAAACCTTGCCGCATCGGCCGTACTCATCGGGCCATCGAAGTACCAACAGTTCGCGGACGACGTGGCAACAGTTTGCGCATATCTCTCCCAACAATTGACGGAGTGGCTGACCGTAACTGAATCGCCCGCGCCGATCGCTCCTGCATTACCATCGCTCGCCGTTCCGAAGAGTGAGGGGACGCCGGTCGATGACGGGGGCGCATCGAGCCACTCGGTTCGTGGCGGACTTCCGCGTGACATCGTGGACGTATTGAAGAACCAACAGTTCAAAGTGATTGACTATCTCTGGCGGCAACCACGCTCCGTTCCAATTACCTCACTCCGTAAAGCGTGCTGGTCGAACGATGTTGGAATTGAGACCGTCCGCAAGACGGTTCGTCGAGCCGAGAAAACTCTAGTTGAAGCGAACATCTTTCACGTCCGCGTCGAGTGGTCGGAGACCAAAGACGCTGTTCGCCTGATCGTGGATGACCTGTCCGCCTGCCGGACACCAGTAGGGACACGCTGTCCCTAACCGTGTCCGGCCCGTCTGCGACTCTCTTCCGTGTCCGACTCATCCTCGACACTGGAGACCAACGCATGACCGCCACGACTGCCCCGCCCGATCCCCTCGACATCATCCCCGATCCAACCGAGGTACGCCGCCGACTCGGGATGACGTACCGCGCCGCCCGCATCCTGCGGAGCCTGTTGCGACTGTCCGAGCGACGCCGCGACCATGACCGGCTGTCAGCGTCATCGACTGACACCGGCAGGGAGGCTGTTCACCATGCGTGAGACCGGCCCCCGAACCACGACGACTACGACCGGCGTCACCTCGATTGGCCCCGGTGGTGACGTGCTGCTGGTCCCCGCGCGACAGGCCGCTCGGATGCTGTCTGTGAGCGAGCGGACGCTGTTCGCGGTGACCGCCCCGCGCGGGCCGATTGTGTCCGTGAGGATCGGCCGGGCCGACTCTAGCAATCCCCGCGTCCTGTACTCGGTCGAGCGACTCCGCGAATGGATCGCCGCTCAGACGGCATCGACATCGAACTGACGCCCCGCCGCGCGTCGATGTCCGACGCTGCGGATTGCATTCCCACAAATACGAACGGCGGACGCCCCACGCAAAGGCTCGTCCGCCGTCCGAAAGGAAAACTCGACGATGGCCATCTTATCCCCGCGATCAACAAAGCGAAAACACAACGACGATCACCAAGCCATCGTGGCGGTCCACGAACTGAGACGTGAGACGTTCACCACGTCGCGCCTGATGGACTTCATGAGCGAGAAGGAATTGACGGCACAGATCGGACACTCCAAGTCCGACTGGCCGTTGGTGCTGCTCAAGGAGCTGATCGACAACGCCCTAGACGCCTGCGAAGAATCCAGCGTCGCACCGGACATCACCGTCACCGTTGATGAACGCGGTCTGACGGTAGCAGACAACGGCCCCGGCATTCCGCCCGAAGTGGTGACCGGCGTGCTCGACTTCTCGGTGCGAATCAGCAGTCGGGAAGCCTACGTGTCGCCCTGCCGTGGCGCGCAGGGGAACGCGCTCAAGACGGTGGTTGCGATGCCGTTCGTGCTCGACGGCGAGAGCGGACACGTCACCATTTCGGCTGGCGGCATCCGCCACGAAATCACGCTGCGGGTGGACCGCATCCGGCAACAGCCGATCATCGAACACGTCCAGCACGATGACCAAATTGTAAAAAACGGGACTTCCATTACCGTCCATTCAACTAGCTCACACGCTGATGAAAAGTTGCGATTCTTACAAAACGAGGAAGCCGATGAGGGTGATGACGACGCGGACCAAATTGTAAGAAACGACGATTTCGATGAGGACGACGAGGACGATTCATCTAGCTCACTCACTCTCACAAAGTCGCGATTCTTACAAATTGCCGACGACTTCACGTTCGTCAATCCACACGTTTCCCTGCGATTGGACTGGCACGGTGAGCGGTTGCTGGACGTGACATCCACCGATCCGACGTGGCGAAAGTGGAAGCCGTCCGATCCAACATCGCCGCATTGGTACGAGCCGGAACACTTCGCGCGGCTGGTGGCGGCCTATCTCACAAAAGACGCCGGACGAGACAACGAGCGAACCGTCAGAGAACTGGTCGCCGAGTTCCGGGGGTTGTCATCCACCGGCAAGCAGAGGGCCGTGCTGGACGCCACGGGACTCCACCGCGCTCCGCTCACGGCACTCGTCAACCCGGACGGCGCGAGTCTGGACGAGGTGGTGCTCGGCAAGCTGTTGGACGCGATGAAGGCCGCGAGCAAGCCGATCAAACCGACGCTGCTGGGGATCATCGGCAAGGAGCATCTCGTGGCAAAGTTCGCCGCGTTGGGATGCGAGATGGACAGCTTCGCGTATCACCGGACGTGCGACGAACAGGACGGACTGCCGTGGATCATCGAAATGGCGTTCGCTTGGTGTCCGACTGCGGAGCGCCGACGAATCATCACCGGCGTCAACTTTTCACCGTGCATCCTGTCTCCGTTCAGGGAACTGGGGGACTACGGGCAGAGCCTCGACACCATTCTGGCCAACCAGCGTGCCACGGCTGACGAGCCGGTTGTGCTGCTGATTCATCTGACGTGTCCGCGCGTGGCGTACACGGATCGAGGCAAGTCGGCCATCGTCATCGAAGGATGTAACGCCACAAGCATCATCGACTCGGTACGGCGAGTCACCAAGAAATGGGCGAAACAGCGCATGGCGGAAGAGCGAAGCGCATCCGCACAATCCCGGCGCAGGCAGGCGATGACCAGCAGCCAACGCACGACGCTGAAGGAAGCCGTCAGTGAGCATATAGAAGCCGCCTATATCGCCGTCAGTGACGGCGGTACGTTAGGCAGGCTCGTGGCACATGCACGTCAGATCATGTACGCCGTTCGTCGGCTCATCCAAGGCATCACCGACGACGCGCTGGACGACAAGTATTTCACGCAGACGCTGCTGCCAGCCTACATGCGGGGCAACCCGTCGAAGACTGCCGGTTGGGACGTGGTGTTCGACGCGCGCGGACACTTCACCGAACCGCACACGAAACGCGAAGTGGCGTTGGGGACGCTGGACGTGCGGCGGTATCTCTGCGACTCACCGGACACGGATGAGGCGTCATACGATCCCGCCGACTTGTACCCGACGCACGGTCCCGAGCATCGGTACGGTGCAATCCTGTTCATTGAAAAAGAGGGCTTCGCCCCGTTGCTCGCGCAAGTGAAACTGGCTGAGCGATTCGACATTGGCATCATGTCGACGAAGGGGCAAAGCGTCGTCGCCAGCCGCCAACTTGTCGATCACATATGCGGCAAACATGACATCCCGCTCCTGGTGCTGCATGACTTCGACAAGGCGGGCTTCTCAATTTGTAGCACGCTGTCGAAGTCTTCGGATCGTTACACATTCCTGCACAAGATTCGCGCTGTCGATCTTGGACTCCGGTTGAAGGATGTGGAAAAGTGGGATCTTGAATCGGAGGCGTTTTACACGAAGGCAGCGCCGCGTTCGATCCGAGCGAACCTCCTCAAAAACGGTGCGACGGACGAGGAAGCTGCGTTCATCAGCGGTGGACGACGTGTTGAGTTGAACGCCTTCACATCCGCCGATCTGGTGAAGTTCATTGAAGGCAAGCTCGTTGAGAACGGCGTCAAGAAAATCATCCCCGATGCTGAGACTCAAGAGGCAGCCTTTCGACGGGCGTTGAAGAACGAATTCATCCAACACCGGTTTGAAGAACTGAAGGTAGGAGCCGACAAGTATGCGGACGCGGCGAACGTACCCGCCTTAGACCGCAAAGTGGCGAAGATGCTGAAAGACGATCCGTCGTTACCGTGGGACGAAGCCATCCGCCGCATCGCCAGCGACGCCTTCGACGCGGGAGGGGGTGACGCATGAAGCCCTATTCGTTCGTTCTCCCCGAATCGTTTCACCCCGGCGAGTTCCTTACGTCGCCCGCGCTACTGTGCCGGTGGGATGACGCGCGATACTTCGTGAGCCTGATTCTCACCAAGCTGGCGCGACGAGACGTTGACGATCTTGGTGTCGTTCGACTACGCGCCGAGCATCTCAAGAACATCATGTATCAGGTCACGTATGCGGACGTGATTGACGCACTCCGGCAAGGCGGAGCCGTCGAGCGGTTCCCCTACCAAGTCGGCGAACGACCATTCGGGTTTCGCTTGGCGGCACGGTTCGTTGCGGACAAGCACGTGCGCGTCCCGGCGACTGACTCCCGGCTGATCGGCCGATTGGCGGCGTTCCACGATCAGCAGGAAGCCGAGCGGCTGTCTCGAATGCAGCCTGTACATCTGGCACTCGCCCAACAGCAACACCGTCTGCGGATTCATGGCCATGAAGCACGACGAACTCTTGAAAATCTTCCTGCCACCTGCAACCCGTTCGACGTTCAAGGCATCCTCGTCAGGGACATCGAGAACCACGAGTTCCGCTGCAACGTCGGACGCTTTGGGCGGCTCTCAAACAACATCTCCAGCCTGAAGCGCGAACTGAGGGAATCACTTCACGTAGACGGGGAACCGCTGGGCTTCGTCGATCTGTCGTGTGCCCAACCGGCACTGTTGGCGAAGGTCATCAGGGACAGCGAGAACGGCAAGCAAGGAACGGACGGGGACAGGCAGAGAGAAGGGGAACAAAGCAAAGGCAAATATGATTCTAGTCCCGGCCATCGGAACGGGGTGGAATGGGACGGCTGGGCGAACTACCTGTCTCTCGTCCAGACGGGACGATTCTACGATTTCATGGTCGGGCAACTTCGCGACAGCGACATCGGTCGCGACGAGTTCAAGCGGCGATTCTTGGCGGATGTCATCGCGAAGAAAGGCCGCTATCCCAGCATCGTCGAGGACGTCTTTCAGCGATTGTTTCCCAGCGTCTACGGATTCATACGCCGGATGAATCGAGACGGCTGTGAACACGCCAACCTGATTCGACTGCTCCATCGTGCGGAATCTCAAATCGTCATCGAGACCGTCGCGGCTGATCTCGTGACGCGGTTTCCCAGTGTGTTCTTCCTCACGCTGCACGACTGCATTTTCACCACGAATGAGCATCTTGGAAAAGTCGAGCAGGCGTTCCGGCGAGCATTCGACCAGACGGGATTCCGAATGCAGTTCAAGGTTGAACGCGGAAACAGTTCGCGAGGATCGCACGTAACTACCGACCGACAATATGAGCAACCGAGAATTGACGCCCCGCCAGTTCGTCTGTAGAGTTGTCTACACTATGGCCGACAAACACAACATCACTGAAACGCTGCGGACTGCCATCAACGAGAGCGGGTTGCCGTTCCTCACCTTGGAGCAACAGACGGGCGTCATCCGGCAAAGCCTGATGCCGTTCGCTCGGGCTGAGTCGTCCATCAGTCTCGCCGCTGCCGACAAGCTCGCCGATTACTTTGGATTGGAACTGCGACCTGCAACACGCAACAAGACCGCAACAAAAGCCGCTCCGAAGCGGAAGGGGAAGTAACATGGCAACGATTCTCAACCGTGGCGATGGCAGACGTGCGATTCAGTTCGAGAACATCGACGGCAAACGCAAAACGCTGGGCTTGGGCAAGTGCCCCACCAAGTCGGCCGATGCCATCAAGACGAAGGTCGAAGCGATCCTCGCCTGCAAGCTGGCTCAGACTTCTTTCGATTCTGAGACCGCTCGATGGGTGGCATCTCTGGCGAATTCGCTCCATGACCGGTTGGCGGAGTTCGGCTTGGTCGAGTCCCGCCAGCCAACGGCCAAGCCCGTGGCGGTGACTCTGGTCGTGTTCCTCAATGATTACCTTGAGCGACGCAACGAAGACGTGAAGGGTGGGACCAGCGTCTTCTAC
>CAMAYU010000242.1 GCA_945862235.1 Schlesneria paludicola DSM 18645
ACCGTCCCGACCTGCTATGCAACCGACATGCCTCACTACGACAAGAACCCACTCAACACACGCAACCCCAAGCCCCCTAACGAGTCAGACGCAACAACTACCGCGAACAGACACCGGAAAACCTTGTAAGAATGTGGGTAAGTTCAAGCACTGCAAGGCCGGGACAAGGCGAGCGGCTCGCGCGACAACGCCTTCAGCTTTCACACGTCCAAATCTTTCACGTCGAGGGCGTGCTTTTCGATGAACTCGCGGCGGGGCTCGACCGCGTCGCCCATGAGGACGCGGAACATCTCATCGGCGGCGGCCGCATCGGACATCGTCACCTTGAGCAGCGTGCGGACGGACGGGTCCATTGTGGTGTCCCACAGTTCTTCCGCGTCCATTTCGCCGAGGCCCTTAAAGCGCGTGACCTTCATCCCGCGTTCGCCGAGGTCACGCAGTTGCGGCAACAGCTCGCGCAGGCTGGTCAGCTTCACCGTGTGATCGTCTTGCACGATCTTGAACGGGAAGAATGTCTCGCCGTCTTTGTTCCCTGCCGGGTAAAGGTCGGGGAGTCGGATGCCGAAGCTCTTTAGCTCGATCATGCCTAGGTTGATCGTGCGGATTTCGTGGAGGTCGATGACTTGCAGCAGTTCCTCCTTCACAGGAGCGGCGGGAGTGGCATCACCGGTCGAAGCCGTCGCAGGAGCGGGGCTGTTCTCGACGGGAGCGGCTTCCGTCGCGACGGGTCTCACGACGTTGGCACCGGCGACCGAGAGTTCCCGGCCAAGTCGTTTCTCTTCGCCTTGGACGAACTGCCGGACTTCTTCGCGATCGTGGAACCAATGTTCCTGCTTGCCGAGAAAGACGCGGAACTCGGGCAGCTTGTCTCCGTCACCGACACGCGCGTGCATGTGCTTCAGCGTGACGCCGCGTCGTTCGAGCAACTCGAACGGTTCGTCGAGTCGCTGCATCTGTTTGACAATCCGCGCGAGGTGCTCGCCCGCCAGCTCATCGCCGTTCGGGAAAACGAGTCGGCTGCCGTTGAGACCCAGCTCGATCAGTTCCGTCACCATGCGATCGTGCGTTTGGACGTAGCGCGTCTTGTTGCGCTGAGTCACCTTGTAGAGCGGCGGCTGGGCGATGTAGATGCAGCCGTGTTCGACCAGTCCGCGCATGTGGCGGAAGATGAACGTCAGGAGCAGCGTCCGAATGTGACTGCCGTCGATGTCGGCGTCGGTCATCAGGATGATCTTGCCATAGCGCCGCTTCGTGATGTCTTCGGTCTCGGCCATCGGTGGGATGCCGATCCCCTTGAAGAGGTTCGAGATTTCGGCGTTGTCCAAAATCTTGACGAGCTGTGCCTTCTCGACGTTTAAAATCTTGCCTCGCAGCGGCAGGATCGCCTGGATGTTCGAGTCGCGTCCGGTATCGGCCGATCCACCGGCCGAGTCACCTTCGACGAGGTACAGCTCGGTGATGTCGAGTTCGCGGCTGCGGCAGTCGCGCAGCTTGTCGGGGAGACCGCCCGAGGTGAGTGCCCCCTTGCGACGGACCATCTCGCGCTGCTTGCGTGCCGCTTCACGCGCTTCCGCCGCGAGCGACGCCTTCTGGCAAATGCGTTTCGCATGAGCCGGATGTTCTTCGAGGTACTTCGTCAGAATCTCATACGTGACGCTCGACACGGCTCCTTCGACCTCGACGTTCAGTAGCTTCGTCTTGTTCTGCGATTGGAACTGAGGGTCGGGGATGTTGACGTTGATGACGGCGGTCAGCCCTTCGCGGAAATCGTCGCCAGTCGGCTCGAGGTCTTTATAGAGGCCCTCTTTCTTGCCGTAGTTGTTCAGCGCGCGTGTGACTGCCGAGCGGAAGCCCGACAGATGCGTCCCGCCGTCCGGGTTGGGGATGTTGTTGTTGGTGAAGCAGCGGACGTTCTCGTTGTAGCCATCGTTGTATTGCAGCGCGACGCCGACCTCGGTGATGTCCAGCTCACCTTTGACCAGGATCACTTCGGGAGTGAGCGCCGTCTCGGTTCGGTTGAGGAACGTAACGAACTCAACCAAGCCCCCTTCGTAGCAATACTCCTCGGCCTGGCCGGTGATCTCGTCGGCGATCTTCAGCGCGACGCCCGAGTTGAGAAACGCCAGCTCTTGCAGCCGCTTTTGCAGTATGTCGAAGCTGTACTTGGTGTCGGGGAAGATCTCGGCGTCGGGCTTGAACGTCATTCGCGTCCCCGTCTCGGAGGTTGCCCCGAGCTTACGCAACTGACTGGTGACGGCTCCGCGCGAGAACTCCATCTGCCAGACATGCCCCTCACGCCGGACTTCGACCTCCAGCCATTCGCTCAGCGCGTTGACTGCTTTGATCCCAACGCCGTGTAGTCCGCCGGTCCCCTTCGAGTAGCCACCCTTGCGGTCGAACTTGCCTCCCGCGTGAGTGCTCGTGAGAACCACTTCCAGCGCGGGCTTGTTCCCTTGGTCGGGCATCGGGCCAACCGGAATGCCTCGCCCCTGATCGGCCGTCGTCACGCTACCGTCCAGATTGATCTGCACGGTGATGAGCTTGCCATATCCGCTGAGAGCCTCGTCGATGCAGTTATCGACGACCTCATAGACGAGATGGTGCAGGCCGCGCGGCCCTGTGTCGCCGATGTACATGGCGGGCCGGGTGCGAATTCCCTCGATGTTGCTGAGGGCTTTGATCTGGTCAGCGCCGTACAGCGCGGGTTCCACTGCTACTACGTTCGGGTCGGACAACGGACGATTCTCCAGAGGACTCGAAACCAAAACTGCGACGTAGGGTAAGCGTCTCGCTTGCCCGTTCTTTCGCCTTCATACCAACGCGTTTCTTGCGGGCAAGCGAGACGCTTTACCCTACGCTGTCACATCCCACTCAATCGAAACTTCAACCGCTTCACATTCAGATGCGGAAACTGTTGCTTCAGCCGACCGAGCAACTCGGCCGACTGAAACGAAACCAATTCATTCAGCAGCGGAGCCGTCTCCACCGAGACTGTCAACGTGCCGCGAACAACTTGTAGTGGCCGAGTCTGTCCGGCATGACTCTCACCCACGACCGACTTCCACGCGACCTGCAACTCGTCCTCACTGCGGACTCTCGCGAAACCGCGCAACGCAATCAGCTCGGCGAGAGCGAATGAGAGCTGTTGAGGGTCGCGTGAGCCGGTCATGGCAAGTCCTCAATAACGTAGGGTAAGCGTCTCGCTTGCCCGCTCTTCATTTTCAAACGCCCGACCTCTGAATGTAAGACGGGCAAGCGAGACGCTTACCCTACGGGACTACCGATCACGGGACAGTGGCATGATGACGTAGGTGTAGTTGTCTTCCGTGGCGAACACCGCCGGGTCTTCGTGCGTACTAAGTTGGCAGCGGAACTGCGAGCCGCTGTCGAGCGACTTCAGGAAGTCGGCGACGTAGCGCGGGTCGAACGTGATCTTGATCTCGTCACCATCGAACGGGATCGGCAGTTCGATCTTCGACTGACCGATGTCGGCCGCTTGGCTGTTCAGTTTCAGCGTCCCCTTGCCGAACGTGAAATCGACGCCGCGACTCTCTTCGCTCGTCACGATCTGGGCCTGTCGAATGGCGGCGTAGAACGGAGCGACCACCATGTCGATCGTCGCTTTGAACGAGTTCGGGACGACCTTGCGCCAGTCGGGGAAACGGCCTTGAACGAGTTGGCTCGTGATCGTCGTCCCTTCGCAGCGGACGGCGATGTCGTTGGCATGAATGGCAATGTGAACTTCCGCCTCGCCATTGGTCAGGCTCCGTTCAAGCAGCGTCATCGCCTTCGAGGGAACGACGGGATGCGTGGCGGGCTTCTCGGGTGATCCGACCGTGCGGCAGTCTCCCGCGACGACGGCCAAGCGGCGGCTGTCGGTCGCGGCGAAGGTCGCTCGCTCGGAAGTCAGCTCGACCTGCACGCCGCCGAGGGCATAGCGAGTGCTTTCGGTATCGGTGGCGAAGATCGTCCGGTGGATCAGCTGCTTCAGCGTCGCCGCCTTCACGACGAAGTACTCTTCGTCCTCAAACGTGGCGACCGGAGGGAAGTCGGCGGGGTCTTCGGCGGAGAGGCGGAACTCGCTGTACCCGCAACGAATCCAGATTGCATCGCCAGTGATCTCAAGCTTCACCACGTCGTCGGTCAGCTCGCGCAAGACGGACAACACGCGAGCGGTCGGCAAGAGTGCCTCGCCGCTGGAATCGGCTTCGATATCGGGCAGATTGCAGCGAATGCCGATCTCACTGTCGTTGCCGATCAGTGTCGCTTTGCCACCCGCGACGACCAGCTTGATGTTCTTGAGAATGTCCTTCGTCGTGCGGCTCGGCACGACACCGGCCACGGTCTGAAAGGCATTCGTGAGCGTCGTGCGTTGACAGAGAATGTGCATGGCGAAACGGTCTTTTTGAGAGAGAAACTACCAGCCCTCGAAACGGACTTCGCAATGATGGGGTGCTGGCGGAAACGGGCCAATTTCAGTTGGCGAATTGTAGCTAGGTCCCCCCCGAAACGCAGCCGTGCGAGGCCCCTCAAAACCAACCCGCAGCGTGGGCAAGGACGGGCCTCCCCAGACCGCCCCCACCGCAGTTGTTTTGAGCCGCTCCCGTTCTCGCTGCCCCGCCTTGTGATGAGGTGAACTCTGGCTCATGACATGGCTCATGAACCGTTGCGAGTTCTCACGTCCCCGCCGGGCTTGCCCCGGTGACTCGCGGGTTTTTGCACTACTCGCTGTTCCGATTCGAGTGAATGAGCCAGTAGTGCAAAGGCCTGTTTCCACCGGGGCAAGCCCGGTGGGGTTTGCTTGGTTGAGGACTAGCTCGGAAAATGTTGTTTGGCTGCGTGCAATTCGGTCGCGCCCATCTTTCTGTTGGGCTCTTCAGACAATGGAGACCGCAGAACGGGCTACAGAAAGATGTCGGACAGAAAGATGAGGCGATGAAGCCAACGGGAGTTGCTCTCCGCCGCATTGCACGACTAGCTCGTTCTTTCCAGTCCGATTGCTCGTGATTTCCTGCGATCGCAACGAACCACGATGAGGGGTTGCGGCAAAGCCGCGCTAGTGAGCCGCGTGGGCAACGCCGCAGTCTCACGTTGACCGACAACTACTTCTTGCCCCCTCTTTCTGTTCCTTGTCGCTACTCGGCACCACGCAGCAGCCGCAGCTCATTCACATGCTTTGGATGGGTTCAAGCCGTGGCGTGGTGACTGGGGAGCCCTCTGGAGCAACGAACTTCCGCACTCATTCTCGATCAAGGTGAATTGCCTACAAACGAGACTCTTGGGCCAAGTTCGGGGAGGTGCGACTGTGCCGATTCACCGAGAGATTTTTTTCTCAAACTGGGTAACTCGACGTTCCCTTTTTTACAGGAACCTGCCATAAATATTCGCACTTCAGTAGGCATTGGACCTACTGGAATAGGAAGATGAACGTCGCTTCGCCCACCTGCCATTCGGCTTGTACTCTCGATGAGGTTTCCTCTGACAGTGTTCAAGATCGGCGAGCCGGTGACGCACCTCGGCCTCAGTCATGTCCGTTAGCACGCGTGTGGTGAAGAGACTTGTCGGGAAGTCGAGGTCACCAAACCTGATGCCGCGGTTTGCCGTCGCTGAATTGACTTTGATCTTCCCCGCTGCGGACTCGTGGCGGAGGTAACTAGCTTCAGAGGGCCGTTGCGGCCCGCAAAAGGACGACGATGAGCAAGAATCTGTACGTGGGCAATCTTTCTTTCAGTTGCACGGCTGACGATCTGCGCGAGCTGTTCAGTCAGCACGGCAATGTTGCGTCCGCACAAGTTGTGTCGGATCGCGAAACAGGCCGTTCGCGCGGCTTCGGGTTCGTTGAGATGGGCGATGGCGGCGAAGCCGCGATCAACGCTCTCAACGGCACCGACTTCCAAGGCCGTTCGCTGACCGTCAACGAAGCCCGTCCTCGCGAAAGCGGTGGCGGCGGTGGTGGTCGCAGTGGCGGCGGTGGCGGCGGTGGACGCAGCGGTGGCGGCGGCTACGGCGGCGGTGGCGGTGGACGCAGCAGTGGTGGCGGCGGCGGCTACGGCGGTGGTGGTGGCGGCGGACGCTACTAAGCGGCACTGGCTGACGGCCAGTATCGACCTGCTATGAGATATGCAAACGCCTCCCGGCCCCCGACGGCCGGGAGGCGTTTCGCTTTGGTGGTGCGTCAAAATTGACGGTTTTTAACTTCTTGGCGACTCAGCGGATTCGCCTGCTCATTCGTAGCGATACAAATTTCGCTTCGCGGGATCGCACAGGCCGATGCGGTTGAAAGGGGCGATCGCGGTTCGGATGCGGTCAGTGAACTGGGCCGTGGTCAGCGAATGCTCTTGTATATCTCGCGTTGCCTCGACGAGTGCCGCACTCAGTTCAGGATGGTCCGCGCTGAGAAACGCCGAGCCGCGTGTGGCTCGTCCCGCGCGACGCTCCTCTTCCGACCAGACGGCAGCGGAGAAGTAGAACATCGACAGGGCGATCATCCGCTCGAAGTCTGGGAATCCCGCAAAGCTGCCGCTGACGATGCGGTCGAGGAACTCAGTCTCGGTCTGAACGAGCGAGTCGTACCGCTTCAGTTCTCCCGCCAACTCGGTTCGTCCCCAGCAGCATTCGAGGATCAGCAATAGCCTCTCGATCCCCACGAGAGTGAACGCGTTGCCCGTCGAATGGAGCGGGTCGAGGAACGTGGCTGTGTTGGGCAGCATCACCCAGTTTGGACCGGCCGATCGTTCGAGGCGACGTTGCATCCTCCCCGTCTGCCGCCACGGCACGATCGGCATGGTGTGAGCGAACTGCGCGGAGACGGCTGGCAGGCGGAGCAGGAGCGCGGCCCATTCGTCCTCCGGTGCGACAGACCGGTCGAGCGGAAAGCGATCCGGATCGAGCGAGAACCCGGCGCTGGTGACTCCATTGTCGAACCGCAACACCCACATCCAGCCTCCGTCGAAAACGTGATGCAGCGCCGCATCGTCACACGGATACGGATGCTCGTTCACGCTGCCGCCTCGCGCCGAATAGAGATCACTCCACGGCAGGACGTTGGTGAAGTGAGAGAACAGCGCACGTGAGCGTGTTTGCAATCCATCAGGATGCGGCCCGATGCCAAGTTGCTTCGCGAGGAAGCCTCCTTCACCTGAGGCATCCACGAGGAACGCCGCTCGCGCCGTGAACGACTCGTTCGACACATCGGCTCGATCTCGGTGAGCCGGGTGCCGTGAGGCCCCGGATTCTTGATTCGGGAGTACCGTCCGTGGCCTCACGGCACTCGGCTCACCGATTTGATCTATGGATGACGCGCGATGGCCGCGCATTTCCCAGCCATCACCGTGCGGCAGCAAGGTGTTGATGTTCGTGTTGTCGAAGTAAGGGATACCCGCGGCGACCACTTCATTGGCGAGGAACTGATCAAAGTCAGAGCGGAGCCAGTGCGTATCGGCGTCGGCATGCGAGCGACTCGCGGCGACGAGCAATTCGTTCGCGCGGTCGGTTCGCGGACGGAAGTCATCGCCCAGCGTGTGATGGAAGTAGCTGAAGCCGCGCTTCAAACCGCACACGATGTCGGGATACGCCTGCTTCCACTGCGCGTAGTTGGCCAGCGGTGCCAGCCTCGGCAAGTCATAGCGGTGCGCGAGGTCTTCCAAAATTAGATTGGCCAGCGGTGTCGAGGACTCGCCAATCGCAAAACGCGGGTGCGAACCTCGGTCGATGAGTACGGGCTTGAGGCCGATCTGTTTGAGCAACAGCGCAATCAAGCTCCCGCTGAAACCCGCTCCCATCACGACAATGTCCGCGTCGAGTTCGATCATGATGCTCCGGTCCACTCGCCCCGGCGGGGAGAGAGCATGGGTGAGGGCCTACTTGGCTTCGTTTGCACAGTCGCACTCCACGCCTGGCTCGATCTGCTGCGACAGATTCATCCGCTGCAATCGCGCGATGCGTGCCGGACCACACTGCACGCAGTCACAGAATTTTTCGGCATCCCACAGGTCGATGAAGACTCGTCTCGTTGTATCGCCCGCACGACTGAGTTCGATCCCGCGTTCCAGCACTTCTTCCATACTGCGAATCGTGGGGCGAGAGAAGTCGCCTGACTCGGCCATGCGGTCCATGATGCCGTTCCCCGCGCGGGTCGGAATGACACTACAAACGCTGGCACCGACATCGAAGGTGTGGGCGAGAGACTTCACGCACCATTCGATTCCGTCCCGTTCATTCAGGCCGGGTGGCCTGAGGAGGATGAAGGCTCTCACATCGATGTCGTGTCCGCGCAGGAACGCGGCCGCGCGGTCGAAGTCTGCCACGGTCATGCGTTTGTTCAGCCGCAACAGGATATCCGCATGGACCGTCTCCAAACCAAGAGCGACTTCGAGACGAGGGCCGTCGTTTAAACGCGTGGGCAACGCTCCGCGCGTCGTGTCACGAACCAATCTCTCACGTCGCTCAACGCGCGGGGCGTTGCCCACGCGGTTAAACGAGGAAGTCAGCAGATCGCGGAACGTCACGCAGCGGTCGTCAGTGAGTCGCGGATGGTTCTCGACGATGATGGTCTCGAAGTGACAGACCCGGGCCGCGATGGCGGCGTGATCTTCGGGCGGGATCGCTTGCGCATCGAAGAAGTTGCCGGCATTGTAGAGCTTGATGTGCTTCGCGCCGGGCGACTGCGCCAAGGCGTGGTCGATCTGGGCAGGGATCGCTCCGACGGGAACTCGCTCATCCAGCGTGTACTTCCAGAGATCACACATCGTGCAGCGGAACGGACACTCTTGGTTCGTCAGGAAGATCGTCGCGACTTCCTCAACTCGCCCCGAAGCAGTTCGCTCCGGTTCGACCAAGTGCGCGTAAGGTCGCCACGGATCGAGCGACTGCTTCGGCGGGCGGGCGGCGAGAATGTCGGCATCGTGCATGGATGGTTGTGGCGAGTTCAGTGGGGCAGGTGTCATCCACCGTTGAATGGCTTATGAGCTTGGCTGAGAACGTGGGAGTATAGCCTCCCAAGGCCATCGCCTTTATCAATTTGGGGTGCCACGGTCACGGAGCTTCGACGTGGCCGTGCGAGGAGCTGAAGGCTATTTCTCACTCTGACGGCC
>CAMAYU010000243.1 GCA_945862235.1 Schlesneria paludicola DSM 18645
CAATTCGGCGAGCAACTTCTCTTTCACCGTGGCGGGATCGGCCCCCTTCACAGCTTTCATCACTTGGCCGATCAACGCACCGATCGCCTTTTCGTTGCCGCCCTTGAAGTCGGTGATGGCCTTCGCACTGCGAGCCAACACCGCCGCGATAGCCGCGTCGATGGCTCCGGTGTCTTCAAGGATGGCCAACCCCTTCTCGGCGATGATCTCGTCGATGCGTGAGACTTGGAGTCGCCCTAATGTCTCACCCGTTTGAATGGGACTGGCTTTGATGAATTGCGCCGTTCCGGTTGCCACTGGCGGCTCAGTGCCACCCGTGCTTTCACTCGCGGATCGAGTTTCATCAGCCTCCGCCAACAGCGTGGCGAAGACATCGCGGGCCGACTTGATCGTGATTTGCTTAGCGTTGATACGGCTCAGCAGCGCGGACAGGATCGGCGGTTGGATGGCGAACTGTGCGATGCTTTGCCCGCGCGGGTTCATCTCGCGCAGGACATCTTGAGTAATCCAGTTGGCCGCTTGCTTGCCGTCGCCGCACGATTTGGCAACCTCTTCAAAGTAGTCGGCCATCGCGCGGCCTTGGTCGATCAGGACGCTGGCGTCGTAGGTCGTGAGGCCGAACTGAGTCTGAAACCGCTCGCGCCGTGAGGCCGGCGGTTCGCACATGCTGTTGCGGATCGACTCCAACTTCTCGTCACTGATGATGACCGGAACGAGATCGGGGTCGGGGAAGTACCGGTAGTCGGCCGCCTCTTCCTTCTCACGCAGGATGTACGTCGTCCCGCTGTTCGGGTTGAAGCCGCGAGTCGCCTTGTGGCCCCCTTTGGCTCCCATGCGGATGCCGGTCTTTTGAAACTCATTCCACTGGCGAGACACTTCAAACTCAATGGCCTGCTCGGTGAAGCGGAAGCTGTTGAGGTTCTTCACTTCGACAATCGGCGTCGGAATTTTCGAGCCATCGGGTTGATGGACGTGTAGGTTGACGTTGGCATCACACCGCAGGCTCCCCTCCTGCATGTTGCAGTCGGAGACTTCAAGATACGTGAGAAGCAGCTTCAGTTCTTCGAGGAACCGCTTCGCTTCGGCGGCCGAACGGAGATCAGGTTCAGTGACGATCTCGACCAGCGGCGTCCCGGCTCGATTGAGATCGACCTGGCTGTCGCGGCCCTTCCCCGATTCGTCGTGCATATTCTTGCCCGCGTCCTCTTCCATGTGAGCACGCAGGATGCGAACGCGGCGAGCGGTTGATGTGCCGTCACTCCCTTCGACCACCACATCGACATGACCATCGTGACTGAACGGCAGATCGAACTGGCTGATCTGATAGCCCTTCGGCAGGTCGGGATAGAAGTACTGCTTGCGGTCCCACTTGGTGAAACGGGCGATCTCACAGTTCAACCCGAGCGCCGTCTTCACCGCGAGATCAAAACCGTGCGCGTTCAGCACCGGCAACGCCCCCGGAAGCCCGAGACAAACGGGACACGTCTGCACATTGGGATGGTCCGGATTGAAGGCGGTCGAACAGCCGCAAAAAATCTTCGTTTGAGTCTGAAGCTGAACGTGGACTTCCAGACCGATGATGATGTCGTAGGGCATGAGACTCTCAAAACAAATGCAATGGACCACGGAAGACACGGTACTTCACGGAAGAAAAGTGAAGAGCCCTGCGGGAACCACGAATCTCACGAATAACACGAATCTGAATACGAGAAGCAAGCAGGGAAGCCTTGATTGCTCTTTCATGTCTTCTAATTCTGCTCTTTAGATTCGTGAGATTCGTGGTTCCCGCTTCATGTTGATGCGATGGCGGGAGAACGGTTGTGCCAGTCGGTTGCTCGTTCAAACATTCTGGCGGCACGAAGGAGCTTCTCTTCGGCGAACGGGGCGGCTTGAAGTTGCAGGCCGATGGGCAGGCTCGATGTCGTGAAACCGCAGGGGATCGAAATGCCCGGCAGGCCCGCGAGGTTCGCGCTGATGGTGTAGATGTCGCCGAGATACATCGACAGCGGGTCGCTCGATTTTTCGCCGAGCTTGTAGGCGGGAGTTGGTGTGACGGGACCAGCGATCACGTCCACATCGACCAGTGCGGCATCGAAGTCTTGGCGGATCAGGCGTCTCACTTTAAGAGCCTTCGTGTAGTACTGGTCCGCGTAACCGGCCGACAGCGCGAAGACACCGAGCATGATTCGCCGCTTCACTTCATCGCCAAAGCCCTCGCCGCGACTAGCTTCATACATTTCGATGAGGCTGCCAAACTGAGCGGCTCGGTGCCCGTAATGGACTCCGTCGTAGCGGGACAAGTTACTGGAGGCTTCCGAGGTGGCGATTAAGTAGTAGGTCGCGATGGCGTACTTGGAATGAGGGAGATGGACATCCTTTAGCTCCGCGCCGAGCGACTTGTAGACGGCGAGAGCTTCTCGGACTGCGCGTTCGATCTCGGGATCGAGGCCCTCGGCAAAGTGTTCGACCGGGACGCCGATCTTCAATCCAGCGAGCGGCTGGTCAACCGTCGCGCTGTATGCGGGGACCGGAGTGTTGACGCAGGTGGAGTCGCGCGGATCGTGACCGGCGATCGCTTCGAGCAACATCGCCGCACCGGTGACATCCGTCGCGAAGGGACCGATCTGATCGAGAGAACTCGCGTAAGCAATCAGGCCGTAGCGTGAGACCCGTCCATACGTCGACTTCAGTCCCACGATGCCGCACAGTCCGGCGGGCTGTCGGATCGAACCGCCGGTATCACTGCCGAGTGACAACGGAGCCATTCTCGCCGCAACAGCCGCCGCCGATCCGCTGCTCGATCCACCGGGGACGCGATCCGTGTCCCACGGATTGCGAGTCGGCCCGAACGCCGAGTTCTCGCCGCTCGATCCCATCGCGAACTCGTCCATGTTCGTGCGACCGATGAGCACCGCGTCGGCCTGCTTCAATTTTGTGACCGCGCCCGAGTCATACGGCGCGATGAAGCTCTTCAGCATCTTGCTGCCGCACGTTGCCGGTTGGCCCACCGCACACATGACATCCTTCACCGCGACCGGCACGCCAGCGAGAGACCCCACGAATTGACCGGCCGCGCGCTTCGCATCGACCCCCTCAGCCTGTCGCATCGCACCATCACGATCCACATGCAGGAACGCGCCGATCTTCGGGTCACGGCGGGCGATGGCATCGAGAAATGTCGCGGTGACATCGACGCTACTCAATTCCCTCGCCGCTAGCTTGGCCACGAGTTCACTGAAGGAAAGACCGGTGATGTGCGACGCCACAGAAGACCCTTGTCCGACAAAACGATTGGTAAGCTCAGCCATCGAACAAGATCGTGATGGCCGCGTTGGGGCGGCATCTTATCTGCGTCATGGACGTGTTTCATCCATGCCGATCAGGTTCGCCGAGGCGACCCAACTCAAGGATCACAAAGCGATCCATTGGCGACCAAGCCGAACTGCGACGAACTCCGCAAAGTGCCTTCAATTCCTGCGAGATTGGATCGCCCGTTGCAATGCCGAGCCAGACCACGATCGCGGCAATGCCGACAAAAACGTTGAGGATCACCCTCACTACAACCGGAAGCTTCGACTTGCAGAGTTACAATTTCATCGCACAATTTGACTGTCAGGCAGCCGAACGAACACAGTAGGAGCCTCTGTACAAAAAAGCCTCCCCTGTCAGACTCCGCCCGCCCCTGCGGTCCTCGTCAAACCCTTACCGAGAAGTGGCGCGATGATGAGGCTCGGCCCGCTTGCATCGGAAGGCATCGCCGTTATACTCCCGCCCCCCGCAAGGATGTGGTTTCATTGGAGTTCAAGGTTGCGACGCCGTTTTCGGCGACTCTCGACCGCCGAGATCAAAAAAGGTGACGCGATGGGTGCTCAGTGTTCAATCTGTGGAAAAAAGCCGGTTCGAGGTAACTCGAAAGTCGAACGCGGTAAGGCGAAGTACCTTGGCGGTAACGGTCGCAAGACAACCGGTATCACCAAGCGTTGGTTCCGCCCAAACCTGCAATCGCTCCGGATGCAAACCGGCGAAACATCCACCAAGGTTCGCGTCTGTGCCAAGTGCATTCGAGGCGGTTTGGTCGTGAAACGTGTCGTGCGCAAGCCGTTTACTGTCGATAAAGCACCGGTAGCCTGAGCCACCTCTGTGTGAGTTTTGAAAGTTGAGCTTGTCTCTACTTTCGACTAACCGAGGCATGTCGTTATTGCTTGGAGTCTCCGAGCGATCTTCGGCAATAAACTGCTTCTTGCATCACGGGATCAGTTGATTGCGGCATCGCACTTACTGACTGGATGAGTTGCCCGGCTTGAACTAAGCCGGGCCTTTGCATTGGTGGTGACATGCAACCGACTCCCGATGACGTTCGCAAAGTGGCGTCTCTCGCCCGACTGAAGGTCTCCGAAGATGAGGTCGCGTCGTTGACTGCGGATCTCACCGCCATCTTGGGCTACGTGGATGTCCTCAACGAAGTCGATACGTCCGACGCTGAGCCGATGGTCCACGCCGTTGAATTATCCAACGTCCTGCGGGCCGACATCGTCATCGAGTCGCTACCCCGTACGATGGCTCTGAGCAATGCCCCTCGCTCTGACGGCGAACACTTCCTCGTTCCGGCGATTATTGAAGCTGGGGCGTAGTCGAACTCAGTTTGGCATTCGGTCTCGGTCAACCTGTTGCCTCACCGCATTCAAGAGCAACGCGCCCCTCTCAGTGGTCCTCACGAACAGAAGCATTCTTGTTCTGAACTACGGATGAATCACGGCATCGACGGACTGACACACGGACAATGTGTCGGAAGGACAGAATTCGTTCGAGTCCGGCGTTACGGTTTCGATGGGTTGGCAGACACAGTTACGGCCAGAGGACTTGGCTCGGTAGAGAGCGTTATCGGCGGCGGAGACCAGACTGGCGGCAGATTGGCTATGGTCGGGACAACATGCCGCTCCGATACTGATCGTCACGCCGAGCAGCTTGCCTTGGAACGGGATCACCCGTGCTTCAATCGCGGCGCGAAGTTCCTCTGCCAGACGAAGTGCTCCCGCGAGGCCGACGCCCGGCAGCAGAACAGCAAGTTCTTCACCGCCGTATCGCGCCAGGACACTTTGCTCACCCTCGCGCATGCAACCGACGTGTTCTCGCAAAAGTTGAGCGACCACGCGCAACACTTCGTCGCCTGCGGGATGACCGTGCGTGTCGTTGATCAACTTGAACCGGTCCAAATCCAGCATCAGCAGCGAACATTCGCGAGAGAGGTGAAGTCGAACTCGTTCGACTTCACCTGCAAGCAGCGTATCGAAAGTCCGTCGATTGGTGAGATCGGTCAGTCCGTCGTGGCGAGCCAGTCGTTGCATGGCGGCGGCAGCGAACACACGTCGCAACGTCACTGCCAGCAGATCGACACTCCACGCAAGCAACCTTGCCCGTCGGCCTTCGATCGCATCGTGTGACCTCTGCGTCACAACGACCGTTCCAAGTAAACAGCCCTTGTGAAGCAGCGGCCAGATGCGAGCCGAACCAATCAACGTGTCGATTCCGATGGACCGCAGTCGCGCAGCATCGAATTCGAGATCATGTTGATGTGTCATCGCGTGGCGTGCGAGCTTCGATTCGTGACTCTGCCAGACCGTGAGGGCGGGTGTGGGGATCGGCTCGCGACTGAAGACAACCGGAGTATTCACATCGTTCGTACGACGCGACATAAGAAAGACGGCAACTCCCTCCACACCGACAGATTCACGCAGCCGAGCAGCAAACCGGCCGAGCGTCTTCAGCGGTTGTTCCGTCGCGCCGTCAGCAATCGCGCGCAAGTTGAGCATCTCGTGTGAGAGGATCAATTCATCGTCGCGCTGCCTGAGTTCGCGGTCGCGTGCGATCTGCGAGGCGAGCGACTGGCCGACGCGACTCAACAAACCAAGCTGTTCGTCGCGCGAAGCGGCGGCGGGGAACAGGCAAGTCGTAAGCAACACGGCTTCCACGTTCGCACCATTTCGCAACCCGATGCACCACACGTCGCGAGTGCAAACTTCAGCTTGAACAGGCGAGGTTGCTGAGGGATGGCCGTGATCCGGCGAATTCAGTCGATCCACGTTCGAGTGACACGCATCAACTTCAACGGCGAGCGACTGCACTGGCGTTCCGCTGGCTTGGCAACTCGACTTCAAATTGAGCCATGACTGCTGCTGAAGCTGCTCTAGGAGGCCAGTCGAAAGTGACAGACTCTGCTTCGACAGGCTCGTCAGACCTCGTGCAGCAATGACATGAGCGGGTGACTGCGTCACATCGAGTACGGCGGCGAACTCGTCGGGTCGCTCCGGAACGAGATACCTCAACAAGGCTTCTGTCGCAGCAGCGGGATCGCGACGTTCGGCCATCTCATGGAGGAGTTGGTTCTCGACACGAGCGACCGCTCGCTCGCGGCTGAGTCGCCGGACTTCGGCTTCCAGCCCGATCAACTCCCGTTCTGCATCTCGCGTGCGAGTGGTACCGGTTCGCTGCGGAATGGCCACCTCACGCCGCTGCAATCGACCGAGCAGGCGCGCAATCCCGTTGATGGCCGCCAGCGCACGCGCTGCGGTCGATGAACCGGCTTCAAAGGACTTCTCGTCGGTGGAGCGCATGATGACGAAACCTGACGAATTGCCTCCCGAAAGAGGCCCCGGCTCAAGCGATCTTTGGCACTCGGTAGCCTGTTGGAAAACACAGGCGGCTCGCCTGTGTTTTCCAACTAGAACTGCGGGCAAGCGAGACGCTTACCCTACGTCTATCAACGGGCTGTCAGCCAAAGTTGCGAATCAACTGCGTTATAAACGACGCGGTGGTCCCGTCTCACCAACCGAATCACACGTCGCACCATTTCACGATCAATCTGCGTCGAAGGGAGCGGTCTTCCCAACGAATCGCGTCGCTCCGACTTGATCGTGACGTGGTGAAACGCAATCCTGCGGCTGTTGCTTTCCGGCAACGTCCTGCTTTCGCCACCTTGCTCCGGGAGTCCGAGTCATGTCGAGAATCGCGTCGTTGGCCCAGCGTGTTGGCACCGTGCTGACAGGTCCGTTGTTCGTGTCCCTCACCGCACGAATGGCCGCCGGTTCGTTGATTGCGGTGATGTGTTCACTCACGGTGTCACAACTCGCTCACAACTCGTTTGCGGCCGACGATGCGGCCCCCGCAGCGAAGGTTCCCGAATGGAAATCGCTCTTCGACGGCAAGACACTGAAGAACTGGAAGAGTTCCGAATTCGGCGGGGAAGGGGAGATCGCGGTTAAAGACGGGATGATCGTGATGCAACAAGGGTCCGAGATGACCGGCATCGCGTGGACGGGAGGCGACCTGCCGAAGATCAATTACGAACTTTCGCTCCAAGCCCAACGCATCGACGGCAGCGACTTCTTCTGCGGGCTGACGTTCCCAATCAACGACTTACCATGCAGCTTCATCGTCGGCGGCTGGGGCGGCGGCGTCGTGGGAATTTCGAGCCTCGATGGACTCGACGCCGCGAACAACGAGACCGCTCGTTACGAGTCCTTCAAACAGGGCCGCTGGTACAAAATCCGACTGCGCGTCACCGACAAAGGGATCATGGGCTGGATCGACAACACGCAGGTGATCGGCGTCGAAACGAAGGGCCGCAAAATCTCCATCCGCCCGGAAGTCGAACTTTCTCGCCCTCTCGGCGTCTCGTGCTACTCAACGGTCTCCGGTTTGAAAGACATCCAAGTGCGAACTCTCACCACAGCCGAAGCCGAAGCCGCGATCACTCCCTCGGAACCGACAAAGGAAGAAGCGAAGCCAGCCAAGCCGAAGGACAAGTAGCATCAAAGACACCGCATCGGAGTTCTCAAAAAACGAACGCCTACCAGCACCACGACGCTAACAGCCTGCTACCCAGCGGGTAAAGTCAGTGCCATTGGGCGCTAGCCGCTGGTAGTTCCAACTCACCGGCGGCTAGCGCCCAGCCGCTCACGGGAAGTTGTTTCGAGCCAGTTCCTTAACCGTTACGAACCGAAAATGGTGATATGCCACAGTGGTTATCGTGCCGGTTGCGAGCCTCGGCGCGCGGTCTCACAATGCCGCGAGCCTCCCCGTTACTCACTTTGAGAACTTCGACATGATTGCGTCTCGACTTGCACGGCTCGCACTGTGTGCTTTTGGTTCGACTCTGTTTTTGAATGCCGACTTCGTGCAGAGCGCGCTCGGCCAGACCGCCGTTGCGCAGGACGAGCCGCCTCGTTCGCTCGACCCTCGGCTAAAGATCGAACTCTTCGCTGAGAACCCGCAGCTCGCGACGCCGACTGGAATTGATGTCGATCACGCGGGGCGAGTCTGGGCGATCGAAAGCAACACGCACTTCCCGCCCGAGGGATACAAGGGCCATCCGACCGACCGCATCCTCGTGATGGAAGACACCGACACGGGCGGCAAGGGGCGCGACCACAAAGCCGACAAGATCACGGTCTTCAAGGATGGCCTGACGCACACGATGAGCATCGCAGTGAAGCCGGTGTGGCTGGAAATGGTTGATGGTCGAGGGTTGAAGGTTGATGGTCAGAAAGAAACCAAGCCAACGGAATCTTCTCCTCCCTCTTCACCCTCAACCCTCGACCCTCGACCATCAACCGTCTTCATCGCCACTCGCCGCGAAATCCTGCTCTGCACCGATACCGATGGCGATCTGAAGTGCGATGAGACGAAGCAACTCGTGCATCTGGAGACGAAGGGAAACTATCCGCACAATGGGCTGGCGGGGTTTGCGTTTGATGCTCTGGGCAACATGTTCTTCGGGTTCGGTGAGAACCTTGGCGCGGACTACAAGATCATCGGCAGCGACGGCACCACGCTGTCGGGTGGTGGCGAGGGAGGCAACATCTACCGCTGTAAGCCCGACGGGTCGATGCTCGAACGCTGGGCGACCGGCTTCTGGAATCCGCACGCCAGTTGTTTCGATGCGTTTGGCCGGCTGTTCACGCTCGACAACGATCCCGACAGCCGTCCGCCGTGCCGATTGCTGCACATCATTCCCGGCGGCGATTACGGCTATAAGTTCCGCAACGGCCGCAAGGGAACGCATCCGTTCACAAGCTGGAACGGCGAGATT
>CAMAYU010000244.1 GCA_945862235.1 Schlesneria paludicola DSM 18645
CATACCCAGTTCGAGAGCGTCGGCGATGAGGGCGTGGCCGATGGAGACCTCTTGGACGTGAGGGACTTGCGACAGGAAGTCGCTCAAATTGTCGAGGTTGAGGTCGTGACCTGCGTTCACACCGAGGCCGTTCGAGCGCGCGGCCCGAGCAGCGGCGGCGTACTGTGCGATCGAGGCGGCTCGCGCGGCGGTCGGGAACGCGACGGCATAAGGCTCGGTGTAGAGTTCGATGCGATGCGCTCCCGTCGCGGGGACGAGTGAGATCGCCTCAGGATCGGGGTCCATGAACAGAGAGACTCGGATTCCGGCGGCACGCAGCGGCGGGATGATGCGTTGCAACAGATCGCCGTGAGCGGCAACGTCCCAACCATGGTCCGAGGTCTTCTGGTCGGGAGCATCCGGGACGAGCGTACATTGCTCGGGATGAACCTCGTGGACGAGCCGCAGGAAATCGTCGGTCGGATAACCTTCGATGTTGAACTCGACCTGAAGCTGCTGCGTGAGGAGCCGCAACTCGCGGACATCGCTCGGTCGCGTGTGTCGCTCGTCGGGCCGAGGATGCACGGTGATCCCGGCCGCTCCCGCCGCAACACAAAGTCGCGCCATGCGGCCGATATCGGGCAGTCCGTTGTCGCGCGTGTTGCGCAATAGAGCGATCTTGTTGAGGTTGGCGCTGAAGGCTGTCATGTGAAAACGGCTTGTGGTTATTGAGAAAGTGAATGCGGCAACTAACGAGCGAACCCTAATGTGGGCACCCGCTCGGAAGTCTAATGTACCGATGCAAGTCGCGTGAATCTCGTCGCGAACTACCCAGCTTCGGAAGGGGTTCCTAGAATCCCCGACCCGCTACTCTCGGCGGTGTGCTGTGATTCTGTGTTTTCCTGTATGCATGGACGCGATCTTGGCGAAGAAAGCTCAAAAGCCTGTTGATTCTGGTCCTGTTGATGACGGACTCGTCGATCCCGGCCCGAGCAGTCCCGCGCCCGAAAAGTCTGCTCCCTCGAAGACTCGTGCCAAGGCCGCTGCCCCAAGTTCGACTGCCGCGGATCAGCCCGAGAAGCCCGCGCTCAAGAAGTCGCCGGCTTCCAAGAAGTCCGCAGCGAAGCCGCTCGAGGGGACGGTGCCTCAGTCCGAGGACGCTGCTTCCAATCTCAGCGCGTCGCTGTCAGAAACCAAGGCGGCGAAGATCGCGATCGTGAAGTCTGACGGGGTGATCGATCCCGTGTGGGACGCTGCTGTCGAAGAGGAGACTCAGCGACTCGGACGTTTCGTGTGGGGGCATCTCGGTCGGCGACGGCCCTCGATTTTTGAACGGCGTTGGTGGGATGACCGGATCATGGCGGCCGCGATGGCCGATGAGTCGCTCAAGGTGCAGATGTTTCGGTTCGTCGATGTGCTGCCGCGATTGAAGACGCATCGCGATGTGACGCGGCACTTGCAGGAATACTTTCACGAGGTCAAAGAGCATCTGCCGTTTGCCGTGGAGATGGTGCGGTTCGGCGTCGAACATCTGTCGCCGGAATCGGTTCTCTCGCGGGCTTTGGCATACAACGCGCGGGCCAACGCGGCTCGCATGGCCCGGCGGTTCATCGCGGGGTCGAGTGTCAGCGAAGTTCTGACTGCGGTGACATCACTCCGTAAACAGGGACTGGCGTTCACGCTCGATCTGCTCGGCGAAGCGGTCATTAGCGAGCCGGAGGCTGAGGCGTACCAACGCTCGTATCTCGATCTGATCGACGGGTTGGCTCCGGTGATCAATGCGTGGCCGGAGTCTTCGCTGGCGGACTGCGATCATCAGGGACCGGTCCCGCGCGTGAATGTGTCGATCAAGTTGTCGGCCCTCGTCAGCCACTTCCGTCCGGCGGATGCCAAAGGAACGACGGCCGCCGTTCAAGAGCGGCTGCGGCCGTTGATGCGCAAGGCACGCGAGAACCATGCGTATCTGCACGTCGATATGGAACAGTACTCGTACAAGGATTTGACGCTCGACATCTTCAAGCAGACGCTCATGGAGGACGAGTTCCGCGACTGGGCCGATGTGGGCGTGGTCGTGCAGGCGTATTTGCCAGACTCCGAACGCGATGTCGCCGGGTTACTCGAATGGTCTCAGCAGCGCGGGACTCCCGTGTGGGTCCGGCTGGTGAAGGGAGCCTATTGGGATTACGAGACGGTGGTGTCGGCGAGTCGCAACTGGCCGACGCCCGTCTTCCAACAGAAGTGGCAATCGGACGACAGCTATGAACGGCTGACGAGGACGTTGCTGGAGAACTACACGCTGCTGCGTCCCGCGTTCGGCAGTCACAACTTGCGGAGCTTGTCGCACGCGATCGCCTGTGCGAAGCAGCTCCAGGTTCCCAACGGCGCGTTCGAGTTGCAGATGCTGTACGGCATGGCGGAAGAACAGTCGCGGGCGTTCCTCGAACTGGGGCATCGCGTCCGTATCTACACGCCGTTCGGGCAGCTCATGCCGGGCATGGCCTATCTGGTTCGGCGGCTGCTCGAAAACACTTCCAACGATTCCTTCCTGCGACACGCCTACGACGACGGCGCTCAGATCGAAAGCCTGCTCATGAAACCGACCGAAGCCGCGAAGCTCACGCCCGTCAAACCGCAACCGCCCGTTCCCGAGTTCATTAACGAACCGGTCGCCGACTTCAGTCAGCAGGACGTGCGCGAGGCGATGCAAGAGGCGCTCCAACAGGTCGCAGGCGAGTTGAATCAGACGCACGCGATCAGCATCGGTGGGAAAGCGATTCACGCCCGCCCCATGTTGATCTCACGGAACCCTTCCTCCAAAGATCAAGTCGTCGGCCGCATCGCCTGTGCCACGCATGACGACACCGAAGCCGCAATCGAAGCGGCCCGGCGCGCCTTCACCAATTGGTCCCGCACCGACATGAAGTACCGGGCGGAATATCTCGAACTGATCGCCAGCGAATTGCGAACGCGGCGATACGAAATGGCGGCGTGGCAGGTCTACGAATGCGGCAAGCCTTGGGCGGAAGCCGACGCCGACGTGTGCGAGGCGATCGACTTTTGCCGGTACTACGCGCAACAGATGCTCCGTTTGAATGAGCCGCAACACGTTGATTTGCCGGGCGAGGAAAACCGGTACTTCTATCGACCGCGCGGAGTCGTCGCGGTCATTGCGCCGTGGAACTTCCCGTTGGCGATTCTCACGGGCATGACCACCGCCGCGATCGCTGCCGGCAACACGGTCGTGATGAAACCGGCCGAACAATCGTCGGTCATCGCGGCGAAGTTGATGGAAATCGTGCACTCGGTCGGGATTCCCGAAGGGGTCGTCAACCTGCTCTCGGGGATTGGCGAAGACATCGGCCCGGTCCTCGTGGGTAGCCCTGATGTGGATGTGATCGCCTTCACCGGTTCGCGCGAAGTCGGTCTGGCAATCAACGAGCAGGCGGCCGCCACGCATGGGTCACAGCACTGCGTGAAGCACGTCCTCGCCGAGATGGGTGGCAAGAACGCGATCATTGTCGATAGCGATGCTGATCTGGATGAAGCAGTCGTCGGTGTGATGCAGAGCGCGTTCGGATACGCCGGTCAAAAGTGTTCGGCCTGCTCGCGCGTCATTATTCTGGCAGATGCTTACGATGAGTTCCTCGCGCGGTTGATCGAAGCGACCAAGTCCTTGAAGGTCGGCCCGGCTCATCTTCCATCCACCGATATTGGTCCCGTGATCGACGAAGATTCGGTGACGCGAATCCTCAAATACATCGAGCTGGCCGAGACTCAAGGAGGGCGGCTGGTACTCGGTGAGATCGATCCAAAGCTGAGCGAGAAGGGCTACTTCGTCGGCCCGCATATCGTCGTGGATCTCGCCCCCGACTCGAAGCTGGCTCAGGAAGAAGTCTTCGGTCCGGTCCTCGTCGCCTTCAAAGCTCGCGACATGTCCGAAGCGCTCGCCATCGCCAACGGAACGCCCTATGCGCTGACCGGCGGTTGCTACAGCCGCAGCCCCGCGAACCTCAAACGAGTTCGCCAAGAGTTTGCGGTCGGCAACCTCTATCTCAACCGCCCGATCACCGGGGCACTGGTCGGTCGCCAACCGTTTGGCGGCTTCAAGTTGAGCGGCATCGGCAGCAAAGCGGGTGGACCCGATTACCTCAAACACTTCCTGATCCCGATCAACATCACCGAGAACACGCTGCGACGTGGCTTCGCCCCCGTGACCGCCGCCGACGAGAAGTGAGGCAATGTGGCTCGTTTTATACCTCGCGCAGTCGGTAACGAGGTTTTCTTGGTGAGCCGGGTGGCATCAGCCCCCGGACTTCATGAGCGAAGAGTCCGGGGGCTGACACCCAATGGCACTCACGTTGTCATTCACTCCGTGAGCGGCACGGCGCTAGCCGCCGGTTCTTTGCTTGGAAACACAACTCAGTTTACCGGCGGCTAGCGCCGTGCCGCTCAAAGTGAGTGCCATTGGGCTGACGCCACCCGGCTCACCAAGAATGATTCAACACTGACGATGTGAAGTTATCGCAATTTCTAACCGGTCTTTTGCCTCTCGGCCGCGCGTTCTGATCGCAACCGCTTCGGGGCCGGGATTGCCGAGTTGATCGCTGGTGGGCGCTGGGCCGCTCCTCGATCGGTGGGTGCGGCGAACTGTTCCGCACGCGCTGTCTCCGACGGCTTTGGCGTAAGCGGCGCTGTCTCGTTGCCCGAGTTCTCGTCCGTCAGGAACAGCACGCGCCACGAGAACGATTCCACGACATCGACGATCAGACGCATCGTGCCGCGTGAATTGGACTCCTTCACCGAGCCAATCAGCGCGAGTGCGAACCAGCGCAGCAGGACGCTCGCCAAGAACATCATCTCAAAGTGGCCGACCATCCAGCCTCCGACGTTCACCGTCGTGTGGGACAGCTGCATCATCAGCCAACCGGCCGCGATGGACGTGATCCCTCCCACGACGCCCGCCAACGCCTGAGTCGCGGCGATATACATCGTGCGGTTCTCGGTGGGCGAGTGCTTGATCATGAAGCCGTTATTCGCGATCAGGATCCCCGCATTTTGAACGGCATCCAGCATGAAGAACGGCGTCAGGAACCAGAACGCGGCGTGAGGCTCCGCCGGGACGAGCAATAGCGCGACCATCAGGCTCGATTTCATCGCCACGCTCAACACGAGAACTGGCCGCGTTCCATACGCATCGGCCCAGCGACCGAGCGTCCGCGAGAACAGCGCTCCTCCCAGCCAAGAGATCGTCCACAGCAGCAGCACACGGAACAGGTCCATTTTGACTTCGGTCAGCAAGTACAGGCTGATGAACGGCGCGCCGGCCATCGCGGCGAAGTTCCAATAACACATGAAGCGGATGTAGCGACGAAACTCTTTGTTGCGGAACGGGGCCGAGAGCACTTCACGCAACTTCGGCGAGGGAACACGTGCAACCGGCGGTTCGTACACGCGGCTGAACAACAGCAGATCGGCCACGCCACAGACCGTCCCCACGCACGTCAACACCGCATAACCAACGCCGATGCTCAGGCCGCTCTTCAACAGCAGAAACGCCGCCGCACAGAGCGAGGCCGCCGAGGTCGTCTGCATCCAAAAATGACGGCTACCCCAGTACCGGCCCAAGCCATCGTGCGGCAGATAATCGCCCATCCAGCTCAACCACAGCGGCGAGCTGAAATGGAGCAATGCTTGGTTCGTGGCCGTGGTGACGATCAACGTCCAAATCCAAACCTCATCAGACAGGCCGGGCATCAGCCACGGACCGAGTGCCGTGGGGAGTAGCATCAGTCGGTGAGTGAGCGCCGCCCAAAACCACAACCGGCGGCGATGCGTCAGATGGTTGACGACAACTCCCGACACGAACTGCATGAACAACATCAGAGTCGGCAGGGCACCGAGGATGCCGATGTGCAGCTCATTCGCACCGATCGAACGCGCGTAGGCGATCGTTGCGGGGGAAGTCGTCAGTTGCGTGTAAACGGACGCCAGACAGCCGGCGACAATGATCGCCCGCTTTGCACCGGTCAAAGACCACACAGTGATTCATTCCCTGATTGAAGCCGCATGAAACCGAACGGCGAACGTGTTCGCAGCTGGCTTTCCCGCTGAAGGCCCCTCCGATGGCAACAACATTCCCCGGCGGAGTGACTCCGTGGGGACAGGGATCGCAGTGAAGAGGTTCGGGAGGCGCGGGTTCTAGCAGACGATTCGAGGTCGGCAAAGACCGCTTCGCCACAGCTATCGAAGATGAAATGTCCGCAACCTGACGCGCCAGCGAAGGGGCGGAGACGAAGTCCTTCGCGGCGGTATCAAGCTCCGATGCGAGGGCTTCAGTGTGTCACGCTGACTTTGCCGTTTGGCGAGAATCGGTCGAACTCGGCGACCGCAGCGGGCGAGCATTTTGTTTCTGCGGTGTCTCAACGTACCGCAGGAGAATTTGTTTGACACTCACATAGGGGGCGCATAATGTCCTGCGCGTCATCGCACTGGAACGAGGAGTTCGGTTTCAGATGTCGAGTTGGCACCACGGCGACAAGGATTGGCCGAGGAGACTCAGGGCCGCTCGTCCGGATCAGCCGTTCCCGGTTTGATCTTCAGAGTTGGCCGCTTTGCCTGTTTGATCGCATCCCACGATCCCGCTTCCTGTCGAAAGAAACCTCATGACAATCCTTGCTCCTCTGCCAGCCCTGTTCACTCTGATCGTTGCCGCCGCCACGATCGCACCGGTCCCCGCTCAAGACTGGGGCGACAAGATGCTCGACCGCACCGAGGTCAAATTCGGCAGCGTCGCCCGGTTGGCCGACACGACGTTCAAGATCAAGGTGACCAATCGGTATCAGGATCCGATTCAGGTCACGCGCCTCGGTGTGTCATGCGGCTGCATCTCGTGGGTCGATACGGCTCCGTTCACACTCGCGTCCAAGGAAGTGCGTGAGATCACGCTGCGGCTCGACACGGTGCGGTTCACGGGGGACCGCAATGTGCGGGCAACCATTTCGCTGTACGAACCGGCTCACGGCTATACGGACTCAGTGACGATCCCGGTCTCGGCCCACATCCGCACCGATGTCAAAGCGAGTCCCAGCCATGTCGGCTTCGGCACGATTGATCTCGGCAAAGGCTACACGCAACGGATTGGCATCAATTACGTGGGGGGGCGCGGCGATTGGAAGATCAAATCGGCCAAGGCCAGCAGTCCGCATCTGACGACAGAAGTTGTCGAATTGAGACGATCGGAAGGCACGGCCAACTACGAAGTCCGCGTTGCGATTGACGGCAATGCTCCAACGGGTCTGTTGCGAGATCAACTCGTGCTGACAACGGATGAAGTGGGCAATAACAACGTGATCTCGATTCCGATCGAAGCCAAGATCGAAGCGGACATCGTGGTGACAGACGTTCAGTTCGGAACTGTTTCGCCAGGCCAGGCCAAGTCGATGAACGTGATCGTCCGTGGCAAGAAGCCTTTCAAGATCGCTGAAGTGAACCATGTCACTCGCGAAGTGAGGCTGAAGCCCGCTGACGATGTCGTGTCGTCCGGCGTGATTCCCCCGGTGGGGACTCAGAAGGACGCCGCTTCAGTTCCCGCCACCGCGTCGCTCTCGGACGACGCTTTCAAAATCAAATGTCCAGAAGCGGCCGCCGTCGTTCACATGGTGCCACTCACACTGACTCCCCCCGCCGAATCGGGACTGTTTGACGAGGAGTTCGTCCTGAAGATCGACGGCCGTGCTCAGCCCGTCACCTTCAAAGCCAAAGGCCGCATCTCGGTCAATCCTTGATTGAGATGCTTCACGGTGCGATTGCACCCTGACAGCTCGAACCGGCTCCGGCCGTGCAGCCAAAGCAATGGCGGCCGGTCACGATGCGGCGGTTGGTCAGCGGAGCCGCCGCGAATTCAAAGATGGTTCGCGGTGCGGCCGCTTCCAATTCCAGATCGAGCATCTGGTTGAAGTCGCAGTCGAATAGACGGCCCTGCCAATCGACCGAGAGTGTGCTGCGGCACATCACGCCCGCAGCGGCCGCCGGGTTGAAGGCGGCGATCAGCTTCTGTTGGTACTCGTCGAGGCGACCGGATTGCAGTAGGTCGTCGAGGAACCGGCTGATCGGCAGGTTGGCCAGCGCGAAGAGTTCATTGAAGACGATCCCGTAGCGCGCGGCCAGTTCGCGGTGATAGGCCGCCGACAGGGCGACCTGATCGGGCGGCAGTGATGGCCCGAGCGGGTTGTAAACGAGATTGAGAACCAAGCTGCTACCGGGCTGTCCGTAGCCGAGCGAGTTCAATTTGCGGAGCGCCTCCAACGACTTCGCGAACACACCGTCACCGCGCTGCGCATCGACATTCTGTTCGAGATAGCACGGCAGTGACGCGACGATCTCGACGCCGTGTTCGGCGAGGAACTCGGGCAAGTCATCGAAGCCCGGCGCGAGCAGAATCGTGAGATTGCAGCGGTCGATGATGCGTCCCACGCGAGGCCGCGCCTGTTCGACCAGCTCGCGAAAGTGCGGGTTCATCTCGGGAGCACCGCCCGTGATGTCGAGCGTCGAGAACGGATGCTGTTGCAACGCGTCGAGACACGCCCGCAGCACCTCGCGCGACATGATCTCGCGCCGATCTGGCCCGGCATCGACGTGACAGTGGCGACACGTTTGGTTGCACAGCCGCCCAACGTTGACCTGCAACACGTCCAGACTCGTCGCCGCGAGCGGAGCCAATCCGTGCTGCCTCAACGTCGAGTCGAACCGCGCCAGCGAATTGCCCCGTTCGAGGACTCGCACCTGTTCGCGCGGATCGGCCAGCGTGTGAGCCTGTCGCAGTAGAGTGAGTGACGGCATGAGTGTTCCCACAGCACAACGAAGGCCCGCTTCAAAAAGTCGTATTACCTCACGCGGTCATTGATGCGACAGTTTTGGTGAGCCGGGCGGCGTCAGCCCCCGGATTCCTGTGGCGAAGAATCCGGGGGCTGA
>CAMAYU010000245.1 GCA_945862235.1 Schlesneria paludicola DSM 18645
TTCAAAGTTCATTTTTCGCCGCGAAAAATGAACTTTGAACCACCTGACCCCGGCGGGGCTGTAAGGCAGGCGAGGGCAGGTCTATTGTGGCAGCGCGACCAGTTTGACCACCACCTCGATCTCGGTCTTGATCGGTTGGTTGCCCGAGAGCGGATCGGGCGGGCCGGTGGCGGTCAATCTGATTCCTTTGACTTCACCGGCGGCGAAGTTGGCGGGGAATTTCAGTTCGAGTTGGAAGTCAGTCTGGTCGGCCTTCACCGCGGCGTTCGTAATCGCCACTCCGGCAGGCTGGCCGGTCAGCGCCAGATTGACGTCTCCTTTGAAGTCAGCCAGCCGGTTGACCTTGCCGACCAATTTCACGACCGCGCCTGTCTTCGGATCGATCGGCGACTCAAACGTCGCGGGAGCAACAGCCGCGTTGGTGAACGCGATCGAAATCGGATTGAGGACCGCGAGCCGCCGTACCGTTGAGTAGGCCGTCCGCAGCACGATGTTTCGTTCGGGGTTGAGCAACTCGGCACGCACGACGATGTCGCAGGAAGACTCCGGCAGGACCGACGGGACGATCAGAGCCAACTCACCTTTCAAGGTTGCCTTGGATTCAGCGTCACGCGCGGCGGCTTCCGCAGCCGTTTTCTTCGGGATGATCTCCTGGACCTTCGCTTCGGCCGCGACCTTCGCATCACCCTGCGCTGCCTCCGCCAGTTTCATCGCGTCCACAAGTTGCTTGTCGAGCGCGGCCAGTGCGTCGATGGCGGCCTTCACCGGCGGATCGATGGCAACCTCGACGGCTCGCTCCGCGCGAACCGTCAGCGCGGCGTTCGGCTGGTTGTTGACCCTCGGCTCCAACTGCGACATCACGAGCGACAGCCGGACCGGGCCGAGCGATCCCGTCGGTCGGACAAACGTCACGGGGATTGCCGTCTTCGACCCGAGCACCCAGTTCGTCGGCGGCTGAGCATCCGCCCAGGCGACTCCAAACGGCAGCACGTTCCTCGGGGCCGCCGCGACCGCGAATTGCTCGCGCAGCCAGACGGGCGAGCGGTCGTCAGGCGTCGTGCTGATACTCACCGCGCGAGTGATCGCTCCATCGGGCGATTTCGCGACGAGAGAGGTCACAAGCGGTGCCACGGCATCGCCGGTGTTGGTCAACGTCAGCAACGTTCCACTCGCACCAGCGGGGATCTCCGTCCCTTGAACCACCACGCCGGGAGGCAACTGACCGAGAGCCAGTTGCAGCGGACCGTCGTAACCGCGTCGCAGCGCGTTGACTTCGAGAACCTGCATCTCACCCGCTGCGACATTCAGCACGTCCGACTTTGCCGTGACATCGACATCGAAACGCGGAGCATCGGCCGAAGTGACGACCAACCGATAAATCGCCTGATCGTTCGCGATGTCCACTGCGTCGCGCAACACGATGTCGAGCGCTTCGACTCCCGCCGGGACGGTGAATTCGAGTCGCGGATCGATCGTGTTCAGACCGTCGTCCATTGTCGCGAGGACTGCCCCCTGCACGTTGCGAAGTTCGAGTACCGCGTCGATCCGTGAACCGATTCGTTCCGCGAAGACCTCGAACAGAAGTTTCGTGGCGGGAGTGACCGCGAGTCGGAAGCGATCCTGTTGTGCGAGACCATTCAGTCGGCCGCTGACGGCGAACGGGATCGCGGGAAGCGGCATCGGCGGATCGGACGGGGGCGCTTCGATCAACTCGGGCAACGCACTGATCAGAATCGACGGCGGAGGTCCGCTGGCGGTTGCCAGCGCTGGCCAAAGGACAGGCACGATCTGGCCATCGGCTGGCGCGCGAAACGGCACGATCAAGCCGGGCAGGCCACCCAGCAGCGCGAGCGAGACCTCCTGCCCCTTCGTGACAGCGGGCGGAAACGCCAGGTCCGCGCACTGCCACTGGCCGATCTTCAAGCGGAAGAAACTTGGTCCTGGTGGCGCGTACTGAAGGTCGTGAACCTCCACGGTGTACACCCCGTCGCGCGGCAGCTTGATCGCCGCGCGGGCGTCTCCCGCCAGAGTCGGCGACGGCAAAGCCCATGCAATTTGAAGGCGCTGCGCATCGAAGACCTGCACCACCGGACGCAGCTTGCTGCCGAGTCGCTTTGCCTCGACTTCGATCAGCAAGTCCTCACCCGCCTTGCCGGTGAACGACGTCTTGGAACTGCCGCTTCCCGGCACGGAGCCGTGCAGACTGGCAGGTAGCGCCGCGATCGTTTCCGCGAACACGGTCTGAGGCAACCGATCGACGGCGACCGTCACGCTGTTGGAGACTCCGTCCGCCGTGGCCAGCCGAAGTTGAGCCAGTCCCGGCGAAGTCTCATTCGGCAATGTGGCGGTCAGCACGACTCGATTCGCATTGCTCTGCTTGTCATCGACCACCGCTTCCACCGCGTTCGCATTCAGCCACAGCTTCGGTACCGGCGCGAGATCGACTCCGTCAATCGTCACGACCGTCGGCTGCCCGATCTGAAAGCCGCGCACGTTGACGCTGCGAATCTCCGGCGGGCGAGCGTGAGCTTGGACGGCGGCGAGAGCGACGATGATCGCTAACGTGGTCGAGATTTGATGCGGTCGGGTCATCGCGATTCAATTCAAGAGGCAGGGTAAAACGCAGAGGCACAGAGGACACGGAGAGGTTGTCTTCTCCGTGTCCTCTGTGCCTCTGTGTTGAAATTGAATTAGCCGAACAACTGGTCGATCGGCTCGGCCTCGACCAGCCGGATCGGGCGGTTGCCGGGGCCGGGCATCATGGTGGTTTCGAGGTCGATCCCCATCGCGTGGTAGATCGAGGCGAGCACCTGTGGCGGCTCGATCGGATTGTTTTGCGGGACCGAGCCCGTCTTGTCGGTCGAGCCGATCGCCTGTCCGCCCTTGATGCTGCCGCCGCACAGGAAGTTGGTCCATGCCGTTGTGTGATGGTCGCGGCCACCGCGAGGATTAATGGTCGGCGTGCGACCCATTTCGCTCAAGACGCAGACGACCGTGTCCTTCAACAGGCCCCGGTATTCGAGGTCTTCGATCAACGCAGTGAATGCCCAGTCGAACTGCGGACAGAGGAGCCGTTCATAGTCGGCGTAGGTGTTGTTCAGCCCGCCGCCGTCCGCATGCATGTCCCAGCAGGAGAGATTGAAGACCGTGTCGAAGTGGTTGATCGTCACGTAGCGGCAGCCTCGTTCGACCAGCCGCCGGGCCATGAGGCAGCTCTGGCCGAGCGTGTTGCGACCGTAGCGGTCCTGCTGCTTCGGCGTCTCCTGCGTGAGGTCAAACGCCTGCTTGGCCTCGGGCGACGTGAGCAGGTTGAACGCGCGGGCATACGCCGTGTCGCGACCCGCTTCCGGTTCGGTCTCGGCCTTGCGCTGCACCTCGTCGATCTGACCCAACAGTTGTCGGCGAGCATTCAACCGGAACTCGGTTTGTCCGGCGGGAGGGGCGAGGTCCACCACCTTGAAGTCCGACTTGGCGGGATCGGCCCCGAGGACGAACGGTTCGTGAGCGCTGCCCAGATGAGCGGCCGTCTGGCCATGCAGCGGCCCGGCTCCCGTGTTGCCGATCTTGCCGGGCAGCACGATCGACGCCGGCAGCGTGCCGCGATTGCCGAAGACTTTTGAAATCACCGAGCCGCTGTGAGGCTTCATGCTGTCGGCGTTGAACTCGTGGCCAGTCATCATCCACCGCTGGCCGTTCTCGTGACTGGCCCCGGTCTTGTGATGCAGGCTGCGAATCAGCGCGACCTTGTCCATCATGCGAGCCATCTGCGGGAAGTGCTCGCAGATTTGTATGCCCGGCACGTTGGTGTCGATCGGCGTGAACTTGCCCCGTATCTGCGCGGGAGCTTCCGGCTTCATGTCCCACGTATCGACCTGCCCCGGCGACCCGACGAGGAAGATCGTGATGCAGTTCCGAATTTTTTGGTCCGCCAGATTCACAGCCCCTTGAGATTCGAGCGACATCCAAGTCGGCAGCGACAACGCCGCCAACCCGGCCGACCCCGCCTGCAAGAAGCTGCGCCGCGTCGGTCCGTGACCAGAACACATCGGAACTTTTTCGTGGCCAACATGAAACATGGCGATCTCCTATGAAAAACGTGGCCGACGCTGCCAGCGTCGGCGGCGGACGCAAGCTGCGTCCGCCACGTTAGCCGACCGTGTAACCGACCTTGTTCGACACCTCGATCATCTTGCTCTTGGTGAAGTTGCCGGCGGGGTCTTTGGCGTAGCCTTCGTACTTGAACATTTGCAGGACGACTTCGTACTGGCCGGGAGTCGTGTCGGTGTGTTCGTAGCTATTGTTCGCGCGCGCCGGCACGGTCGCGACGACTTCGCCGTTGCGGCGAATCTCCCACAGCAACTGCGAACCCCAGTCGTTCGTCACGTCACCCCGCACCAGCTTCCGCCCTTCCAAGCGAATCTCCGCCTGCGGCGTCCCTTCAAAAACTTGTTCCATGGGAGAAACCCTCCACAAATTGTCGAACCCCAAAACTCGAGGCGGCAAACATATCAGAGGCAACTGGTGCGACCAAGTGAGTTTCTCGGTAAAAGTACGCAACATCGCAACTCGACGAGCGTGCCAGAGGGCGGTTGAGCCTGTCGTGCTGAAAATGACGACGTGACGAGTGTGAGTGCGAGGACTGCCTCTCGGCACCTCTGTTGCGAATGGCATTGCCACAGCCTCACCCGATCTCGTTCTACACACACCCGTCCTTCGCGAGCTTTCAAACAAAGGACTACTACGTCCGCGCGACCGTGCGTCGGATCGCGGCGGGAAATGTCGGCATGAATCTGCGATATGAAGTCGCCAACAGTCAGGGCCGCTCGCCCTATACGAATGTCGGCCAATGGTTCGGAGTCACCAAAGAGTCGAACTGGCAGACTCATACCTGGCGCTGCACGAATGCCTGCTTCTCGAAGATGTGGGGCTACGACTTCGTGATTTCGCCCGAGCGGTCTGTTCCGTTCGCGATCGGCAAAATCGAGGTCAGCACAACGCCGTTCGAGTGAACCACTGAGAGTTGAAAGGATCGGAGACCATGAAAACAAATTGGATCGGCAGGCCACGATTTCCGTTCGCCGTGATTGCCTTGTTTGCGACGCTCACGTTCGGCCCACTCGCGCTTGCCGCTGAGCCGGAGCCAAAGAAAGCCGATTGGAAAATCGGTGACGACACTCGCGAGGCGATCATCTTTGCGCCAGTAACCGCGACGAAGGAACCGACACCGCTTGTGTTCTGCTTCCACGGACATGGCGGGACGATGGCTCATGCCGCTCGTGCTTATGGGTTTCATCGAGCGTGGCCGGAGGCAATCGTCGTCTACCCGCAGGGGCTGAAGACACCGAGCAAACTCGTCGATCCCGACGGGAAGATGTTTGGCTGGCAGGTGCGCGTTGGAGACCAAAACGACCGCGACCTGAAATTCGTCGATGCGATCCTGGCCACTGTGAAGCAGGACTACAAAGTCGATGAGAAGCGAATCTTCTCGACCGGCCACTCGAACGGCGGGCAGTTCACCTACTTGATGTGGGCCGCTCGCGGGGACGTGTTCGCAGCCGTCGCTCCGTCCGCCGCGATCCCGACGATCGACTTCAAGGATGCAAAGCCGAAGCCGGTCCTGCACGTCGCCGGAGAGGCGGACGAACTCGTGAAGTTCAACTGGCAGAAGCTAACGATCGAACGCGCGAAGAAGCTGAACGGAGTCGATGCCGATGGCAAGCTGGCCGGGAAGTTCTGCACCGAGTACACATCGAAGTCCGGCCCGCCGGTGGTTACGCTGATCCACCCCGGCGGGCACAGCGGGCTGCCAGACGGCACTGCTAACCGCATCGCTGAGTTCTTTCAGGCGAACCCGAAGAAGTGACGGTGCGACGAGCCGCGTCCATTCAATTTGTTCCCAATCCCTACCTCGAAAGGAAGCAGACTTCATCATGCCCCACAACATCTCCCGTCGTCGATTTGTTCAATCGGCTGCTGCGGTCGGCATTGGCCTGCCCACGATCTTGCCATCGGGAATCTTGGCAGGCCCATCGCCCAACGAGCGATTGTCGTTTGCGTGCATTGGGATGGGGGGCCAGATGAGGGGCTACTTGATCCCAGAGCTCGGCAAGATCGATCAGCAGATCGTGGCCATTTGCGATGTCGATCAACGACAGCGTGAGAGTGCTCTGCAAGTGAAGGGACTGACCAATGCCAAGGCGTATCACGATTACCGCGAGCTGCTCGATAAAGAGACCGGAGTCGATGCCGTGATCATCGCCACGCCGGATCATTGGCATGTCCCGATTTGCCAAGCGGCGTTGCAGGCCGGCAAGCATGTGTATTGCGAAAAGCCGCTGGCTCATTCCGTTGCTGAATGTCGCGCCTTGGAGAAGCTCGCGAAGAGTCATCCGAAGCTGGCGACGCAGACGGGCAATCAAGGCTGCTCGACCGAGGGCTTTCGGCGGAGCTTTGAAGTCATTCAATCCGGCCTATTGGGAACCGTCACTGAGGTCCATGTTTGGCATCCCGGTCATGCGTGGCCCAATGGAGTCGATCGTCCGACCAAGAGCGATCCGATTCCCGAAGGTCTCGATTGGAACTTTTGGTTGGGGAAGGCTCCGGCGCGTCCCTACCAAAAAGAGATCTATCACCCCGGCAAGTGGCGCGGCTGGTACGACTTCGGCGGCGGTTCGATGGCCGACTTCTGCTGCCACGGTTTTCAGTTGGCGTATCGAGCATTGGAACTCGAAGCCCCCACGCGTATCGAAGCGATTGGCGATGACATGGGACACGAGTCGTTCCCGACTCGCTGCACTGTGACGTTTGATTTCGCCGCCAAAGGGAAACGCGGGCCGGTCAAACTCGTCTTCTACTCCGGTGACAATCACCAGCCGCCGCACGACATCACCCAAGGTCCGGTGGGTTCAACCGGTTGTTTGGTCGTTGGCAGCGAAGGCACCCTCTCGGCCGGACTTTGGAACACCGACTGCAACATCCGCCTGAAAGGTGCGAGTGACTTCCACGGAGCCAATCACCCCGCGGTCGCCAAGATCGCGAAGACTCAACCTCGGATTGATACCGAAGTGCTCAAGTGGGATCCGAAGCGAGCGGCCAAAGGGGAACGTCCTCGCTGGAGCCAAGTCAATAACTCGCACATGTTCGAGTGGGTGCTGGCCTGCGCGGGCGACGCGAAGTCGTATTCACCGTTCGAAATCGGAGCCCGCATCACCGAAGTCGGAATGCTCGGCGTGCTGGCTCTACGGATGCAAAAGCCAATCGTTTGGGACGCGGAAAAGCGTCAAGCCGTCGGCCTGCCCGAAGCCGATGCGATCATCGATCCCACGCCATCGACCGACAAGTACCTGCCGCGCTGACTCGGACTATCCATCAGCCGATGGACGCTCGATCGCATTTCAAAACGAGTCCGACGCGCAAGCGAGGGCTGAACATTCGATGACGGTGAAGCCCTCGCTCGCTCGTGGGGCGAGTATGTCCAGGAACAAAACAGGTTTTGAAATGTCCTCTCACGTGTTCCGGCTGACTTGAAGGAACTCATCACAGGCAGCACAGAACGTCCTCGGCTCTTCATTTTTCTTCATCGAGAAGACCCTCATAGTCCGAAAGTCCATCACGCCATGAAGCTATCCCACATGAGTTCCGTCCGTTCTCTCCGTGCTTGCAGCAGACTCTGCCTTGCGGCTTGTCTCTGGCTCATCCTCGTTCCCTCTGCTTCCGCCGCGGACCTCCCGGCGCCCATCGCACATTGGAAACTCGACGACGATGGTCGCGAGGCGCGCGACAGTGCCGGAACACATCACGGCCTGATTCACGGCGCGGTGTCGCACGAAGGGAAGTTTGGAAAGGCCCTGCTCTTCGACCGCCCGAAGGGAGACCACGTCAGCATTCCCCATTCGCCCGATTTCGAGATCGGCATGTTCACGGTGTCGGCCTGGGTCTGGCTGACGAAGGAGCCGACATTCTCGGGAATCCTCGGCACGCGATCCGGTGGCGAGTTCAATTTCGACATGAAAGTGAACGCGGACAAAGTCCACGGCGACATCGGCGATGGCGCGCACTGGATCGACACGAAGATCAACTTCTACAAAGACGACGTCGGCAGCAATGGCCAGGGGGGCGATCTCGAAACGCGCCGCTGGTATCTGATCACGTTCGTCGTGGACAACGAACGAAAGGAATGCCGGCTTTACCTCGACGGGGATCGCAAGAAGACGATTCCATTCAAAGGGGAGACTCGACTGATGCGGCCGGGCCAAACGATGACGATCGGCAACACGGGTGCCGGTGAGTTCATGGATGGCGTGATCGACGATGTCCGCATCTGGAAGCACGCCCTGACTGATGAGCAGGTTCGAAACCTGATCGCGCCTTGAGCGAGTCGTGCCATTTCACAACCGTAGCCACGCTCGCCAGAGCGTGGGTGAATACGGTGAAGACCCGGATGAAGGCTGTGAAAGCCCGCGTTCTAGCGAACGTGGTTATGTGTAGCGCGCCGAAACACGCTGTGGAAGCTCCTGGATGCGATCCGAGCCTTCCGCATCCCGCCGAACCACGAAACCCCAATCCAAGCGACAATCAACTGGCTCGGAAAACTCAAACTCGACCGACCATCCCTCACCACCAAACACACCGCTGTTTTCAACAGGCTGCTAACTTGGGGTGAGAACTGTTGATGTGCCCCGGCTTTCGAAGTCGCAAACGCATTTCTGACGGGACCGTTCCTTCAAAACTTTCGGGGCGCTGTTTCACATCCTTGAACTTACCCACATCTTTGGTTCATTGCGACGAATCCTCTGATGGCGAGTAGGAGTTTGTCGAGGCCGCGCCAGAGTGTGATCCAGCCGGGGTTTCCATCGCGCTTTCTCATGAGGAAGCCGCCGAGGCCGGCGAGGTGGCGGA
>CAMAYU010000246.1 GCA_945862235.1 Schlesneria paludicola DSM 18645
CCGCTTCCCCGAGACCCTTCATGCGACTTGCCTTGCTTTGCGACGACCCAGCCATCATCCCATGCCTCGATGCGATCACCGCTGATTCCGCGCATGAGATCGTGATGGCGGTGAGTGTCTCGCCGCTCGGGGCCGAACTGCTGCGAGGCCGTTCCGAAATTCGGCTCGTCGAGCGTTGGGAAGACTTGCTGGTCGCGCGCGGCATCGACGCGATCCTCGTCGGAGGTCACGAGCCAACCGCGCTGGAAGCGGTCAAGCAGCTGGCGGCAGCCGGCCACACGATCCTGTTTATCCCCGATGCTGCTCAAGGTTCGACGTTCCTGTACGAGTTGAGTCTGATCCGGGACGACAATCGGGTAAAGCTGATCCCCGCGTTGTGTCATCGTCGCAACTCGGCCCTCGTCCGATTGCAAGCTCTTCTGCGTGAGGGTTCGTTCGGCGCGGTGAAGCTCATTCAGTTGGAACGTACGTTCTGTATGCCGCCGAATATGGCCTTGCGACAGACGATCGTCGATGACGTCCTGCTCCCCGATCTCGACCTGCTTCGCTGGTTGGGTGGCGACTACAACCAAGCCACGGCGATCAGAACCGGAGCCACCGATGAGTCACTCCTCACGCAGACCGTCACGCTGGCGGGACGCGGTTTGCCCGAAGCGACGTGGCAGATGGGAGCGACCTCCGGCCCATCGGTCTCAGCTCTGACCATTCACACCGAACGAGGCCAGTTCGTCGCGAAGCAAGAACTCGTTGTGGGACTCAATGGTCTCAGTTGCGAGTGGGTGCTGACGGAACCGGGCGGCGCACAAGTCATCGGAGACCGCGTCACAGCCGCGCGCGAATGTCTCGATGAGATCGAGTCCTCGCTCGCGCAACCGGACTCATCCGCTGCGTGGCCGGACCTCGTGAAGGTCTTCGAGACTCTCGATGCCACCCGCCGCTCGGTGACACGCCGCCGCACGATCGACCTCCACTTCGAGCCGATGTCGGAACGAGCCGCCTTCAAAACGCAGATGATCGCGATGGGCTGTGGCGTACTGACCACGACGTTGATGCTGATGCTCGCCTACCTCGCCGTCGCCAGCCTCGTCCCTTCGGAAGAAACCGAACGACTACAATGGCTTCAATCCGGCACCGCCGCCCTCAACAGCGTCCCACCCGCTTCAAACTGGCGACACGCGCGAACGGCCCTCGCGTACGCCCGACTTCTCGTCTTCACGCCACTGGCGATCTTCCTCGCGCTTCAATTGCTCTACCCGCTGTCTCGACCAACGACGACGGCGGCTGATACATCTCGGTAAATTATTTCCGGCTGATTGCCTCATTTTGGAACCTCATGGACATCATTCGTTTTCATTGTGTTGGTGACGATTACGGGTCGTTGTCGAACTCGGCTCCGTATCCGATCTCGCTGGAAAGCAAGATGTGGTACACGGCCGAGCATTTTTTTCAGGCTCAGAAATTTCATGACTTGCAGGTGCAGAAGCAGATTTTGCTGACACGATCTGTGACCGACATGCTGTGGATCGCCAACAATCCGAAGCTGCGCGTTCGGCGAGACTGGGATGTTCTCAAGCTCAACTTCATGCGCACCGCCGTGCGGGCCAAGTTCACTCAGATTCCAAGCCTCAAGAAACTGCTGCTCAACACGGCCGATGCCGTGCTGATTGACCATGACGCTGACGACGACTATTGGTCTGACGGTGGAGATGGCAACGGACGGAACATGCTCGGCGTCGTGCTGATGGAAGTCCGCGATGAGTTGCGGGCGCGCGAGCAGGACAGCTCCGAAAGCCCAAACGAAAAGGTACACCCCAAAGGAAAACATCGCCCATGAAGTCTGCCGTCACGATCAGTCTTGTTGCCGAAGCCAAAGGTGGTCCGTTTGTCTTTTGGGACGATCTTCCCGCCGCCTGCCGTCACGCGGCCGAGCTGGGTTTCGATGCCGTCGAGCTGTTTGCGCCGGGACCGGATGCGGTCTCGCAGAGTGAGCTCGCGGCGTTATTGAAGTCGCACTCGTTGGGGTTGGCCGCCGTCGGGACGGGGGCTGGTTGGGTGAAGCACAAGCTGAGTCTCACCAGTCCGGATACCGAGACGCGACAGAGTGCCGCGGACTTCATTCGGTCGATGATCGACTTCGGCGGGCCGCACGGCGCACCGGCCATCATCGGTTCGATGCAGGGACGTTGGGGCGAAGGGGTCTCGAAAGAGCAGGCTCTCGACTGGTTGAAAGCCGCGCTGAATGACCTCGGCGAACATGCCCGTCGCTACAACATCCCGCTCATTTACGAACCGCTCAACCGGTACGAGACCAATCTCATCAACACTGAGGCGGCGGGCGCGTCGCTGATGGAGTCGCTGCAAACGGACAACGTGCGACTGCTGGCCGACCTCTTCCACATGAACATCGAAGAGACCAGCATCGCCTCGGGTGTGAAGGACGGCGGTCGCTGGATCGGGCACGTCCACTTCGTCGATTCCAACCGCCGACCGGCCGGCTGCGGACATCTCGACTACGAGCCAATCCTTGCCGCGCTGCGCGAGATTCAATACGAAGGTTACCTCTCAGCGGAGGCTCTGCCGTGGCCCGATCCTGTGGCAGCAGCCAAGCAGACGATTGACGCGTATCGGCAGCTTGTTGGCTAAACCCACGCGACACAAAGTGAAAGGTTTCCGAGCGGGACGGCGTAAGCCCCCTGGCTCTTCTCAAGTGGGCTTACGCCCAAGAACCGGGGGGGGCTGACGCCACCCCGCTCAGATATCAGATCACTGGCCGTGAGTCGTATGACTTCAAATCTTCACCTCACCCAAAACGACTTGTAGAGACACGCACAATGGACATGGAAAGCCTGCTGGGGATGAAGATCATTCCCATTCACGCCCTGCTGGACGAGAACTGCGGATTGAACCCAGCGACCGACCCGCGACAGAAGCTGGGCGACGCGGAACTCATCATGGTTCGCGATGTGATGAGTCGTCGGCAATGTTTGGTCTTCGGCAAAGAGATCATCCGCCGAGTCGCCTTGTCGGGTCGAGCCGAGCCGATGCCGTCGGTCATGGTGGAACTCGACATGGCCACCGACGAACTGCCGCTACTGCTGGCAATGGTCTCCGCCATTAAGGGCCGACACGATTACACGTAGTTGTTCGACTGAAAATAAGGCTCGTTACGATGGAACCCGACGACACAATCGATTCGATACGCCAACAAGAGACATGGACGATCGCCCACGTTGAGCGACTCCGCGCACTCACAGTGAGGTACCCGGAAGACTCGTACCTGTGGGATGTCTTAGGTGACATTTCCCAAATGATCGACAGCGAATCCATTACCAATGATTTTTCGCTCCAATGCTACCTCAGCGCAATTGCCGCTGATCCAGCCTATTGGCCCGCCCACGAATCGCTTGGACATTGGTACGACCTCGCCGAGAACTTCCCTCTCGCTCAACGGCACTTTCTCCTCGCGATTGAACACGGAGCAGACGATTCCGCTCGCGTTGCTCTTGCCTCGATCCATTCGCAAATGGGCTTGAGGTCTGATGCTTTCGCAGAACTGGATCGTTGCGAAGATCAGCAAGCCGAGATCGTGTTGGACATGCGTCGCGAAATTGCCGAGGGACACCATGACCCGGACAATGACGACGAGCTGACAAAAGCTGAATGACGCCAGCATCTCCGTTTCTGCTTCTCAACCCTCAACGAACGACCTTCAACCATGCTCAAGCATCAGCTGCTTCATCCCGAGATTTCTGCGATCCTGGCTCGGGCGGGCCATCATGCGAAGGTGCTAATCGCCGACGGGAACTATCCCGCTTCAACAAAGCTCGGCCCGAACGCGACGTTGGTCAGCCTGAACCTGGCACCGGGAATCGTCACCGTCTCGCAGGTGCTTCAGACATTGCTGACTGCCATTCCGGTGGACGAAGTCAACACGATGGGGATCCCCGCCGATGACCCTTACGCACAGCATGGCGATCCCCCGGTCTGGGCCGACTACCGCAAAGTCGTTTCCGACGCAGGTCTGAAGCTGGAGCTGAAGCCAATCAGCAAGTGGGACTTCTACGAGGCGGTCGCATCGCCCGATCATGTCCTCACGATCCAGACCGCCGATCAGAGCCTGTGGGCCAACGTGCTGTTGACGCTCGGCTGCCGAACGAACTGAGTCGTTCACGTTTGAGTTGGCAACTCGCTCGGTTGGGACACTCCAAAAGGGGCGAACTGTTTCGCCCACTCGGATTGCTCGCTGGTGAGCGGCGGCTCGGGGGATGTCGAGTAGATGTAATCCTCGTAGCCCGCCGCATCGTAGACCTTGTGCAATAGAGCTTGCAGATCGAGCGTCGCGTCGGGGACGTCGCCCTTGAGTGGGATTGGAATGACCGGCAGTACGTCATGCAGGTTGATCGCCCACGCCAACACATCCGGACGCATTGACCGGCGGCTGACCATGACGCGGTAGTCGCAATCCGGAATCCCCGTCAGCGGCAAGTGCGGGCCACCGCGCAACAGGTCGATCTCGACAATCGACACGGGGCTGTACGTCAGTATGCCCCGCTTCTGCATGTACTGTTCCCGATCTGGACCGTACCGCTTGTTGGATGGACTGAGAACCTCGATCAGCGTCACCAGACCACGGCTGTGTCGATCACGAATCTCCACATACGAGTGCTGTTCAATTTCGACATCCGGAAGCTGCGCGATCCGCGCGGCAAGGCTGTTGGTTCGCGGTTCGGCCACCGCGACACCTCCGCCACCGCTATCGCGTTCAAAGACCGACACATCCGGGCGAGCAAACAGCTTGCCCCGCTCAGTGGCATCAGGTTCGTGAATGAAGACGCTCTCTTCAATCTTCACGAAGAACCCCGGCCGAACTTGCGCAGCCAGAGCATCACTGATGTAAGTGATGAGCCGCTGATGAAAGTCCTGCCAGGCGGCGGGCTGTTCGAGATACGGGTTCATTCCTGGAAACGGTGACGGCATGATCGCTCCTGACTCTCGACCAGACTCTCAGAACAACCGGTTGTAGCCGTTGAGAGCGGCGACGCGGTATGCCTCAGCCATGGTCGGGTAGTTGAACGTGGTGTTGATGAAGTACATCAATGTGTTGTGGGGTTTAGGTTGGGCCATGATGGCTTGGCCGATGTGAATGATCTCGCTGGCGTTTGAGCCGAAGCAGTGAATGCCGAGAATTTCCATCGTCTCGCGGTGGAAGAGGAGCTTCAACATGCCGGTCGTTTGGCCGGTGATTTGTGCTCGGGCGATGCTCTTGAAGTGGGCGTGACCGACTTCGTACGGGATCTTGCCCTCGGTCAGTTCGCGTTCGGTCTTGCCGAGTGAACTAATTTCGGGACTGGTGTAGATGCCCGTCGGGATGTCGAGTGACGGGACGGGGCCGCAATCACCCTCGATCGCCAGTTCACCATTGGCCTCCGCCAAGACACATAGCAAATGGCTAGCGGCGTAGCGGCCTTGGTTGTACGCGGCACTGGCCAGCGCAGGGGGGCCAATCACGTCGCCTGCGGCATAGATGTGCGGGACGACGGTCTGCATGTGTTGATTGACGGGGATGTTGCCGCGCTGGTCGGGCTTGACGCCAATCTCTTCCAGCCCGAGTCCGTCGGTGTTTCCCGTGCGACCGGCCGCCCACAACAGGGCATCCGTCTTGAGTTGCTTGCCCGACTTGAGGTGCAAGATCACGCCATCATCAGTCGCCTCGATCCGCTCGGTCTCCTCGCGATGGCGGATGATGACGCCTCGTTCGCGCAGGTGATAACTGAGGGCATCGACGATCTCTTCGTCGAGGAAGTCGAGCAACCGGTCGCGGTTGTTGATGAGGTTCACTTTGATTTCGAGGTTGCGGAACATCGACGCGTACTCGCATCCGATGACACCCGCGCCGACGATGGTGATCGACTTCACGTTCAAGTCGAGATTGAGCACCGTGTCGCTGTCGAAGATGCGCGGGTGTCCGAAGTCGATCCCGGCCGGGCGGTACGGACGCGATCCCGTGGCGAGAACGATGTACTTGCCCCGCAACTCGGCGTGTGAGCCATCGGCCTGGACCGCCTCGATCGTGTACGGATCAATGAACCGCGCGACACCGCGCACGATGGGGATGTCGTTTCGGTCGTAGAAGGCGGTGCGCATCTTGACCTGCGCCTCGATGACCGACTTCGCCCGGCGACGCAGGTCGGGGATCATGAAGTGCGCGGTCAGTCCATGTTCGCGGAAGAGAACATTGTTGTTGACCTCGGTCATCTGGAAGATGGCATACCGCAGTGCCTTACTCGGGATGGTCCCCTTGTGCGTGCAACTGCCGCCGACCGCCGGATCGCGTTCGACGACGGCCACCGATTTGCCGTGCTTGACCGCCTGCATCGCGGCTCCTTCGCCGCCGGGGCCGGTCCCCACCACAATCACGTCATATTCGCTGGCCAAGTCCGTCATGAGAGTCCTTCTCAAAGATTCCAACTGCTTTTCGTCTGACAAATTCGTGGTGAACGAGTGGTCGAACAACTTTGTATTGAGGGGGACATCACTAGCCCGACGCGCAAGCGAGGGTTTCACTTTCTACAACGGTTTGCCCTCGCTTGCGCGTCGGGCTAGTCGTTGAACAACCCCGCAATCTCAAGTTGTCAGACCACGAGTCACTTGGTTCGGCTCTCAGCGCGGTGTAAGGCGTCCGCGAGCGCCTCTTCAATTTCTGGCACGAGGACTTTGACGCTCTCACTGCGCGTGGCCATTCCACGCGCTTGCTCGCCCAGCTTGCGGAGATTGGTTTGATCTCCCTCCAACCCCGCAAGAATCGCGAGACCCGCTTTGCCGTGTGCTTTCTGCCAAGCGTCTGTCGAGGCCTCGAACTGCTCGAACGTTTCCTTCGCGCGCGGCTTTCGTTTCGTCTTGAGATAGATCAGCGCGAGGTTGATGTCGGCGCGGCTCTGAATCAGTTCCGTCGCGTCCTTGCGACCTTTGACCGCACTCCAGGCGGCTTCGTCCCCCGGTCTGCCCATCGCGTAATAGAGCTGGCCCTCCGCGCTCGGCAGGACCTGAACATGGGGTGGAGTCGTGGCCTCCGTCAGGAACGGATCGGGCGTTCGCATCGCCCAACCGATCCCCGCCGTGCTGGCCATCACCAAGACACATGCGGCCATCATCCACTTCATCTGATCACGTAGCGGCCGTTCCAACAGTGGCTTCGTTGATCGTGTCAAAGAGGTCGTCTGACGGAACGACGCTTCCGAGGGCGGTGTCTCCTTGCCGGTCGCCTGTCGCAGCAACGCCTTGAGATCGTTGGCCACGGCGAGTGCATCGGCCGGACGATCCTCTTTCTTTTTGGACATCATCCGTTCGATCAGCGCGACCACGCCGGGCGGGACATCCGGCCGCGCCTCCTTCAACGACGGCGGTACTTCGTTGAGATGCTTCACCGCCACCGCAAGGGCCGTCTCACCCGTAAACGGCGGTCGTCCGGTCAGCATGTGCCACGCCATCACGCCCATCGAATAGATGTCGCTGCGCGCATCGAGCGGCTTGCCGTTCACTTGTTCGGGGCTCATGTAGAGCGGCGTCCCCATTGTCACGCCGACTTGCGTCAGCGCGACCTTCTCGCCGTGCAGTGACAATTGCGCGAGACCGAAGTCGGCGACCTTCGCTTCGCCTTTCTTCGTCAGCAGCACGTTCTCGGGCTTGATGTCGCGATGGACGATGCCACTGGTCGCGGCAACCTGCAACGCGGCGGCGACCTGCTTGAGGATGTGCAACGCGATGGGGACTTCGAGCGGTCCCTTCCGCGTGATGAACTCCTTCAGGTTGCGACCCTGCACGTATTCCTGCGCGATGAAGTGGATGCCGTCCTGCTCGCCGACCATGTAGACCTGAACGATGTTCGGGTGATTAAGGCTTCCGGCGGCGGTCGCCTCGTGGCGGAACCGCTTCACGTAGCTGGCGTCGGCCACGAAGTCGGGCCGCAAAATCTTGACCGCCACCTGACGCCGCAAGCTCGTCTGTTCGGCCAACCAGACTTCGGCCATGCCCCCTTTGCCGAGTCGCCTCAGCAAATGAAACTCACCCAACGTCAGACCGGTCAAATCGAATGGCATCGGCGGTGACGCAGAATTGCCACTTCCGGATATGGCGTTCGCCGCAGCCTCGGGCGTGGAGTCACCGCTGGATTTCTGAGGGCCATCCGGGCGTTTCGGCTCGGTCATCATCTTCTCCGCGCGAGACATTGAGTGGGGCGAGGGGGGGCGAAGTTCAGTTCAAAGGTCCGCTCAGATCGGTACGAAGCGAGCGGCGGCTACTGTAGCATACGTCCGAAAAATCGTCGCCCAGCCAACTCCCACCGCATCCAAAGGGACCACGATGTCTCGCACTGATGACCTAGCCTTACTGCGTGAATACACCAACAGCGAAAGCCTCATCAAGCACATGCTCGCGGTCGAAGCGGCTTGCCGCGCGTATGCCCGCAAGTTTGGTGAGGACGAAGAGAAATGGGGGACCGTCGGGTTGCTCCATGACTTCGATTATCAGCGCTGGCCCGATCCGCCCGACCATCCGCTCCAAGGGGCGGCGATCTTGAAGGAACGCGGTTATCCCGACGACGTGATCTATGCGATCAAGTCGCACGCGGACTATCTCAGCGACACTTGCCCGCGTGTCTCGCGGCTCGACAAGACGCTGTATGCCTGCGACGAACTGTGCGGGTTCCTCACCGCGTGTGCTCTGGTCCGACCACCGCGCTTGGAGGGACTGACTCCCGCCAGCGTCAAAAAGAAATTGAAGAACCTCGCGTTCGCGGCGTCGATCCATCGCCAAGACATCACAAACGGCGCGGTCGATCTCGGCGTGGACCTCGACGAACACATCGCCTTCTGCATCGCCGC
>CAMAYU010000247.1 GCA_945862235.1 Schlesneria paludicola DSM 18645
GGCCGCGACCACCACATCAAGGGCTTTTCCATCTGGATGGCGGGCGGCGGCATCAAGGGCGGCCACAGCCACGGCCAAACCGACGAATTCGGCTACAACGCCGCCGTCGATATCGTCCACGTCCACGACCTGCACGCGACGATCCTCAATCAACTCGGCATCGACCACAAACGCCTCACCTACAAATTCCAAGGCCGCGACTTCCGCCTGACCGACGTGAGCGGCAACGTGATCGAGAAGATTCTGGCGTGAAGCCCTCGGAAATTCATCTTATTTACGCAGAGTATTGATGTCGCAATAGATAGATAATTACCTCAAAGAGTTCGTGCAAATTAAGCGGCAGATTAGGACGCTCAAGGCTCGCTCTAAAGAATTGGTTTTCATTCTACTTCCAGAGGTCAAGCCAGATACCCCGATTACAATAGATGGGGCATGTGTTTACAGAATGGAAGATAGAGACTCAAAACGCTTGGACAAAACCAAACTTCAAGCACTACTCGTTGAGAAGTATGGATAGGCCGTCGCTGATGAGATTATTGAATCGTCAACAGTTACAAGCAATGTAGTCTTAGCAACAGTTGCGGTTAGGTTTCCAAGGGCGTGACGTGGCATCTCGGCGGGCCCAGATGCAGTCTTTAGCGTCTGGGAGCAATCCGGGGTGGAATGGCAGCGGAAGAGAGGATCGCATGGCGTGGCAGCTCGACTGAACATTGCCGAGGGCGTCTATCACGTCACGCAACGGGGCGTCGAACAGCGCGACATCGTGGTCGATGACGAGGATCGTCGTGAATGGTTGTGGCTGCTCGGTCACAATCTCAACCGCCAGGCACCCTCTTGATGTCCGGCAAGGTCCGTTTGATGTTCCCCGGACTGCGTTTGATGTCTCTTGGGCAGTGATTGGTGAAGGCCGGAATGCGTTTGGTGCCGTCTGGAATGCGATTGTTGTCACCCGGAATGCGTTTGAGGTCGTCTTGAACGCGTTTGGTGTCTCCCAGAATGCGTTTGGTGCCGTCCAGAGTTCGATTAATGTCTCCCGGAATGCGTTTGAGGTTGCCCAGAACGCGATTGTTGTCGCCTTAAGAGCATTTGTTGAGGCATTTGAGGCCGTCTGGCATGCGTTTTGTGCTGCGAGGGCTGCGTTCGGAGTGCCTGATCACGGAATGGAGTGATTCCGGAGGGCGTGGCAGCCTCGACGGAACATTGCCGAGGGTGTCGATCAGTCACGCAACGGGGCGTTGAACAGCGCGGCATCGTGATCGATGACGAGGACCGTTCAGTGTGTGGCGGCGAGGTGGCCGGGCCTGAAGCGCGTTTCGCGAAGAGCCGGTGCTTCCCATTGGTCCAGTACCGGCCACCCAACTGACTCCTTTTCTTCCACTCTCTTTCGTACTACTCACGTTTTGTTTCTTTGCGTGCCGAGCCGATTTGAGTTGGCGAGACGAGGTGGAAACATCGCCCTGCTGGAACGCACGCTGCTGTTTTCCCCGTGTCCGCCCGTGTTCCCCGTGTTCCCCGTGGTTCTTCCGCTGGCAGCCAAAAGCAACCACGGGGAACACGGGCGGACACGGGCGGACACGGGGAAGAGTGAAGAGCTTGCCGATCAATGGATACACTCGAATCGGATCGTGGTTTGGTTGCGGCTGAACGAAGTGAAGCCGCGATGGGTTTTTCGTGGTTCAACCGCCTTCGCTGGAGTCGAACGATGTACGGTGACTTTCAATCGCATGTGGCTTCGCAGTTGGAGGCCATTCAAACGGCGGGGACGTTCAAGCGGGAGCGGGTGATTGTTTCTCCGCAGGATGCGCGGATTCGGGTGGCAGGTTCGGACGATGCGGGCGGGAAGTCCGTGCTGAACATGTGCGCGAACAATTACTTGGGCCTCGCCGAGCATCCCGATGTGGTCGCGGCGGCTCATGCGACGCTGGATCGCTGGGGTTATGGACTGGCTTCGGTGCGCTTCATCTGTGGAACTCAGGAACTGCACAAGCAGCTTGAGGCTTCGCTGAGCCGGTTCCTTGGGACCGAGGACACGATCCTGTATTCAAGCTGCTTCGATGCGAATGGCGGTCTGTTCGAGACGCTGCTCGGAGCGGAAGACGCCATCATTTCCGATGAGCTGAATCACGCGAGCATCATCGACGGCGTGCGGCTCTGTAAGGCGCAGCGGTATCGCTACAAGAACAACGACGTGGCGGACCTCGAAGCGCGGCTGAAGGAGGCCGATGCGGCGAAGGCTCGGTTCAAAATGATCGCGACCGACGGCGTCTTCTCGATGGACGGGTACATCGCCAACCTCCCCGCGATTTGCGAACTGGCCGACAAGTACCAGGCCCTCGTGATGGTCGATGACTCGCACGCGGTCGGCTTCATGGGGAAGACCGGTCGCGGGACTCACGAACTGCACGGCGTGATGGGCCGGATTGATGTCCTGACCGGAACGCTGGGGAAGGCGCTGGGAGGAGCCAGCGGCGGATACACGAGCGGCCGGAAAGAGATCATCGACTTATTAAGGCAACGTTCGCGGCCGTATCTGTTCTCGAACACGCTCGCGCCATGCATTGCCGGGGCGTCGCTGAAGGTGCTGGAGATGCTCGGTCAATCGACGGCCCTGCGGGACAAGCTGGAAGCGAACACGGCATTTTTTCGCAGCGAAATGACTTCGCGAGGCTTCAACATCCTGCCAGGGACGCACCCCATCTCGCCAATCATGCTGGGTGATGCGGCGCTGGCGACGAGGTTCGCCGACGCGGCACTGACGCGCGGCGTCTACGTGATCGGCTTCAGCTACCCCGTCGTCCCGCAGGGCAAAGCGCGGATCAGAACGCAGATTTCCGCGGCTCACTCGCGCGAGGATCTCGAATTCGCGGTCGCCGCGTTCGACGAAGTGCGGAAGGAACTGGGGCTGTGATGCTGATCGTTAAGAACGGAAGACAAAATGATGTGACACAGAATGATAAAAACGTTCTGGATGATGTCTGTTCGCGTGGGGGTGCAACCCAACTTGGAGTCGTTCAATCAGACGAACACGCAAGGGAGCATGCTGTCGGAAGCCCCTCACTTTGAACCTTGTTTCCTGATGACGAGTGTGAGGCAACCAAGAGTCAGCTTCGGTGAAACAGGCTCCTCGACTTCGATCTCATCATTCTGTGCCACATCATTTTGCCTTTGCGCCGCAGCTCAATCCTGTCGGTGACTTTCGGAGCCCGATCGTTTCGTCACTCGTCGTCTTGCAGCCGCACATCGACGCTTGCGCTGTGAGCAGTCAGGCCTTCGACGGCGGCGAGGCGGCGGATGTCTTCGGCGGCTTCTTCTAGGGCATCGCGGTTGTAGCTGATGACGCTGCTCCGTTTGAGGAAGTCGTTCGCACAGAGGCCGTTGGCGAAGCGCGCTGTCCCGCCCGTGGGGAGGACGTGGGACGGGCCTGCGAAGTAATCGCCGACCGCGACCGGTGTGAAGTGGCCCATGAAGATCGCTCCCGCGTTTTGAATGCGGTCGAGCATCTCTTCAGGATCGCGGGTCGAGATGTGAAGGTGTTCCGGTGCGAGGAGGTCGGTCAGCTCGGCGGCTTGCACGGCGTTCTTCGCGAGGATCAGCGCGCCGTAATCGTTGAGGCTCGTCAGCGCGAGGTCTCCGCGCGGAAGACGTCCCAGTTGAGCAGCGAGTTCTGCTCGCACCGCTTCGATCAGCGGCGCGTGCCAAGTGATGAGGACGCCCGATCCGGGACTGTGTTCGGCTTGCGAGATCAAATCGGCGGCGACGTACCGCGCGTCGGCCGAGTCATCGGCGAGCAACACAACTTCGCTGGGACCGGCGATGCTGTCGATATCGACCTCACCGAAGACGTGCTGTTTGGCGAGGGCAACAAACAGGTTGCCCGGCCCGACGATCTTGTCTACGCGTGGCAGCCCTTCGATTCCGTAGGCCATCGCCGCGACAGCCTGTGCGCCGCCGATGCGGTAGACCTCGGTGACACCCGCCTCAACACACGTCGCGAGGAGCGAGTCGTTGTAGCCACCGAACTCGGTGGGAGGGACAACGACGGCGATCTCCTTCACACCGGCCGTTCGCGCGGGGATCGCAGTCATGAGAACGGTCGAGGGATACGCGGCCGCTCCACCGGGGACACAGATGCCGACTCGCTTGAGCGGCAGGTAACGCTGCCGGAGTTCAACGCGACTCGTGCCGTCTTGGCGGATGAGTCGCACGTCTTCGTGGAGGATGCGGCTTTGGAACTCGGAGATGTTCCCGATGATCGTCCGCAATGTTCGAAGGAACTTTGGATCGGCAGCGGCATGAGCGGCGTCGAGTTCCTCGCGCGAGACGCGCAGCGTGGCGAGAGTCAGTTCCTTCTTGTCGAGCTTCGCCGTGTACTCCAACACGGCGGCGAGGCCGCGTTCGCGCACGTCGGCGCAGATGCGCGTCACGACTTGTCGCGGCGCGAGTGGTTCGCCGAAGAGATCGATCGTCCGTTGTCGGCCCGCTTCGGAAACGATGTCGCCCTGCGGGCTGAGCTTTCGTCGGAGAGCGGCCAGCGCGGCAACGGGGTCTTGGTTGGAACAGTCGATGGTGGGGATCGTCAGTGTCACGTGGGTTTGGCTCTTGTTCCCTCGCCCCGGCTTTGCGGGGAGAGGGCTAGGGTGAGGGGTTCTATGCCTTGTTTTGAAACTCACTCCACCGGGCTTGTCCCGGTGGAATCAGGTCTTTGCACTACTCGGAGTCACAGAGAATAAGGAGTAGTGCAGAGACCCGTGAACCACCCCGACAAGCGGGGTGGGGTTTCAAAACAGAGGCTAGTGCGAATCTCGTCAGCGCTCGAGGAGGCGGCTACAGTGTACCGCCGCGTGAGGGGTTTCCCACTGAGGTGGGGCGAGCCATCAGGCATTGCAAATTGATAATTGGTAATTGCAAATTGCAAATTGCAAAATGGAAAGGCTACAGGACCAACACAACATGCCCATCGACAAGACACACGCCAAAATCATCGACCTGCGGAGCGACACTGTCACCAAGCCGACGGCCGGGATGAGGCAGGCGATTTTTGAGGCTGAGGTGGGGGACGACATGTCGGGCGAAGACCCGACGGTCAATCGGCTCGAGCGGATCGTATGCGAACTGCTCGGCAAGGAAGCGGCGGTCTACAACTGTTCGGGAACTCAATCGAACCAGATGGCCGTGCGGGCGCACTGTCAGCAGGGAGACGAGATTCTGATCGACGAGACCGGTCACATCGTCAACTATGAGCAAGGGGGAGCGGCGGCGATGAGCGGTGTGTCGGCGCGGACGCTGCGGGGGCGTAACGGCATGTTTGACCTGAGCGATCTGGAGGGAAAGGTCCGGCCCGACAATCAACATTACTGCGTGACGCGACTCGTCTGCATCGAGAACACGACCAATCACGGCGGTGGTCGCGCGTGGCCGCTCGAACAGATGAACCGAGTCGCGACGTGGGCGCATGATCACGGGTTGAAGGTTCACGTTGATGGTGCTCGGTTGTTCAATGCGTGTCTGGCGCAGGGGTACTCGGCACGCGAGTTCGTGACACAGGCCGACACGATTTCGATCTGCTTCTCGAAGGGACTCGGCTGCCCGATGGGGTCGATCCTCGTGGGAGACGCCGCGACGATGACTCGCGCCCGCCGCGCGAGGAAGATGTTTGGCGGAGCGTTGCGTCAGGCCGGAATGATGGCGGCGGCGGCGGTCTATGCTCTCGAACATCACGTCGAACGGTTGGCCGAAGACCACGCCAACGCGCTCGCGTTTTCGGACGCGATCTCCAAGATCGACGGCGTGCGAATCGAACCGGCCGTCGAATCGAACCTCGTCTTCTTCCATCTCGCACCAAGCCTGGGAACGGCGGCGCAGCTTTCCGGAAAACTGTTGGAACGAGGCGTGAGGATCAATCCGTCGGGCGGTCAACGCCTGCGAGCCTGTTCGCATCTGGATGCGACTCGCGCTGATCTGCTGTTCGCCGCAGAAGCCGTTCGCGCCAGCCTCGACGCCGGTCTGGGCGATGCCAACACGAATCACTTGGCCGGATCGGCGTATGAGTCGAAGTAGGCGGGCGGATGTTCTCCCCCCAACGTGACCGAGGAAATCGCAGTGAAGCCGGGGTCAGGTGGTTCAAAGTTCATTTTTCGTCGCGAAAAATGAACTTTGAACCACCTGACCCCTGATCGCTCCTCTACCCTCGCCACCTGTCCTCGCTCACGCTTCGGGTTGGTGGGTCTCAAACAATTCTGAGACTCGCGGATCAACTCTGGCGTGCCAAACGCCGATAAATTGGGTGTCGATGTAAAATCGACACCACGATCCAAGAGACGGATCTCGCAGGGTGGCCAATTTCAATGCGACGCGGTTGCGTCATTTGGCTGCCGGGAAACAGGACGTTCCCCCCTCCCGTTCAGCGGGTCAGTTCATACAGGGGAACTTTACGATGCGTCATACATTTCAGAACCGGTTGAATCGTGTTGTCTTTGTCGGCTATCATCCCGCTTCGAACGGAGGTAGGCCAACAGCCTGGGGGCTGCCAACAGCTTGTCTCGTATACGCGGGGAGAGCGGACATGGACGTCTCGGGTTTAGGTTCGGTGTCAGGGGCTGGACCGATTCGGTCAGCAACAACGGCGAATGCTGCTAAGCCAGCTCAGTCTCCGGCGACTATGTCGCCGCAAGATGAGTTACAGCTTTCGTCGGTGGGACAATCGCTGGATCGTGTGGGCGAGTCTCCCGAAATGCGGGCCGAGCGGATCGCGCAGATTAAAGCCTCGATTGATGAAGGCTCGTACGACACGGATGAGAAGCTCGACATCGCGTTGTCGCGGATGTTCGAGGCACACGGATTCGATCTGGGCGACGAGTGACACTGGGGCTCGTCGCCACGGGGTTTGCCTGTTCTGGTCGTGAGGTTGCTGGTGTCCGAGTTGACTGCGGTTTCCGTCACCGTTTCGGCGGTCGATAAGTTTCGCGAGTTCCTCCTGACGAAGGGAATGCGACTGACCTCCGAACGGGAAACCGTCATCACGGCGGTCTATGCGACCCACGAACACTTCGATGCCGACCTGTGGGTCGCGAAGCTCGAACGTCGTAAAGGGGCACCGCGTGCCAGCCGCAGCACGGTCTATCGAACGCTCCGGTTGCTCGAAGAGGCGGGGCTGATCCGCAAAGTGGCGCGCGCCAACGACCGCGAAGTTTACGAACACGACTATGGCTACCCGCAGCACGATCATCTGATCTGCAAGAAGTGCGGTGAGATGACCGAGTTTCCGAACGAAGCAATCGCCGAAGTCTTGGAAAAGGTCGCTGCCGAACACGGCTTCCGCATGTCTGGACATCGTTTGGAAGTGGATGGGATCTGCGCCGTCTGCTCTCGCCCGCCGCAACGGGTTCATCGCAAGCTCGACATGATTTGAGCGGCCAACGGTGAGATGGTTCCGAGCGGCACGTCGTCTCCCCTCGATACATGAGGAAGTGGCACGTGATGGCAGGCTTGGCACTCCACGGCAGTTAGGCGAGCGGCAAGACTTGATTTACCCAAAGTAGACGCGTCACTTCATGACACGAACCGTGAAGGACAACCGTCTGTTTGTCGATGCGGTGTTGTTCATTGCGAAGACCGGCGTGCCTTGGCGGGACTTGCCGGAACGTTTTGGGAATTGGAATTCGATCTGGCGTCGGCTTGATCGTTGGAGTGCGAAGGGGGTTTGGGAGTGCGTAGTGAAGGAATTGGGAAACGTTGACCGGGAGGAATTGCAGTTCGATTCCACGTCCATCAAGGTGCATCTGGCTGCGGTCGGTGGACGAAGGCTGACCTCTGAAAGAAAGAAGATGCCGACCGCCGTCGCGGGGTCGCGTGCGCGGAGGCCTGAATACCAAGCTCCCCGCGGCGATCGACGAGAAAGGCTGCTTGGTGAAAATGATCCTGACTCCGGGCCAGGACGGCGACGGCCCCCTAGGACGAAAACTGCTGGAATCGTTCGAGCCGGGGCAGATCAAACATGTGTTGGCCGACACCGCCTACGACGGTGATGAAACGCGAGCCCGTGTTCGGTAACTGAAGGCCAAGGCCTGCATCAAGCCACACAAAAACCGCACCACGAAGAAACGCTACGACAAGGTCCGCTACCGAAACCGAAACCAGATCGAACGCTTCTTCGGCCGAATCAAACAATTCCGCCGAGTCGCCACCCGCTACGAAAAGACCCTCCAAATCTTCGCCAGTTTCATCTGGCTCCCGGTACTCATGGTCAACGTCCTGTGATTGTCCACGCGGCCTAGTCATGGCCATGACAGGCGCACCAAACCAATGCACCCGAGTTGCCGATCGGGCGTTTTCTCAAATCAAGGTTGATTGGCCGCGGCCCGGTAAATCGACGCGATGGCGAACGAGTTCAAACTGGTCTCGCGTGTCGATTTGATCGAGGGCGATTCGGGAGACTACGCGCACCCGGCAATCGTGGGCGACCGGCTGTACCTCCGCAGCAGTTCGGGCGGGCGATGTTGCTCGCTGAAGTGAAGTGTTGAGGCGGCGGCTCGCCTGCTCCCGTTTTTGGTCGGAAGACGGTGTGCCGTGAGGCCACGGGTTTTCTGCGACGGCCAAGAACCCGCAGCCTGACGGCATGCGGCTCGCCAAACGCTCATCATCGGCCGCACCGGGGATCTGTGAGTCCGTCTGGGCCGTGCTCGAGGCCGTGTTCGCAGGTTGCCGTGATCTGTCGTACCAATTTAGAAATGTCACATGTTGTCCAACTTAGAAATGTCACATTGGTGACGTTTCTGGGGGACAGATGGCGCAGTTGCGATTGAGTTTGAAGGAGCGAGATCGTGGTGAGGTTTTGTCGAAGGTGGCGAAGTCATCGAT
>CAMAYU010000248.1 GCA_945862235.1 Schlesneria paludicola DSM 18645
CTTGAGGGCCTAGTGGTAGCAATACCGTGCAGGTTCGATTCCTGTCTTGGGCAATTTGAGTTAACTCGAAGCCGAATTGAGTGTTACGATACCTGCCGATGGTCGGCAGTGCGGCTCTAATGATCCTGATCACGCGGGTAGTTTCTACCCGCTTTTCTCAGGAGCCGCATTCATGGCAGGTCTTTCTCGATCACGCGCCCTCCCAACCATCCGGCTGCACAAGCCCTCGGGGCAAGCCCGAATACGATGGCAGGGGCGGGAACTCTACCTTGGTCGACACGGGTCTCGCGAATCGCAACAGCGGTTCGCGGACTTCGTTTCGCGCGTTGCTGCGGGAGTTGATCCTTTTGCCGACTCTGGCGACGGCAGGACAGGACAGGATTCCTCCACCCCGCCAAAGCATACGTTATCGACTAACGAGCTCTGCGTGGCGTTCCTTCAGCACGCTAAACAGCATTACCGTAAGCCCGACGGACGCCTCACGGACGAATACCATTGCTTCACGTCGGCAATTGCACCCTTGGCAGAGCTACATGGGATCACCTCCGTCAGCGATTTTGGACCGCTGGCGCTGAAGGCTGTCCGGCAGTTGATGGTCGGCCGGGGCTGGTCCCGAAAGTACATCAACAAGTCGGTGGGACGAATCCGCCGCATCTTTCGGTTTGGGGTTGAGAACGAGTTGGTCCCCGCCGAGGTTTTTCAACGACTCAGTGCTGTGACTCCGCTGCTGGCGGGACGGACTTCGGCTCCGGATTACCCGCTGCGACATCCGGTTGCCCCTGAGCACCTCGAAGCCGTTCGACAACGGGTCACACCCCTCGTTCGGGATCTGATCGATCTGCAACTGCTGACCGGCACGAGATCGGGCGAGTTGCTGCAACTTACCTCCAACATGATTCTCCGTTCGGAGACTGTGTGGGTTGCGGAACTGACAGATCACAAGACAGCCCATCATGGGAAACTCCGGCGAATCTATTTCGGGGCTAAGGCACAGGCGATCTTGCAGAAATACCCGCTGGATCGCAGCGATGCGGAAATCTTTGAAATCCGCCGCGATACCTACTCCCGAAACGTCAAAGCTGCCTGCGTGGCGGCCGGTGTTCCGCCGTGGAGTCCGCACTGGCTCCGCCATACTGCGGCAGCACGCCTGCGAGACGCCTTCGGATTGGAAGTCGCTCAGGCTCTGTTGGGGCATAGCAAACTGGACATGACACAGCACTATGCTGGTTTGGCTCACGCCCAAGCGCTGGAAGCCGCCGCGAAAGACGGATAGTCTGATGCGTCGGGAGACCTGCCCCACTGTCTGCACAACAAAGGCTCTCATTTTTTTGAAAAGGCTTGGAATTCAAATGGCCAAAAAATCCAGTAAACGTGTCCCTAAGCTGCCAGCCACGCCCCCCGCACAGTCAGTCGATGACAGTGCGACTTCCGTCCCTCAGTCTGTGGAGAATCCCATCGATCCGCTGGAGCTTGTAACGATGATGGAGCGGTGCCTTGCCATGGCGGCGAGTCCATTCGCGGGATACTGGGATAAGGATGATAAATTCAATAGCCCCCGTGAATATCTGGAAGCGAATCTGGGTGACAATTCACCTCCCGCGCCAAACGCATTTGCCGAGCTCGCCGAGCACCTGCGTGACGCCTATCGATCGCTGAAGCAATTCCAGGCTGCGATCGGGCAACAGGACTGGGGCCGAGCGTGCATGCGCGCCTTTGAGTGCGGGTGCATGCTTATGAACGGGCAGCGGTTATTGGGGCTCAAAGCTGAATCGATCGGCGTGGCTGCCATCGTTTCTCGGATTGCCGCGACAAAAGCACATCAGGACAAAGCGGAAACCAGCTGTGTAGCGGCCGAAGTCGAGTTGCGTCGGCGTATGGAACAAAATCCGAATCTCACCAAGACGAGTGCGCTCACGGCGATGGCCAAAGAGAAGAAATACGGCTCTCTTCGCTCGCTGCAAACGAATCTCAAGCACGTGAAACGCGAAAAACCAGTCGATTGAAACGGGCTGGATCAAAAACTGCGGTTCGTGGGTGAGGCGCGCACCGGGAAGCTCTGTTCGTTGGGGCGACGGCGACAGTCCGTTACGCAGCGTGGAGTGGCGGGTTGGTCTATTGGCCCAGCCACACTGGTTGGGGCTGGCCAGTCGGCAAGGTGCGGCCTGCGGCCGACTCGTTTCTGGGTGTTGGCTTTGTGGGAATTCGTGGTGGTTCAGGTAGAAACGCCGCAGGTCAAAGCATTCACCGCCTCCCCAATTGTCGTCGCAAGGAGAAGTGTTTTTGCAGAGGACGGTGAATATTCTTCTCCACGGAACTCGCCCAGACAATTGGACCGCGAGAGCAGTGACAGCCGCCGGGGAGAGGTTGTGCTCCTCAGCGAAAGCCAGCAGCTTGTCATGCTGGTTCCAGAATGGGTGGATCACCGGTTTCAGCCGATGAGAACACTGCCACGTGAGTTCCGCGACGACGAAGCCGAGAAGTCGAACAGCACCCGCCGCTTCGAGGTATTGGAACCGGCGACGGCCATGACTCCGTCGCGCTGCCGGCTCTTCAGGAGTACGACGTCCGCATCCAGACGCACCGTTCGCGTCTCCTCCTGTCGTGCTCGTGCCAGGCATTTGGTGTTACTTGTGCCTTTGACCTTTTGGCATGGCTTGCCGCATGCATCACGCTTGCCGTTCGCAGCAGTGATTGTTTCGTAGGCCAAAAGTCCTCCGAGTACGTGGCGACCTGGCCGAGTTCGTGTCCGGCGCGGCAGATAACGCGCGACATGCCAGACCGGGAAATGTCGTCGCCTGACCGTCTCCACCTCAGCCCCGACAAACTTGCGACTGACGCATTCGTCCCAGGCAACCTGATCAGCCGAGCGAATTCTCTTCAGAACCTCCAGCGGCAATCCAACTCGCTGGCTTCGCTCCAACAGCTTGGTCCGTCACCCCCGTTTTCAGACATGCGGCTGCCGACAAACCAGCCGCCGACAAATGAAAATCGACCACGTCTGTTTCCCCACGGCGATTGAGAATTACATCCATCGCGCCCTCACACAAATAAACTCTCTTCGTGCTCCCTTTGGTTCGTCTCGTGCGTCCCGCCAACTGGCGATGCCTGTGGCCAGAAAGTGCAACTCCGGCGATTGTGCGGTGCAACTCCGACGATTCAGAATCGGTTTGGTCCTTAATCCTCGTGAAATAGAGGATTTTTATTAGGTACGTCAGCCTGTCCAGTCCTATCGTTGGCCTGCGAAAGCAATCACCAGCGAAATGAGGCACGAGGCTGAGTATATGACGACTTCATCTGACCCTTACGAATGGATTCCGGTCCCCGCCATTCCGGCCCACGTCCCAGGCCGGCCACACATCTGCACGATCCAACGTTGGATAAACCGCGGTGTTCGGGGTCGCAAACTCCCATCCACTCTGTTTGGCGGCCGCCGATTCGTGCATCGCGATGATCTCGCCCTGTTTCTTTCGTCGGATTCCACCGCCGGATCAGATCGAGACCAGTCGCGGACGGCCTCGCTGCTTCGAGCCCAAGCCGCCCGAGAGCAATTGCAGGCGATGGGTGTGCCGCTTGCGAAGGAGGGAGGTGCAATGAAACGTCCGCGATAGCGGCAGGAACCATGGGCACTCTTGTGCTGATGATCCCGAGTGGAACGGCCGTGAATTCTGCAGCTCGCCGCGTGCCGTATTGAAAAGAATGAGCCTCAGCCACAGCACTAACTGTGACGGGCTCGAGTGAGCAGAGCGAACAAGTGTTGTTTTATTGCCGCGCAATCCGAAAACGATTGGCGGCTCATCGCCTCAACAAAAGACGTTAAAGGTAACTATGTCGTCATCAACTAAGACAGTGCAAGACCCGCAAGCAACTCAGGCCCTGCGTCTGACAATTGGAGGAACGAAGAAAAGGTTTCCGAGTGAAACCTTCTCTGACGAGCAAAAAATGGACGAACTCAGAGAGGAGATTGTGAAATCGTCGGCCCAAGTCAAAGTGTTCCTGCGAACAGTCTGTGATTGGCCACCTAAAGAGCGACTTCATGTTCTTTCTTTCTTGGCTTCTGTGAAGGACAATATCCGCTTTGTTGTTGGTGATCAACAACCAAGTCATGACAACCTCCTCGACGCTGTACTCGCGTTGCCTTGTGATACTTCGAACACCAGTCAACGCGAGCAAGTGAAAAGGATGGTGATTGAAGCCTTAGCCACCTGCCGCCCCGATGTTTTAGAGAGTACTGCTGACCAGATCTTGGCGCGGCTCAAAGAACTCGGAGCCAAACGAGTGACGCGAGCCTCGTTGCTGAGCGATGCTGAAAAACTCCGCGATCAGATTAAGCAGCAAAGGCAGATCGCCAGACTTGAAGGCACGACGATTCGCGAGGTTCTCCCTGACGCCCCTGTCTCCGATAAGGCAACGATTCCTAGTGGGTGGAACCTTACTACCGATGGCATTGACCAGATTGGTGGCAGGATGCCAATTGTTTCTGCCCCTGTTCTCGTCGTGGGGCGACAGGACGACATTGAGAGCAATGCGGTATCGCTGGAAATTGCCTGGTTGGAGGAGGGCGTATGGCGTCATCTCATCTTGGCCCGTGAGAACATAGCAAGCTCACAGGCGATCACGAGGGTACTGTCCGCAGTCGGAGTACCAGTCACGTCTAACAACGCAAGAACTCTGGTGAGTTTTCTTAGCGAGTATGAAGCGGCCAACCTTGCTCATATTCCTCGTAAGTCTGTTTCTCACCAACTCGGTTGGCAAGAGACAAATGGGGTCGTGGGTTTTCTGTTAGGGACGGTGTTCATCCGCGCCCAGGCGCAGACATCCGAGGTCGTATTCCAAGGTGGTGACGAGGGGGACAACCAGATCGCCAAAGGATTCCACGTGAGGGGCGACTTGGACAAGTGGCTCCGAGCAATTAAGCGATTGCGTTCAAAACCCTCGGCGCGGCTGGTGCTGTATGCTGGATTCGCCTCGCCACTTCTGCACATCGTCAACGCCCCAAACTTTTGTCTCGATATCGCAGGGCAGACCACGACCGGTAAGACGACGATGCTACGTGTAGTAGCCAGTATTTTTGGCGATCCAGACGACCGCAACCCCGAATCGCCTCTGAAGAGTTGGGATAGCACGCCGGTATTTCGCGAACGTGCCCCTGCCGTACTGAACAGCCTCCCCCTGATACTTGACGACACCAAGTTAGCAAACAAATCTGAAGACGTCGCCATGACCGTCTATTCGATCGCGGGCGGTCGCGGTCGCGGTCGTGGTTCGGTTAGGGGAGTCGCGTCAACTCCGACGTGGAGAAACATGCTCATTACGAGTGGAGAGCAGCCACTGACTTCTTTCTCCAACGATGGCGGTACTCGCGCACGCGTTCTATCGCTTTGGGGATCGCCCTTTGGAGCCACTGATGCTGTGACCGGTAATAGTGTAAGGCAGCTCAACCGCCTTATCGTGGAAAACTACGGCCACGCTGGGATGGCCTTCGTAACCTATCTGGTCAACAACCAAGATCTGTGGGGCGACTGGAGGGCAACGTACGATCGCCACACTAGGACATACCAGACGCGAGCGGGAGAGAATCAGGTTGCCGCTCGAATGGCACCGATGATGGCCGCGATCCATCTGGCAGCCGAGCTCGCACATGCAGCGCTCGAAATGCCGTGGAAGTATGCGGATCCAATTCTACCTGTTTGGGACGAACTCACTCGCAACTCGCTGGATGCCAACCGACCTCTCGCGGCTTTGCGGTACGTGAAGGATTACGCGAATGCTAATCAGGATAAATTCTTCGGTAGAAGATCAATCAATTCGCAACCCCACGATGGCTGGGTTGGGCGATGGGATTCAGACTCGAACATTCTTGGAAGAAGGGGGCGACCAACAACTTGGATCGGCTTCTTCCCCAGTCGACTCGAACAACTACTGCGAGACGGTGAGTTTGAAGCCGAAGCCATCCTGAGAGCATGGGATGATAACGGGTGGCTGGTGAAGTCCCGCGATCGTAACGGGGCACGGCGCAAGATCCGGGCACGGCTTGGGGGCGAAAGTGTTTGGCTCACAGCAATCAGTCGAGAGGCCTGGGATCAGGCTGAATAACGTTTGAGTACATTTTGCGGGGACCAGACGGGGCAGGAGATGGTTGTTGTTAACTGATGTTACTCATCATTACTAATAATTACTTTCACTTGTTCCCGTTGTTCCCGGTGTTCCCGGTGTTTCTTTGGATAGACATATCGTTTTGATGAACACAAGAATCGTAACGAAAAAAAACAAACCAACTCACGCAGGCGTTGATAGTTATGATAAAAACCGGGAACATCGGGAACATCGGGAACATCGGGAACATCGGGAACAATAGCAGCATCAGGAAAGCACTTCTGTTCAGGAAGTTGCGACCAAACATTTGTCGCGAAGCGTCTTACTCCGAAAACCTTTCCACTTGTTAAAACACGAAAAAAAACCCCAATGGCTAACAAACACCCCAGTGTGTCCCTACGCACGATCCTCGATAGTTACAGTGATCCAACTGATTTGGAGGTATACCGAGCAGCACGGGCATACCGCAAAGCTGGCCTATCGCTCATCCCGATTTCAGCAGACCTGTCCAAGCGACCAGCATTCAAGCTGCTGCCAAGAATTCAGCTCGAGAACGCGACTGGGAGCCGGGCCAGTTGGAAGGTATTCTGTGAGCGACACCCAACAGGCGAGGAGCTTGGTAACTGGTATACCGGTAGCGGTGGTCTCATCGAGTACGGCATCGCGATTCTTGCCGGAAGCATTTCCGGCAACCTTGAGATCCTCGATCTCGACAATTGGACCGTTGCCAAAGCGTTCTCGGAGAAAATCAAAGAACGATCGCCTGGTCTGATGACTCGTCTGGTTCGTGTTAAAACTCCTCGGCCCGGCTTGCACTGCTATTACCGTTGCGAGGAGATTAGCGGAAACCAAAAGCTCGCGCGTGTGAAGGACCCCGAGTCGCTGGAAGGATCGCCACGCCCAAAGACAGTGATCGAGATCAAGGGGGAAGGTGGATACTGCTTGGCTCCTCCGTCGCCGCGTCGATGCCATCCAAAAGAACGGTGTTACCGTTTCGTTGGCAAGCTCGATTTCACAGGCATTCCAACAATTACGCCTGAAGAGCGAACGAGTCTCATCGAGACAGCTCGATCATTCGATACGTGGGAGAGTCATAAACCTGCCTCCAGTCCCAGACGCACAGCGTTGGTACGAGTGCATTCGGGGGCGACCACTGCCGAGAGACCTGGCGACGATTTCAATGTCCGAGCGGAATGGGCTAAAATCCTGGAACCACACGGGTGGCAGTTTGTCAGTGAGCAAACGGATAAAAGTTGCACGTGGTGCCGGCCAGACAAAGAGGATGGCGTCAGCGCCACGACGAATTTTTACCAGAACGATTTGCTGCATGTGTTCTCATCCAACGCAGATCCTTTCGAGGCGGAGAAATCGTATTCAAAGTTCTATGCCTACACGCTCCTCAACCACGGCGGCGACTTCAAAAGCGCGGCTAGCGAACTGAGAAAGCAGGGCTATGGGGCGCAGCCGCGGAGATCACATCGAAGTCGCAAAGCTGCATGGTTGGAAGAATACCGCTGAGATAGCCAGAATCCCGCGAGAATGATTGGAAGTCAAAGCAGATGCCGTTGTGACAAAATGAGAAACACGACCCGCTCAACGCGACCATAATTTCGTTGAAAGGAAGCTCAGGCTAAGCGTTCCACGATCCTGCCATGTACCAGCTGCAAATCTAGGCACGTTTTCCCCTTTCTTGACTCAGTTAGAAATTGATTTATACTCGTCGTTGATCGACACTTCAGCCAACTCCGTCAGAGTCGGCTCTTCAAAGTCCGTACCCAGAGCATTGGCCGCACCGGTTGCCGGGTCATAGAGCTTAAACGAATCCACCCACAGCATGCCATCAGCCCCGGTCAGTTTCTTGCGGCCCGGGTACGGATACAGCTCTCGATTGCCGGCCTTGACCGGTTGCTCTTTCCAATTCGTACCGCCGGTCGCCTCACCGGTGGCGAGCATGCGTTGCCAGCGGGGTGCCAGCAGTCTCCAAGTATCATCTATGTTGTATTGCTCCTGAGAATCATCATCTCGGAAAGTAAACTCGGCCGCTTTCCGCAGCTCACTGTCCCCGGGCTGGTTGTTGGCGTACATGCCGTCAGTGAGTGCCGACTGAAACACCGTGTCGAGTTCTTCTTTGGAAGTTGCGACCTTGGTGGTGATTTCCTCGAGTTGGTTGCTCAGCTCATCGTCGGGTTCGACTTTGCCTACGAGTCCGCCTACCGTGGACGCGAAGTGGCCGTTATAGACCACGACGCCGCCCCTGCCCCTGTATCGATACCTACGCTGCCCTTGATGGCCACGCTGCCGTGAATGGACATGGCACCCTCCACGTCCAATGGAGTGCCGATCGTGGCGGAACTCTTACCGAATAAGTTGACGCTCTCGGACGTAAACGTGTCGTCAGTAAAGGAACCGAAGCAATCCTGTACGCTGTCCGTGAATCGCAGGAAGTTCTTGGAAGTCGCGATAATCGAGCCCAGACCTTTGCCCGCGTCCAGAAAGATATTTCCCGGATTGCCGGCTTCGTTGCCGCTACGCAGATAGAGATCCTTGGCTGCGGTCGCCACCGCCGACTGCATGGCCCGCAGGACGATTCCGCTGGAGATGACGTCTTCGCCGACTTTGTTTTCAAAGTCGTTGCTGCCGGTGCCCTTGCTCTCGATCAGCACGCCGCCGGTGCCGGAGTTGCCCGCCAACAGCTGCATATTCTTCTCGGCCTTGAGTCTGACATCGGC
>CAMAYU010000249.1 GCA_945862235.1 Schlesneria paludicola DSM 18645
CTCCGACACACCGCTGGACCGACTGCTGCGGATCGCGTTCCCCCGCTGGAACATCGAACACCTCTTCCGCGTCGGCAAGAGCGAACTCGGCTTCTCGCACTTCGAAGGCCGCAGCTACGTGTCGCTGATCCGCCATACGACGATGTGCACCATCTAACGATGTGCGCCAACTTGACGGGGTTCCTCGCCGAACAAACGGATCGCCTGCGGGAAAACAAATCCCGAGATCACACTGGAATAAACCCGCCGCGCCCTAGCCCAACGCTGCCAAGTCTGGCAGAGAAACCAGCGCCAAACGACCGACCTCCAACAATCCGCAAACACCATCGCCTATCACCAACAGCGTAACCTCGCCGCAAAAAACGCCCCAAAAAAGAAACTGAACCCAACACAATTGGCGATGTAATATTAATTTGAGGGTTGCTTGTCGTTCGAGAGTATCTGTCATTCCATGACTGAGATTCTGATGGGTCATCAACCCCAAAACAAAGACCTGACGGGGCACGAAGCGGGACTTCAGTTTGGCACCCCGCCGCCGTTCCAGATTTCGGCGGGTTCCACGACGCGATGTTCCGCCGCCGAGCGATAGCAGGCATCGACGAGAGCCATCGTGTGCAGGTTGTCTTCGCCGCTGATCTCGGGACACGAACCCTCTTCCAACGCGCACAGCAACTGTGCCATCGGGCCGACGAAGGCATCGGGGAACCAGACCTCGGGCCAGCGCGGCTGATGCCATGTGGGCGACGCAATTGTGGTGTAATCGAGCGTACTCGGCGTGCGATCGGGATAGCTCGGCCAACCGATTGTCCCGCGAGCCATTCCGGTCGTTCCTTCGACTCGCCACCGGATGCCGATGTCCGGCGCGGCTCCTTCCTTAGCGGGACCAGCCCAAACATCGTCGCAAGTCATCGCGCGCAGACCATTGGCGAATTCGAGGATGTAGAGGCAGATGCCGTCTGCATGCGCGAAACGGGTGCGCGGGTCGGGCCGCACGCTGGCGAAGACTCGCTCCGGATTGCCGAACCATAATCGGAGTGTGTCGAGGTGGTGAATGCTCATGATCCGGAGCGTCATCCAGCCTTGTCGTTCTTGCCACGGCATCCAGTGCGGGATCGCGCGCATGTCGATCGTGGCGAGGACCGGTTCACCCAGATCGCCCCGCTGAAGCAGTGACTTGCAGGCTCGCACCGACTGGTCGTACCGCATGTTCTGATTGACAGCGAGCGTGATCCCGGCGTCGCGACAGAGCCGCACGATTTCGCGGGCCTCGGCAAAATTGACACCGAGCGGTTTCTGAGCCAGCACGCCGCGCACATGACTCGCGTGGCGCACGACTTCCCGCACGACTTCGATCTGTACGTCGGGCGGGACCGCGATATCGACCACTTCGACCGCCGGGTTCGCCAGCAACTCGCGGTAGTCCGAGTACACATGCGGGATCGCGTGGCGACAGGCGACCGCGTCCGCCTGCTCACGCCGCCGCGCCGCAATCGCGACCGGATTGAATCCCGCCTGCCGGTACGCGACGAGATGGCAGTCGGCCATGATGAACCCCGCCCCAACACAACCGATCCCCGGAGATCGATCACGCGGCAAACGAGGAAGGTAGTCGAGGCATTCCACATGGCTTGAAATCGGTTCTGATGAAGCGGTCATACGAATCTCTCTTGGGAATTGTCGTTGTTTGTTCATCCGATGAATGCGTGCCGAACGTTCCTGCTTTAGCCCGGAGGGCGGCAGGCAATAGCCCACGGCGTGAGCCGTAGGTCAGACCAGACATCAACGTCATAAGCCCTGAAGGGGCGACACCGTCGTAACGTGACTCGCGAACTCCGTGTGAAGCGGCACCAAATGTGTCGCCCCTCCGGGGCTTTGCGGCTGACGTTTCGATTTCCCCACGGCTCACGCCGTGGGCTATTGTCTGTCACCCTCCGGGCTATGGAAACAAGTCCTCAACACGCCTTCGCCCGATGAGCCGGTTTTCGAATGTTTTGGCCCAACTCAATTGTTCGCGCCGCTGTTTCTGGCAGGATTTGGTCAAAATTCCAACGGCATCTCCCAAAACGTGACGTAGATTTGCGGAAACCACCTGCCCAGTTGCAGGACTGTCACCCCCGCTGTCGGAGCCGTCATGAAAACGCCAGACCCTTGGAGCCGTCCCAACATTCACGATTTGCGCACCGTGCTGGAGAGCATTGAGAAGGTCGATGGCACCAACCTGAGAACGCACGAGCGAATTGAGCTAACGGTTCCCGCCGAGATCACCACGCAACGCGGTAACAACGTTGCCGCGATGACTCGAGAAATCAGCCGGTACGGAATCGGCATGTTGCATCGCGGGTCTGTCTCGCTGGGAGATGTCACGGTCAAGATGGCCAGTGAGTCTCGCGAGTACTGCTACCGAGTGGCCATCGAATGGTGCGTGCCGTGTGACAACGGCATGTTCATCAGCGGCGGCAAGTTTCTCGGCAAGCCCGGCGCGTCCGAAGACTCCGACGAGTAGTTGGCCGTCTATTGAATCTATTGGAACCGTAAAGTAAGCGTCTCGCGAGCCTTCCAACAGCAATTAGGATCAAACGAAGCGCTCATCAGGCGGACATACCTCAATCGGTCCGCAATGAGAAATTTGGTGAGCCGGTCAGGCTGCAGGTTCTTGGTCGTCGTAGGAAACCCGTGGCCATACGGCACACGGCTCGCCTCGAACACCTCATTTCTTGGCCGTGGGAGAAATCAAGAATCCCACCTGCGGATACACCCTGCTCAAGCTTCGTATCACTGGCGGCCCCGTCTCCGGTCACATTTCATCGAGTGTTGACGTGGGGTGGTCGATCAAGTTAGAGATTGTCGATCCGTCAAACAACGAACGTTTGACTCCGCCCTCTTCCCGCCTTGATCTTGCTGATGCTAAGGACTCCTCCATGCTGACCATTCTCGGACATCGTCCGCGCGCCAAGCGGGGTTTCTGTGACGGAATTTCGCGACGCGACTTCCTGACGATTGGCGGTATGGCTCTCGGTGGGATCGGACTCAGCGATGTGCTGCGTGCCGAACCGGGACGATCCGCGTCGCACAAGGCGATCATCAACATCTATCTGCCGGGCGGGCCGCCTCACATCGACATGTGGGATCCCAAGCCGAACGCTCCCGCCGAAGTGCGCGGTGAGTTTCAGACGATCCAGACCAACGTCCCCGGCATCGAAGTCAGCGAGATGTTCCCGCGCATGGCCCAGATGATGGACAGGTTCGTCCTCGTCCGGTCACTCTCCGACTCGGATGGCGGTCACGACGCGTACCAGTGCATGACCGGACGCCACAAAGGTGGCCGAACGCCCCCCGGTGGCTGGCCGCAGGGTGGAGCATGGGTCTCGCACGCGCAGGGGCAGGTCAACCCGGCCATCCCCGCGAACGTCGCGTTGATGTACCAGACCGGCAACCGGACGTGGGGCGAAACAGGTGACGGCGGTTTCCTCGGAGTGGCTCATTCGCCATTCAACGTCCTCGGTCGCGAAGCCCGCAGCACGAACGAAAACATGGTGCTGCACGGCGTCACGCTCGACAAACTGCAGGACCGGACGAAGCTCCGCCAGTCGCTTGATCGCTTCCACCGCGAGGCCGATCAGCGCGGCCTGATGAGCAGCCTCGATGTCTACGCCCAGCAGGCGATGGGGATTCTAACCACCTCCAAATTGGCCGACGCCCTCGATCTGTCGAAGGAAGACCCAAAGATCGTCGCCCGTTACGGCCAGAGCAGCACGGCGTTCCAACGCGACGGTGCTCCGCCCATGGTCGAGAACTTTTGTCTCGCGCGACGCCTCGTCGAAGCGGGTGCCCGGTTCATCTCGATGAACTACAGCCGCTGGGATTGGCACGGTGGTGACGGTATGAACTTCCCGAAGTGTCGCGAAGAATGCCCGCTGCTCGATCAAGGACTCTCGGCCCTCGTGACCGATCTGCACGAGCGGGGTCTCGACCGCGACGTGGCCATCGTCGTCTGGGGCGAGTTCGGTCGGACGCCGAAGATCAACGGCATGAATAGCCGCGACCACTGGCCTCAAGCCAACACCGCCGTCATGGCGGGAGGCGGCATGCGCACCGGCCAAACGATTGGCTCGACCAACAAAAACGGCGAGCAACCGAGCTTGAGGCCCGTCAAATTCCAAGAGGTCTTCGCAACGCTCTATAAGTGCGCAGGGATCGACGCCCAAAACATCCGCGTCTTCGACCAATCGGGTGTACCGCAATACCTCGTCGATCCGGGCAACGAACCGTTGCACGAGGTCGTGTGACGCCGCTGACAAATCAGCCGCCAATCATGTGGTCGCCCTCAAGAGGTGTCCGGTTAGCAGCCTGTTGAAAACGTAGAGTAGGCGGCTCGCGTGCTCGCCTTTCTAGTAAAAAACGGGCGATCCGCCTGTGCTACGACTTTTTCAACAGGCGGTTAGCCATCAATTCCCGTGTCGAAACTGGCATGACTCGAAGTCGGCCAGTAATATCCCGCCCGTTCACACCGCACCCAGGAGAGGTGGCAGAGTGGCCGATTGCACCGGTCTTGAAAACCGGCAGGGGCGTAAGTTCCTCGTGGGTTCAAATCCCACCCTCTCCGTTTCGACATTCTGCGACACCGGGCGACAGGGTGAGCTATCTCCTGTCGCCCCTTGTGTTTTTGGCGACCGCTTTCGATGTTTCGGTGACCGAACTGGCTCACAGCCTCCAACCCGAGTTGTGACAACCGGAGTCATCGCAGGCCGCTCCGGGACGCCGGGGAGTGCAACATTCAGTGCAACACTTTTTGCACCGGTTTCCTGCTCGGCTGGGTCCGCCGTCTCATTCTTCGCTGCGGACGGAACTCGTTTCGACCGCTTCCGTGAACCGCCCTTCGCCGCCGTCGCCGGAGTGATAGCAGCACCTCGCGACGCCCCGTGGTAGAGGTCTTCCAATCCCAGGTCGGCATACACGCGGAACGTCAAGTTTATGTCGGAGTGACGGGCCAACCGCTGGACGGTAGCAGGGAGTTCGCCCAACTTGATGGCGTTCGTAATGAAGGTGTACCGGAGAGCATGGAAGTCCGCCTTCCGCCCCTCGACCTCGTAAGGAATTCCAGCGGCCTTCAGGTCGTGCTGCATCATCTTGCCGCCGTAGCGATTGGATGCCCAGTTGCCCGGCCAGAGCTTTTCGTCCCGTGGCTTGCCACCGATCCAAGTTCGCAAGAATTCCACCGTCGCTGGATCGCGGAGCGGGATTCTGGCGTCATCGCGGTTCTTGGTATTTGCGGCGGACAGGCTGATGTTCGGAACGTCGTCATCGAGATGGACGTTGGCAACAACCAACCGCCCTAGCTCTGACGCCCGGTAGCCGGTGTGAACCGCCGTGTGATACAAGGCCTCCCGATCCAGTCCCGTCAGCCCGAACATGGAATCGCCCTCGCGAGCTGCCTTGAGCAGCCTCCCACATTCTTCAGGATTGAGTGCCCTTCGTCGGTGCTTGCGTTCGGTGACCTTGGGTGGCCGAAGCTTGCGAAACGGATCGACCTCGATCCGGTCGTCGTCGATCAAAAACTTCGTGAACTGCCTCACATGCCGGACGTAATGTTTGATGGTCTGCTGTGACCGACCAGCCTTACGGAACTTGGCCAGATGAGCCTGAAAGACGTTGGCATTCAAGTCCGACAGGGACATGAACCCACACGCGGTGCAGGCACGCTTGAGCCGGCCGATGACAAGCTGCCGTTGGGCCGGGCGGATCTGATCTCACGATCTTCTGAGATCCACTCTATCCGCTGAGTCGCCTGAACACTGCCCAGACGTGTCTTCCACGCTTAACAGCCCGAACGACTCACCTGCCGCACGCAACACATCACCGAGACAGGCCAGTCTCTGGGATCGCGGTGAACATCGCATCTCATAATTACGTCAACCTTCGAGATGCCTTGTTGGTCTGTTGAAAACGTTTTGTGGTTCGTGTGCTAGTGACTGTGAAGTGCTAGTGGTTGTGCTAGCCTCTCTTAATTGGGGTTCCGTTCAAGGGGATTTGTCTCTCGACCCTTGGTAACTTTGGCTTGCTCACACAGGGGTAATCGTGTCACATTTCGTTGTCCAAGGTTCGCATCCCGGACGCCATCCTCTGGAGCCGCTCGGTGCCGAGGAAGTCACCGCGGCCGTATCGATCCTAAGGGCAGCAGGGAAGGTCACGCCGACGACGCGCTTTGTTTCGGTCAGCCTCCACGAGCCCGCCAAGGAATTGGTACATGCTTTTGACGGCACGAGCTGGCCACCGAGGCAGGCCTTTGTGGTGCTGTTTGACAACGCGACTAATGCCTGCCACGAGGCGGTGGTGTCGATCGGCGGGAACGCGGTTGAGTCGTGGTGTCACATTCCTGGCGTGCAGCCGACGATGACGGTGGACGAGCAAGTGGAGTGTGAGGCGGCGGTGCTTTCGAGCGCCGAGTTCCGCGACGCCCTCGTGCGGCACCACGGAATCCATGACACGAGTCTGGTGATGGTTGATATCTGGAGCGCCGGCAATTACGGATCGGAAGAAGACCGTACCTGCAGGCTGGCCCGTCCGCTCTGCTTCCTGCGGTCCGATCCGACTGAGAACGGATACGCCCGCCCCATCGAGGGAATCCGCCCGGTCGTCGATCTTAACACGATGCGGGTGATTCGGATCGAGGAGCACGGCCACTGGAACCTTCCTCCCGGCGCGACCAACTACGCGGCTGATCGTGTCGTCGACCAGCGCAAGGACATCAGGCCACTCGAAATCATGCAGCCGGAAGGCGCGAGTTTCGTGGTCGACGGTTACCAGGTTGCCTGGCAGAACTGGAAGTTCGTGATCGGCTTCAATGCCCGCGAGGGCTTGACGCTCCATCACCTCCGCTACCGCGACGGTGATGAAGACCGTTCCATCCTCTACCGTGCCTCCCTCACAGAGATGGTGGTGCCCTACGGTGATCCCAGCGAGACGCAACGGCGGAAGAACGCTTTCGACGTCGGCGAATATGGCATGGGAATGTGCGCCAACAGTCTGGAGTTGGGCTGTGATTGCTTAGGACTGATCCGCTACTTCGATGCCCACATGACAACCAGTCGGGGCGAGCCGCTGCTGGTCAAGAACGCCATCTGTATGCACGAGGAAGATTACGGCATCCTTTGGAAGCACACCGACCGCCGGCTGAGGAAGCCTGAGGTGAGGCGGTCGCGACGATTGGTCGTGTCATCGGTGTCGACGGTCGAGAACTACGAATACGGATTCTTCTGGTACCTCTACCAGGATGGCAACATCCAATTCGAGGTGAAGCTGACGGGCGTACTGTCTCTGGGAGTCGCGCGGCCCGGAGAGACCCCGCCATGGGGGGCTTTGGTGGCAGACCAAGTCTATGCTCCCAATCACCAACACTTCTTCAACGTCCGCCTGGATTTCGATCTCGACGGCCGGGACAACTCCGTGCAGCAGATCGACGTCGTGCCGGGGGATGTCAATCCGGAGAATGCCTTTGGGAACGCGTTCCTTGCCCGAGCAAACACGCTTCTGACGGAATCCGCGGCCCTGGCCAATCTCAGCCTTGAGTCAGCGCGATCCTGGAAGATCGTCAATCCGGAGCGGCTCAATGCTGTCGGCCAACCGGTCGGCTACCGCTTCCTCCCTGGCGACAACGCCGTACCGTTCGCCTCGCCGCAGGCATGGTGGCGGAAGCGGGCCGGGTTCGTCGATCATCACGTCTGGGTCACGCCCTTCCATCCGGACGAGCGGTTCGCGGCGGGTGATTATCCAAATCAGAGTTCCGGAGGCGACGGTCTTGTGCGATGGACCGCGGCGGATCGGCCGATCGCGTCGACCGATGTGGTCTTCTGGTACACCTTCGGGCACACTCATCTGCCGCGGCCCGAGGACTATCCGGTGATGCCGACGGCCTACATCGGATTCCTGCTGAAGCCCTCTGGGTTCTTCGCGATGAATCCAGCCAATGACGTGCCGCCTTCGCCCCGGAAAGTCGTGCAGTCTGAGGGTGGCTGTTGCCATTGAGGTATCCCCCCCGGTTGCCGTTGCGGCGAGGAGATTTTGACGATGTGCCCGATCTGCTGGGCGACGTTGCTGGCAACCTTCTCGCTGACCGTCGCGGGCTCGGCGACGTTGATCGCTGGGAGAGACAGGATTGTGCTGACACTGGCGTTTCCATTGACCGCCTTGGGTCTGGTCCATCGCGTCGGTAGCGTCATGATCCCGTCGTGGGTGTTCGTCGTCCTGTTGACGGCGGTCGCTGTCCGGATGGTGTGGGTGCTGGCGCGGCACAATGGCCATACGCTGATCGGGTCAGCTTGGAGAAGGGCCACGAAAATTGCCTCGGGCTCTTGTCCGAAACGCCGTGCAGAGTCCAAAACACCCAATCCAGAGCGCCTGTCATTTCTGGGGAACTTCAATACGATGTCGATCCGAATAATTTCGAAGAGATTTTTTTGAAAACGAAATCTTCTTTCATCGTCATTTGATTGACACATCGAGTGTATTCCGGGGATCTCATTGGTCGCGACAAGAGGACTCGTTCGCTAAGTGGCGAGTCGGTTTCTGAACGCCCCGTTACTGAAATTGTTTCCTTTTTTTCCTCACGCAATTCACTCCGACGAACGGGGGTGTCCGCTGACTGGATCCATTGCTCATGACTCAGCCCTCGTCTCCTGCTGCTCAGCCCCGCCTCGCGGACCTCGCACTGAAAAAACCGCTCAAGGTTCGCGACATTTGGGCGCTTGGCGTCGGGGTGGTGATTACCGGCGAGTAC
>CAMAYU010000250.1 GCA_945862235.1 Schlesneria paludicola DSM 18645
GACCTCCGCACGCTGGGGCGAGTCGGCAACTACACCGTGGCCGAACATTGGAAGGCCCTCAAGCACACCGACGAGCAGGAGCAGCTTTTTGCACTGCTCGTGGATCGGCTCGACGACACGGACGATAAGGTGCGGTTGCAGGCGGCGCACTTCCTGTCGCTCCTCAACGATCCCCGCAGCGAACCGAAGATCGCTTTGGTGACGGCTAACGTGCAGGACAAGCGGCTCAATCTCGGCAAGCTCGAACATCTCAAGCCGCACGTCTGGATGCTCGGCCCCGTCCCGGATGCCGATGGCTTCAAGACCGTCCATCCCGTCGAGACCGCCGCCATCGACCTCGCCGCGAAGTACACGTTCGATGGGAAGATGCTCGTGCCAAGTAGCCCGCCGCAAGGTAGCCCTGTCGCTCCGCGACAGGAAGCGGGATCAAAGAAAGACGTTCCATCGCAAACAACGCCCGCCCGACGAAAGGACGCCGTTCCCGCGAACACGCCTCCTGTCGCGGAGCGACAGGGCTACCTTGAATGGAAGCTCACCAAACCCTCCAGCCCGGATCGGCCGCTGTACGACTTCCACACGCTGTTCGGGCCGACTCCCAACTCGTCGGTCTATTCGTTCTTCCGCTTCGATGTCCCGACGGCGCAGCGGATGCAACTGCTCGTCGGCAGTGAGGACGGCGTGAAGGTCTGGCACAACGGCAAGCTGGTCTTCGAGAACGATGTCGTTCGTCCGCTGATCCAACTCGACGATGTCGTGCCGCTCGACCTGCAACCGGGAAGCAACGACGTGCTGGTCCGCGTGAGGATGCAAAAGGGGGTCGGCGGCCAATACCTCCACTTTAAGCATCTCGGCGACGTGAGGCTTTCGATCCCCGACAAACCTGACGGGTTGTCGCTCGCCGAACGATTGAAGTCGGCAGGATCAGGCTCACAACCGATCGATCCCAAGTTCCTCGAAGTCGATTGGCCCGAAGCGGTCAAGCAGGGCGATGTGGCTCGCGGCAAAAAACTCTTCGCCGCCGAGTCACTCGGTTGCGCGAAGTGCCACGCCGCAACGGCCACTCAAGCGGGAGGCGGCGGCCCCAGCCTGACCGACGCCGGTAAACGCTTCACCGTCCCATACCTCGTCGAATCGGTCCTCGCCCCGAACAAGGTGATTTCGCCCGTCTTCAAGTCGTCGATCATTGAGACTAAAGACGGCAAGGTCATCACGGGCCTCGTCGTCTCCGAAACAGCCGACAAGCTGGAGGTGCTGCTCCCCGACACGAAGCGGATCACACTCAAGAAGTCCGACATTGAAGAGCGCAAACTCGGCGACACCTCCGCCATGCCGCCGGGCGTCGTGAAGACGGTCGATGAGCTGCGAGATGTGATTGCGTATTTGCTGAGCAATCCAACCGAGTAATTGATCGCAACCAACATCCTTAATCGACGGGGATTTGTGGCTGGCATTGCACGCCCCAAGGTGTCCAACAACAATCGGCCATTGCCGCCCGTTAATCTCTTCGAGGCAGCACCTGGAACTACTCACAAAAGCCCAGCAACAAGAAGTGCGAGCCGCCGAAAAGGTGCCTGCGCGACTGATCGATCCAGACACGAGCGACGAGTATGTCGTGATCCCTGTCGCTCAGTTCTCAACGATCCAAGGCGATGTGGTCTCTTGAAATCCCCGCAGGCCGCAAGGATAGTGTCGCCACCTCGGCGGGGGCGTGTTGACGCTCAACGTGATCATCGCCTGAGGCCACGGCTCTAAGGGATCAGGATTCATGGCGAAGAAGAAGTCGGCAGGGGGACTGGATGAGGGGACTCGAGTTCGAGTCAAACCGAACGTCGCCTCGCCCGAGTTTCCGGAAGTCTCGCTCGCGGGTTGGACGGGGGCCGTGATGGAGGTCACCGGGAAGCCGCCCGCTCAAAAAATCATCGTCGAGTGGGACGGAGCGACCGTCGCCGCGATGCCGCCCGATTACATCGCCCGCTGCGAAGCACAGATGCTTTACCACGCGATGGCCTGCCTCGGAGCGGACGACATCGAACTTGTCGTGTGATGCGTCTGTGGTTCTGACTGGTGTAGTTCGTACTACTCGGCCTCGGTTGAGCGATTGGACGGAGAGATTGCAGAGGTGATGCGTCTGGCAGAAGACGTGGTCGGTCCCGCGATTCAATCACTCGCCTGAACGGTGCGCGATGTGGATGGCGACGGTCGGTTGGCGGTGGTTCACACGAAGCAGTTCGGTCGTTCTGAGGGAACAATCGTCGGAGTCGATGGCCTGACGCGCGCGGCTTTTGCGACAGTGTGCCTCGCCCGTTTGGCAACTCGGCGGACGTGTTGTTTCTGAACGCGAATTGGCCGCCGGGCGAACAGCTTCGTGCCGTACTGGCTCACCAATGGAAACACGCCGCCGACTTCGGTCGCCGTTATGAACGGCACGACTTTCAGGACGATCACACGCACATCCAAGGTGTCACGGAATACGATTGGCTGAACGAGGGATTGGCTCATCTGATCGAAGTTCAGTCGACTGGCTCAATGTCCAATCTGGCCGATCGAGTCAAACCGTTTCTGGCGAGACCCGAGTCGGCACCGTTGATCACGGCAGCGTGACATTCAAGTGAGCGTGATCTGTCCGCGTTACTTCTTCTTCTCGGCCTTTACCTCGCCAATCAGGACGCGGCGTTGGGCGTTGAGCTTCTTGAGTCGCGAGACCGGGTAGATCCGCACCACTTTGTTCTGGTACGTCAAACGGCCTTCGGCGTCATAGCCAAGCTGGTTGACATCAATCCAATCCGCGAGCGATTCATCCTTGATGTTCAGCTTCTTAAGGTCGTAAGCCGCCGCATACAGAGCGGCGAATGTTTCGGGGTCCACTCCGTGTCCCGATTCCATGTCTTCCTTGACGTTCAACCCGCCGACCATCACGGCGAAGGAATTGATCCCCTTGGTTGCGACTTCGTACCGAGATTCGAGCTTCAACTGATCGACCGCCGATTTCAACGCGTCATTCGCCGCCACGATCTTCTTGACGGAATCATCCGAGGGACCCGCGTCTGCGTCCTGGGCACGCACAGCGGCGAAGGGACTCAAACTTCCCAACAGATAACCGGTCATCAGCAATCCGGTTCCAAGAAACATCCGCTTGTAAGTCAGCATCATCGTGGTCCTCATTCGGGGCGTCGAAGTCGAGTACGGGTGGGGCATCAGTCGGAAAAGGGTGTATACCGTTAGCGTGTCGCAGTGACATATTGTTCACTGCGACACGCTAACCCGAAGTGTAAACGAGGAGGTGTGTGGCATTCCTCGCTCACGCTTCGGGTTAGTGTCAATGCGGGCCGCGTGAGGTTCTATCGCGTGCTGACTGTTTGGTCGAACTCCCCGCGTGAATGGATGCCGTTCCGTGACGGAGGCCACGAACAATCGTAGCAACGCGCCACTTCCCGGAATTCAGACACGGACACGGTCGATGTACTCGATCAGCCGGTTCAGATCATTCAGTATGGCCGTTCCATCGCGTTGCGATGTCTTGCATGTGTCCTCAAGTAGTCCGGCCAGTTCACTCAGCCCGCTGTATCCGTAGCCACCGGCTGTGCCTCGCAATCGATGCGCCTGCTGTTTCAAGTTTTCATAGTCGCAGACCTTGGCGAACTCCAACATCGCCGTCCGTAGAGTAGGGAGATCGTCCACGAAGAACGGCAGCAGGTCGGTGTAGTCTGGGTCGGAGCGGTGCGAAGAATAAACCAGTCCGGTGATCGCCCCCGTGTCGGTTGTGATAGGCATGGTGTGTCTCGAACTTCAAAGTTGCTGATACAGAAAGAGGTTGGTGCCTGGCCCGAGCGGCCAACTTCTTCCGAGTCACGCGGCGCGATCACGCGCTGCTTCGGAAGGGAAACTCGTGGAGTGAGACGGGAACGATCGCGTGGCTTGCTCGTTGTCCTGTTCGCGGTTTTGACGGGCAGCGGGGCCGATGAAGTAGCTCACGTACATGATGCCCATTGAACCAGCCAGCGCCACTAGGCAGCCGATCAACGCGATCTGGTCATCACTCGCATTTTGAAAAAGAAACATGTCATTCATCTCCTGTGTTTAATCCGTCGCACGCAATGTGACGGGGACGAGCGATGCTCGACGGTCGTCACACCGCGTAATCACGGCCTCATCCTACGAAGCGGCTGTTCGACAGCCTGCGAAATACGCTGGAGTCAGTTTCGACCGAATGGGACAAGCGACTTCGTGCTGCCGTCAATTCGTGTGCGAGTTTGCCTCGATCCAGCAGCCCCGGAAGCATTAGGCAATCCCTGACTGCGGCGCCGACTGGTCGGTCTGACCAGACATTGCCGGTCAGGCAGACTTGATGAGTCGAACTAAAGCCTGTTGAAAAACGTAGAGTAGGCGGCTCGCCTGCTTGCTTTTCTAGTTGAAAAACACAGGCGAGCCGCCTGTGCGACGACTTTTTCAACAGGCTGCTAACCCGAACTGCGCACCGTCTCTAGCGTTTTGTGGGGAGTGAGCGTAGCAAGTGTTTTTGTGGAAACACTTAGCCTTGTATGGGAGGGGGGCATGGATGGAGCGGGCTGTTTTGGGGTAACTGTTAAGCAAATCGATTTTGTCTCAATTGAGAGTTGAGGCGAGAGTTGGTGGATCATGGAGGATCTTGAGCGGCAATTCGAGGCGATGTTGGCGCGACTGACGGCGTTGGAGGCCGCGTTGGCGCGGACACAGGCGGTGTTGGTTCAGCGGGAGACTCGGATCGTCGAGTTGGATCAGCGGACGAACGACATCGTTCACGATTTGCGGAGCGAACGCTGTCCCGAGTGCAGCCGGTCGCTGGAAGAGACGGGCGAATATATTGAGCACACGGTCGAAGACATCCCGCCGCCGCAGGTCGAAGTGCATCGCTACCGGCGTCATCGACAACGCTGTTCATGCTGTCGGAAGGTGACGCCACCGGCCGCTCCGCCCGAGGTCGCCGATGCGACTATCGGTCCCCGCACGCGCCTTCTAATGGGATATAGCCGATCGCATTTGGGGCTATCGCTGGGCAAGTCGGTCGCGCTGCTGGACGAAGTCTTCGGGCTGAAGTTGAGTCGCGCCGGGGCGCTCGGTCATGTCATGTGGGCGGGCGAGCTGGTCGATCCCGTGGTCCGGCGGTTGTTCGAGTTGCTCAAGCCTGAACCCGTGATTCACGCCGATGAAACCGGCTGGCGCATCAACGGCAAGAACGTCTGGGTCTGGTGCTTCTGCAACCCGCGACCGGCGTTGTTTCTGGTCGATGAACATCGGTCGGAAGCCGTGGTGCAGCGCGTGCTAGGAGACTCGTTGCCGGGTGTCTTGGTTACCGACTTCTACGCCGCCCATCACGCGATCGACTGCGTCACGTTGAGCCGCGAGATGACAGACGGCCTCGGGACGCATCTCGTCGAACACTCGAGCCAGCGCGGCTGCGTCGCGGATGTCCACCTAAAAGAACGGTACGCCGTCGGACACATTCCCCCGCAAACCGGTGGAGAGGTCGTCGATCACAAACGGCGCGTGTCCCGCTGCCAGATAGGACTCCACGGTGTGGCTGCCGATGAAATCCGCGACCTCGTGTTGAAGCTGGCCCGCGAAAACGAGTGGGGCTACACCCGAATTCTCGGCGTGCTTCGGAAGCTGGGGATCAACAGCATTTCCCGCCAAACGATGAAGCGGATCCTGAAAGAGAACGAACATCGATCCCGGTCCGAAACGCGGTACACTCATTTTGTCGCCGTGCCGCGCGAATATTTTTTTGCAGTGAATTTCTGAGCTATCCTCTGTAGCCACGTTAATCGTGACGCCAATCTGGCAGTCACTGCCGCACAGTAAGAGCCAAAGGGAAGAAACACCGCCTGCCATGACATCGCGATCAGATACGCGTCCGCCAGGTTTTCAGGAAGTGCTTGCTGCCCTCGAAGTCCTCAACGCTTCCGAGCCGGAGGCAATAGACCTTCGCAAAGTAGAACGAATCGAAGTTACGATTCCAGCAGAAATCAGAACGAGCGACGAAAACTGCCCCTTGGTTTGCCACCAGACGCACTCAATTGACAAGGGCATGGATAATGCCGTATAGCGTGATAGAACTGACGTTTAGGGATTGACGAACCGGTGGAGAGTTCAGGCTGACCGTCGGTTTTCCGCCATCACAAAATCGAGAATATTCAAGAGGAATCCGCATGTCTCAACTCGCAAAGAATTGGTCTCTGGCGGTCTTCGGTCTGGCGGCATTGTTCGTCGCAGGTTGTGGTGGCGAGGTCGTGAAACACCCGCCGCTGGGAAAGGTGAAAGGCACTGTGACGTATAAAGGCACGCCCGTCAGCGGCGCCGTGGTCTCCTTTATGATGGAACGAGCCCCGCGTGGTGCCACGGGAACGACGGATGCCAACGGCAACTACAAATTGACCACCTTCGACACGAATGACGGGGCGTTTGTCGGTACTCACAAAGTGACGGTTGTCAAATTTGTTCCTGCCGATGCGGCACAGGCCTCCAAGACAACGACGCCTGAGGATCTTGCGAAGGTCACAGCAGAGGGGAAGCTTGATGAATTTGTCAAAAAGAAAAAATCCGAGATCCCTGAAAAATACACCGACTTCAAGACGACGCCTTTGCAGTTCACGATCGAACCCGGACAGAACGAGAAGAAAATTGAACTGGAAGACTGACCGACGCGCAGCTCGAAAACTAACATGATCCGAATCTCGTGGCGGCAGTGGTTGGTCTTGGTAGTCACGGCCGGATGTCTGGTTGTCTTGGCCGCACGCTGGAAACGGCCGATCCCGGACCCGAAGATCACCCCGCCCAGTGATCGGCCGTTCGTTGTCGCGGGCAGTGTGGACCACGGCTATGTCGGCTGGTCGGCCTGCGCGGAGTGTCACGCGAACCGTGTGAATGAATTCCAAGAGACTCGCCATTTTCTGGCGTTGCGGCTGCCGGACGATCACACGTTTCCGCGCGGGTTTCGGCAGGGAGCTGGGGTTTTTCAGCCTCCCGGTTCTCCCGTGCGATTCGAGTTGACCGCCGAGGGCGGCCCTCAGTTGACGGCGTCTCAAGTGACGAACACACCGGAGGCGTCGATCGTTTCGCCGATCGCCTTCGTTTATGGCGCGGGAGCGGGTACGGACGAGGTCTATTTCACCCGCCGGGGTGAGGAACTGTTTGAGCTTCCCGTTGCTTGGCTACATCCTCAAGACGGTTGGGGTGCGACTCATTTTGATCCTCACGGTTCAGGTGATCGGTCCCGCCCGTTGGCACCGCAATGCCTTAATTGCCATGCCGTCTGGGTCGATTTCGAGCGAGGCTCGCTCAATCGTTACGGTCCGTTCGAGCCGCAACTCCTCAGTGTCACGTGCGAACGATGTCACGGACCGGCGAAAACGCATGTCGAGCATCACCGCGCCCATCCTCTGGAGAAAACTGCGGCAAACATACTGAACCCAAAGCATCTCAGCCGCGAGAGACTGATGGATCTTTGCGCGCAGTGCCACACGAACACCGTCCGTTTTCGCCAGCCGCCGTTCAGCTACCGTCCGGGTGAGGCGTTGGATGATTACTTTCGTGTGCTGAACATGCGGTATCCCGAAGAGGACCGTGTGGCGAATCAGGTTCGGTATCTCCAGGAAAGTCGCTGTTACCAGCAGAGTGAAACGTTGACGTGCATCACGTGCCACGATCCGCATACAAAGAAATCAGCGGACGATCCCGTGACATCCAGTCGCTCGTGCGTTGCTTGTCATCAGCCTGAGGTCTGCGGTGAGCGAACGCGATTGCCGGAAGCGGTACAGAACCACTGCGTCTCCTGCCACATGCCGAAACGGAACAAGGTACAGGTGAATTTTGAAACGGCTGACGGCGAGATCGCGTTTCCAGCCCCACGGTATGAGCACCGGATCGCGGTCTATCGGGAGGCAGGAAAGGAAGTGATCTTCGACTGGCTGGAGACGCAAGATGGCGAAGTACATTCCACGCGACGGGCGGAGATCGCCAAAGAGTTGGCGGCACATTGGGGACAGGTCGCAGAATCTGCTCGGAAAGACCAGCGATTTCTGATTGCGATTGATGCCTTTCGCTCGGCGTTGAGATTCGGCGAGACGGAAGAACTCCGCGATGGCCTAGCAGACGTGTTGAGTCGGTACAAACGGTCAAACGAGATCTGGTTTGACGGAGAGTATCTCAAGCGGGAACGTCGATTGGGCGAGGCCATCGCCAAATTCGAAATGCTACTCACCATCCAGCCTAACTTGGCGAAAGCGCATCTGGAATTGGGAACTCTGTATGCCGCAACTGGGCGCAACCCGGAAGCACGGAAACACCTGCAGACGGCCGTCGAAAACGATGAGAACGACACTGGAGCTCATGCCATGCTGGGATGGCTGGCGTATCTGGCCGGACAGCCTGCCGTGGCGTTGAACCATTACAGCCGAGCGGCGGAGATCGATCCGTGGAGTGCCCGAATTCACCAAATGAAGGGCCAATGTCTGATGCAACTCGGTCGTTGGGAGGATGCGGCTCAAACTCTGGAACGTGTCTTGTCGATCGATCCAAAACACCGGGAAGCGTGCCACGTCTTACGGCAGATTTTACGGGAACGACTGACGGCGGAAGAGGCCTTGCCGCAGGCTTTGCGGTTGGTGGAGTTGACGCAAGGGCGGCGAGGGGAGTTGCTGCTCGCGCTTGCCGAGATCTTTCGCGACTTGGGAAAGATTTTGGACGCTCAACAG
>CAMAYU010000251.1 GCA_945862235.1 Schlesneria paludicola DSM 18645
TCGTCGTCTTCGGCCGTGCCGGTGATGCCCGTGAACGGGTTCTTGTCTTCCGAATTGAGCAGCTTGAGGACTTTCTTGTAGGCCTCGCGTTCGGCTTTGAAGTCGCCTCGCGATTGAGCCAGCCCCGCATCGCGCAGCAATTGTTGGAACGGCTTGATGGGCTGCTTGTCGCCTCCCACGAAGTCGCGCATCACAGACTGACGCGCTGCCGACTTCGATTGCGATAGTTCGCTAGTGACGGGGGAGTCGATGAACATCATCGCCAGCGACAGGAGGAGGCTGAAGCCGAGCGCTCCATAGACCAGAGCCGGGTTTCCCTGCGGTGCTCGCTTGCGCTTGTCGATTTTGGGCGCGGCCGATTCGACGAGAGCCAGTTCGGGAAGATGACCGTCTTCGCCGAGTCGCACCAATGTTTCGCCCGTGCGATCCGTGATGAACTTGGCGACGGTGCGCGTCGTTCCGTCGCTCTTCTTAGTTCCCGGCTTGCGGCCCTTCGTTTTGGTCGGCAATGCGGCCGAGGGATCGGTGGCGGACGGCGGCTCGTTCGGCTTCGATGCGGCCGGTTTTCCGTTCTCGCCAACCGACGGCAGGCCGCACGAAAAGAGGAGCGTTGTTTTGGGGGAGACTGCAATCGTGGCTTGCGACGGCAACCACGCCCATTGTTCGGCAGGAAGCAGTTTGCCATCGACAGCGACGGTCTGGTCGAGCGACGTGATGATCGCGAACCGCCCGTTCCGATTGGCCAATGAGGCATGTACCTCTTCGACCTGCGGATCGGTCAACACCACTTGGCAATCGTCGGCGCGACCCACATGGATGAATTCCTCGTGCAGCGCAAACGTCTTCCCCCGGTCGGGACCGGAGGTCACGGTGAGGCTGGCGATGGTCGTGGAGACTGTGGACATGCGGCTTTCAATTCATGATGTCGGTGGTGGCCATACTCAGCATGAACGGTCCCAGAATCACCAAGACCGTCGATGCCATGATCAGGATGCCGGGGAGGAGCATCTTGACGGCGGCTTCTCCCGCGAGCGTCTCGGCCCGCTGACTGCGTTTGAGACGAAGGACATCGGCTTGAGTGCGGAAGATTCTCGCCAGCGGCGTACCGAGTTGCTCGCCTTGAATGATCGCGCCGACGATGCCAGTGATCTCGTCGTCATGCAGGCGGTCGCGCATCGACTCTAACGCGGCGGTGCGGCCCTTGCCCATGTTCAGTTCGCCGAGGACACGACCGAACTCGACGCCGACAGGATGCTCGCGAAACTCATCGACCCCTTCTTTCAACGCCTGCAAAAACGTGGACCCAGCCTCCATCAGCAGCGTGACTAGATCGAGCAGGAACGGCATTCGACGTTTGATGAGGACCAATCGGTAACGAGCCATGTTGCGGAGACGACGACGGAGCAGATAACCGGTCAGGATGGTGAACATGATCGCCATCACGATCCCCGCCGGTCCCATCATCTGCGTGCTGGCATAGACGTACAGCGGCAGCAGCATGAGGGCCTGAATTTCGATCCGCGCGAGATACTCTTCGGCAGTCCAAAACCGCGCGAGTCCGGCCGCTTGAATCTCGCGCCCAATCTCGGGGAGCTGCTCGACGAACGCACCGCGATTGAACCGCGCGAAAGCCTGCACCAACGGTTGCAACGTCCGGAAGAACGGGCTGACTCGACGCAGCTCGTTGATCCGGTTCACGTCGTACCGCCACTCGCTCTCCTGCGTGAGGTCATCCGTGGCGAGCGTCCGCCAGATCGTCCACGCAAACAAGAACACTGCCAGCCCAAACATCATCGAGATGAGAGCAGGCGGGATCGGATTGACCATCAGCGGTGAAGCGGCCAGCGATACGAGCATCATGACGGCGCAGTCCTAGTGAGCGGGGCCGCGATTGTAAGCCGATCGCCGGGAGTTGTCCCACCCTACAGGTTGCGCAGACAAACAAGGCGATGGCCCTGATCCCAACCTCGGATCTCAGAGTCTGTCCGGAAAATCGGTTTGTCACAGCATCATCGAGGCGATGGCATTGGGTGCCACGGTCACGGCTTTGCGTGGCCGTGGCTTCGCGACAACCAAAGCCCGGCCACGCAAAGCCGTGACCGTGGCACCCCGAAAACAAGTCGTTTCTTTCCGGATAGACTCTCAGACTCCGCCGCCCAAGCGGGGGACGGTCGCCTTGAAGTGTGATCCAGTCACTTTGCGAACGTGCTCGGGTTGAGGGGCAACTTGCTGGCATGGTGCTTCATCCGGCGCAACGCCGCGCACCACTTCCATGATGTTCGTGCGAGCCGCCTGAAACGCGGCACAGAGGACATCCGCCGCCGCTCGGGTTTTCATCGTCGCACCGCAGGTGTAGACATCCGCCGCCGCATAGCCATGCTCGGGCCAAGTGTGAATCGAAAGATGGGACTCCGCCAACACGGCCACGCCGGTGACTCCCTGTGGGCTGAATGCGTGAACAAAGATGTTCAGCAACGTGGCGTTGGCCGCCTTGACGGCATCGAGCATCGCGGCCTTCACGTGTGCCGCGTCGTCAATGGAATCATTACAGCCCCACAATTCGATGATGAGATGTCGGCCCAAGCAATCCTGCTCCATCAAAACCCTCGCTCTTTCTTTCACTCGAAAACGAACCCGCCATTTCTGCTGTCGTTCAATGGAACGACGCCGAATTGTGGTGGAGACTCGCAGCCGCAAGGCGACTGCATAAAACAGGTGGCTGGAAGCGAACCCCAGTCGCTTCACTCCGAACGGGCGGGCTGATGCAACCGGGTGCGTCAGCGGGACGGCCCTTCATGGCCAACAGAGTCGTTGCGAGACGCAATGGATCTCGCGACGAGAGTTTCGCGACGGAGCGCGAACGGACGGTGATGATGCCAAGTACAGGGGGTACTTTCAAACCAGAGGCGTCGTGTGGATCAGGTTTCGCCCCGGATGTTCGGTACGGTCGTTGCAATCAGTCCAAGCGGTTGCGAGTTCAGACAGTTAAGGCGACGGGCAAGAGAAAGTAGCCCCGACACTCCGTGGCGGGAGCGGTTCGTGTCACGGAGTGACACGTCTCCTTTGGGCCAATCAAGTCTTGCCGCTCGCCTTACGAGATCGAAGCCTCGTGAGGTTTGTCCTCGCGATACCATTCGTCAACGAGCCGCTCCAATTCCGCCTCGGCAGCGTCCCGCTTCGCAACACCGTGATCGCTTGGGATGCCGCTCGACGTTGGAGGCCACGCGCGGGCGAGTTGGCCGAGTTTCGCGTCGAGCTCCGGACGATGAGCTTGAGGCAATGGAAACTGTTTCAGGACGGTGCCGCTGATGTCGAGGTTCGCGCCACGATGTTTGGCGTGCAATTCAAACCAGCGTTGAGCGAGACGCGAGTTCAAAATCGCGGACAATGCGGGGAGCGATGGCGTCGATCCGCGCACGGGTAACGTCTCTCGCGACGAGGATCGCTCGGCGATGACGTTCAGCGAAAACCCCACGAACGTTGGGCGTTCAGAAAACACGAAGCGAGGAACGTGACCCATCTGTACGCAAAGGACTCGCGGCGAGGTGAACAGCCGTTCTTCTCGCGGCCAATGGAGCTGCCACCACGCAATGCTGCCGGACCTCACTTCGCGCCGCCGTTCGAGCATCTCGCGAAACGGAGTGAGATGTGCCGCGAGACCGGACAACGCCGCCAGCGAGGGAGCCGTCTGTCGCGTGAGGTACAACAACCAATGAGACGGTTGCGGCGCAAGGGCAAACCGTCCGATGGATGCCAGCGCGAAGTAGGGTCTCAACAAGGATCGCTCGTCGGCCGACAGTCGCATCGCCGCGAGTTCCATGTCTGTCAGCACGAACACTCCGCGCCCCACGAGCGACATGTCCCCCAACTCGGCGGCAAAGCCCTTCGTCACAAACGGCGGGTTCTCAGCGATCCCCTGCCGAACATCGAAGACATCTCCCAACAACGGCCCTCCGTCGAGCAGGGCGTCGTCAGTTCGGATCGGCTCGACCCGCAACAGTCCCCCGCGCCAGAGATCACTTTGCGGAACAGATCGACTCCACGTCGAAACTCCACGGACAGCGAGTGCGCCAGCAAGTTGTGCTGTTGGCGTGTTGGTCAGATCGACGATCCGGCAATCGGCAGTCTGATCGAGAACTTTCCTTGCGCGGAAGACCATGTGCCGTCCACTGACATCGCGGAACAGTTTTGTCTTGCCGAACAACAGCACTTCGTCCAGCGTGGTCTCGGCCAACATTCTCGCCGCAAGTGGTTTCGCGGCTGTCGAGCCGGTCCAGTAGCTGTTGACGATGTAGCAGATCGTTCCACCCGGCTTCAGCAGGTTCAGGCCGCGATGCAAAAAGTAATGCCAGAGGTCCATGCGAGGTCGCCGCCAGCGTTGTCCCAACGGCGAAGCGGCGATGAAATCGAAGTCGGCTTTCGCGTTGAGTTCTCTCCGGTACGGCGGGTTCCCGATGATGAGATCGAAGCCCCCTTCTGCCGCCACATGTGGAAACACCTCCGACCAGTCGAGAACCGGAGCGGGCGGAGCCCCAGTCGCATCGGTCTCTGCCGCGGACATCGACCAGTCCGGCCCGAGGAGTGCGTTTCCGCAAACGAAATTTCGCTCCACAGCCAGTCGTACTTCATCATTTGTCGCGGTGGTGCTGTCAGAGCCGCGTCTGATCCAGTCCCCGACTCGCTCGCGCAGAAGAGTGATCGCGGCCGGATCGGCATCGACGCCAAACAGACACTCACGCACAAGTTTCAACCGATCCGAGGCCACTCGCCCCAGCAGATCTAGCGTCGCCAACACAAACGCACCGTCACCACAGGCCGGGTCGATGACTCTCCGCGTTGCACCACGCGATCCCGCCCATCCCTCTTCAAAACACCGCTCCACGAATGCGCGAGCCAGCCAATCCGGCGTGTAATAGCTGCCGATGGCACGACGATGAGAGGCGGCAGACGAATTCATAACAGCCCGCTGAAAGACTTGTGGGGCAGTCTTGTAACCTGCCCGTCCTCGGTTTCCACGCAACAGGCACAACTTGGAAACGAATCCCATCATGCGACTCACTGTGCCGCGTCTTTTCGACGCCCGTTCCGTGACAAATCGCGGCGGAAACGACCGGAAGTCGCGGACTTCCCAGTTGGGAACTCCCCCGCTATCATCCCGCGTCCGTTTACGAGGCAACCGGCGTTGGAACCGGTCGGCCGACGGAATCAGCCCTAAAAACTTTGAGTAATCCTGATGGGAGGACTGTGTGGTCAAGTTGCGGTTGCGGGATAACGAGTCAGTCAACGATGCGGTCAAGCGGTTTCGAAAGTTGGTCGAGCACTCCGGAATCAAGAAGGAGATGCGTCGCCGTGAGTTCTACGAGAAGCCGAGTGAGACCAGCCGTCGTACTCGCCGCCGCGCGGAGCGCCGGGCCAAGATCCAACGCATGGTTGGAACCACCGGTGCCGCCTGACACGGCCCACTTGATGACACACCCGTCGGCCTCAATTTGAGATCGACTTGAGTTTGCAGGCCGGCTTGTCCGGCTTGCGTCATTCTTTGGGACGTTCTCGTCGGCTGTTTGCAATCCCTTCAGACACGCGCCCAATGCGTGATCGAAGAACTCATGGCTCTTCGATACTCATGTGAACCAGACAACTTGCAAATCACTCAGATCAGTTCGATACTCCGCCCCGTCAATTTGGAATCGCCAGCCTCACCACGCAGCTTCTTGTTTCTGTCAGCTCACTCAAGAGATTCACGCGCCCGTAGCTCAGCTGGATAGAGCAACGGATTTCTAATCCGTCGGTCGGAGGTTCGAATCCTCCCGGGCGTAATCGACTTTTTGCTCATCGAAAATCGGAACGAGAACTCACCAACGAAGCGAAGCAAAAATCCTTAGACCGAGGCATCGCGAAGACGGTCCTGCGCCAGCCACCCCACGCCTGCTGTTGGATTGACGCAACTCTGCAAAAAACACTTCTGGTCGCGCTGTGATGCTGACCGAAGAGGCCGGACCGCCCGGAGGTCGATCTTTTCACTGAATCTCCTGCTCCGAAACGACTTCCGGCGCGGAAACACCAGAATCGGCTACTTTTCCGTTCCCGATTTGTCCGCCAGCACGCTGGAAAAGACTTTTCCAAGCCGCTGGCGTCCTCCAGCGTCCTAAAAAAGACCTTTTTGACACGCTGTGGCTCGCCAGCGCACCAAAAAAGTCTTGTGGAAGCCGACGTAGCTCTCCGGCGCATCCAAAAAGTCTTTTCTGAGCCGCCACGGTCCCACGGCGTGCCAAAAAAGTCTTTTCCAGCACGCCGGAGAACTCCAGCGCCGTCCACAAGACTTTTCCAACACGCCAAAACCCGGCGCGAGTGACAAAAACCGCCATTTCGTGTCGAAGACTTACGCCCGACCGACGAGGTATGGCCGGGGGCCACGCTTCGCGGACCCCAGCAAACGGGAACCGACACGGATCAATTCTGGGGGCGGCGAAGCGCCGACCCCAGTCACCCCGCCCCTCGACGACGTTTCTCTTCAGACACGAGGTGACACATGACGACCGCCATCGAAGCTCAGATTCCGGAACGGCTGGCCCAGCAAGCACAGGCGTTGGTGCGAGACGGTTGGGCTGCGGACTTCAATGCTGTGCTGGTCGAAGCTCTGCGGCGGTTCCTCGAATCGCACCGGCCCGAACTGACGGAAACCTTCCTGCGAGAAGATGTCGAGTGGGGGCTGCATGGACGCGAATGATTCGGACTGCCTCGCCGGGGTAACCGTGGTTGGAGCCGCTTTGGGCGAAGCCACGGTGACACAGATCAAACGAACAAACCGGGGCATCGCGAAGACGCTACTGCCCGGCCACCCCGCCGATTACACAGGGCCATTCTGCCGCATCGCCAAAACTTCCTCGCTGGCATTGAGTTCGGACCTCGATTTTGACAATGATCGCCGCGCATGCAACGCCCGTTTTGAGGACTCCGCCCATGATCGAATCACTCGCCGTCGAAAACTACCGCAGCTTTGAGAGCTACCGCATTGACCGACTCGCAACAGTCAATTTGCTGGTGGGCCGGAACAACTGCGGAAAGACTTCGCTGCTGGAGGCGGTTGAATTTCTTGCACTCGGCGGCGCAGTCGAGATGTTGGTCCGAACCGCAATTCGTCGAAACGAGATGGTTGGAGTAGCAAATCCAGAGTTCTACAGAGGACGTGAGTTTCATCCAGACATCACACATTTCTTCCGGCACCACATTCTCGGGTGTGAGAGCGAGTTCGCCATTGAAGGGATTGGAGCGGGGCAGTTTCGCGTTCTCATCAATTGTGATGCGGCGCAACGCAGTGATGCCACCCAACGCAAACTCTTCAACGAACAAGAGATCACCAGCTCTGGCTGGTTGCTCGAAGTCTATCGGAATAGTGAAGACACACCCGTCTCGGTTCTCCCCGTGTTTCCAGACGGCACTCTCGAAGTACGAGAGGCTCGTTCCTATGTTCAGCGGCGTTCACTTCCGTTGGGACGCCGCGGGGGAGCAGCGGTTGAGTTCATAACAACGGCATCACTCGACTCGTCGGCACTTAGCGATCTTTGGAATCAGATTATCCGTGCGAAGCAGGAACGATTCGTCGTTGGTGCGTTGACGTTGATCGAGGAAAGCATCGACTCTATCCAGTTCCTGACAGAGACCGGAGGAGGCACCGCTGGAATTCTAATTGGAACGACTGATAGCGATTCCGAAGCAGATCGCCGTGTCCCGCTGGGTTCATTCGGTGAAGGAATGAAGCGATTGTTGGCGCTTGCGATGGCGCTTGCGCGGACAACGAATGGGATTCTCTTGGTCGATGAGATCGACACAGGGCTACATCACTCGGTCTTACCAGACATGTGGAAACTCGTGATCGAAACGGCGATCCGCAACAATGTGCAGGTCTTCGCGACGACTCACAGTCTCGACTGTCTCCGAGGTTTGGATGCTGTCTGCCAAGACCGGCCTGACTTTGCCGGGGAAGTCCTCGTTCACAAGCTGGATCGGAATCTTGACTTCGCAGTCACGCTCGATGCGGCCGACTTTCAGATGGCCATCGAGCAGGAACTGGAGGTTCGCTGATGGCCCGCGTCCCCGAGCGCCCGCTCCTGCACGTCGAGGGTAAGAACGACGAGCACGCTCTTGCTACGTTGCTTGTGAAGCATGGGATGCCTCACGACGAAAAACAGCGACCGCTGGAGTATCCTTTGATCAAGGCTGCCGGTAACGACTCCGGCGTCGTCAACCTCATCGAAATCCAAGTCCAGTTGCAGGCAGGACGCCCGGTTGGCTTCATCGTGGATGCGGATGACAGTCCGGCCAATCGTTGGGAATCCATTCGCAGTCATCTCAAGCAAGTGGGAGTGGAGACATCGCCGAACATGGACGCAGAAGGCTTCGTCGGAGAGTCGAGTACGTACAAGACGCGCGTTGGCGTATGGCTGATGCCCGACAATTCTCGCCCCGGAATGATCGAGGACTTTCTGAGAAGTCTCATCAATGCAGGCGATACCTTGATCGGTCACGCCGATGCCTCCACTCAGGCGGCAAAAAACGAGCACAACGCTCCGTTCATTCCTGCTCATTTGGAAAAGGCCGTGCTGGCCTGTTGGCTCGCGTGGCAAGTGAAACCGGGGCAACCCTACGGCACCGCCGTCACAGCAGGCTACTTCAAGCATGATCGCCCGTCGGCCATCGCGTT
>CAMAYU010000252.1 GCA_945862235.1 Schlesneria paludicola DSM 18645
CTCATGCGAGCGCGATGTCTTAGGGTCGGTTTTGTGGTGGTGATGATCGTGTGGGCCGTGGCCGTTCCACCGCAACAGTTAAACGGCTGTGCCCCCGCGCCGCATCCGGGGCAGTGGGTTGATATCCGGGACGAGTCCGCACTGATCATCTGGGATGAGGTGACGAAGACCGAACACTTCATCCGGCGAGCCAGCTTTGAAACGGCGGCCGCTGATTTTGGGTTCCTCGTTCCGACGCCGACTCAGCCCGATTTGGGTGAGGCCGATGATCGCGTGTTTGAGTGGCTCGGTCTGACGACGGCGGCGCGGCAGGTCTACAAAGAGGACGTAGATCTCGTGTTGGGTTTCGGGCCGTGGGGAAACAAGATGACTGCCGCTCCGATGGCAGGCGCGTCGCCGGCGGCGGCTGTCGAAGTCCTCGAAGAGAAGCAGGTCGCGGGCTTCGATGCCGCGGTACTGCGTGCTGACGATGCGCAAGCGCTGGCAGAATGGCTCGACAAGCACGGTTATGAGGCTCGTCCCGCGCTGACCGAATGGCTGGCGTGGTACGTCGAGAACAAGTGGATCATCACGGCTTTCAAGCTGACGAAAGGCAATCGCTCGTCGTTCGAGGCCAAGTCGGTGCGGATGTCTTTCCAGGCCGACAGAGCCTTCTATCCCTATCGCGAACCGGCCGACATGCGGAACTCCAGCGGACGGGGTTCCCGCAAGTTGCGAGTCTTCCTGCTCTCGAATCAGCGTTACGAAGGGACGCTCGGCGAGGATGGTTCTTGGCCCGCGAACACTCTGTGGGCAGACAACGTCGCGACGTTTGGTCAGCAAATCACCTCGGAACTCAAACTCGACGAGACCGACTTCGCACCGTCTCTTCAGAACGCGAACTATCTCACCGAATTTGAAGACCGTTCGTTTCCGAGACCCGGCACCGACGAAATCTACTTTCGTCCGTCCGCCGATCAATCCACGAAAGAACGCCCGCCCATTGTCCGCACTCGGAAAGTCACCAAGTACTGGCCAGGCCCTCCGTCGGGCTGGTTGTCCGCGTCAATGGTCGATGTGCTGAAAGTAGCCGTACCCGTCGCCTTCGTGTTGGCGATCTATTGGAGGCTTCGTCGTAGAACGATCGCACGGTCCCGTGAGGCAAATCAGAACCGACCGGTTTGAGTCGGCGAGTTCGTCACCTTGTTCACCTTCGCTATTCCGTTCCCGTGGGGGACACTCGTGAGTGAGGAACGGTGGGCAGATTGGCTTGGAGCCTCGTCTACCTCTCCTCTCAGTTCACCTTCTCGGTGTCTCTGTGCCTCTGCGGTAAACCGTCTTCGATGACATTCCATGAAGAGGATTGAACCACCGAGGCGCAGAGGCACAGAGAAGGCAAGCAGAGGTCTGTTCCTCAAGAGGGTGAGACCAGCTCGCTTCGAGCGCCGGCTCACCTTAAAAATTGTTGAGAAATCTTGGTGGGCTGGCACGACGAAGCGCCGCTGGTTCCACCCTACCAATTTCGCAGACTCAACAAGGCGATGGCCCTGCTGAGTCACAGGGCCATTGCCTGTTTGACTCTGGGAGATGGGGTGCCACGGTCACGGAGCTCCGACGTGGCCGTGAGAATGAGCAACAGCCTTCACTTCCTCGCACGGCGACGTCGAAGCTCCGTGACTGTGGCACCCGAAATTGACAACGGCGATGGTCCTGCTGAATCGCCCAGCCGATTGATGTTCGTCGTGACGCGGCCCAGAATCGCCGACTCGCTTCCTCGTTTTGCTCACGACTCTCCATGGAACTTTGAACGTGACTCGTGTTTCTTTCTTCGCATTGACCGCTTCGTTGTTCGTTGTCATCGCGTCTATCGCACTCTGTGCGCCGCCCGAGTTGCCCGATGGGACGGATGCCGCCACCAAGCGGATCCCGGCGTTCAAGGTTCCGGTCGGGATGAAGGTCGAGTTGTTTGCGGCCGAGCCGAAGCTGGCGTCGCCGGTGGCGATCGGACTCGATGAGCGGAACCGTGTCTTCGTGGCCGAGGAGTATCGCTTCAATCTCGGTACGGAAGAGAACCGGACGCGGCCCTTCTTGCTCGACGACGACCTTCAGATCGAGACGCTCGACGACCGGTTGAAGATGTTCGAGAAGTTCGCCGCGAAGTTTGAGGGAGGGATGGACTGGTTCCGCAAGACGGCGGATCAAGTGCGTCTCGTCGAGGACACCGACGGCGATGGTAAGGCGGATCGCGCGACGGTCTTCGCCCCCGACTTCAATGGCACGCTGGACGGTCTCGCGGCGGGAGTCATGGCGACCGATGGCGATGTCTACTTCACCTGCATCCCCAATCTGTGGCGGCTGCGCGACACGAACGGCGACGGCGTGGCCGATGAGCGGACGATCATTCACACCGGCTTTGGCGTCAACGCGGGGTTCCTAGGTCACGATCTGCACGGCCTCTGTTGGGGACCGGATGGGAAGCTCTACTTCTCGGTCGGCGATCGCGGCTTCCATTTGCAGACGCACGAAGGCCGCACGCTGCACGGCCCGCGCAACGGAGCCGTCTTCCGTTGTTACCCCGACGGCAGTGAACTCGAAGTCGTGATGCGAGGTCTGCGCAACCCGCAGGAGATCGCCTTCGATCAATTCGGCAACCTCTTCGCCGCCGACAACAACTGCGACAAAGGGGACCACTCGCGAATGGTCTTCGTGATCGAAGGTGCCGACGCCGGTTGGAACATGGCTCATCAGTCGATCCCCGATCCGTACCTCACGGGGACGTGGCACGCGGAGAAGATGTGGCATTTGGTTGAGGGTCGAGAGTTGACGGTTGAAGGGCAGGCGGAAGGCAAGGGACAACGACCATCAGCGAACACACCAACTCTTTCTAACCCTCAACCCTCAACTCTCGACCCTCAACGTCCTGCATGGGTCTTGCCTCCCGTCGGCAAGCTGGGTGCCGGGCCGTCGGGCTTTGCGTACTACCCCGGCACGGGACTTCCCGCTCGGTACGATCACCACTTCTTCTTGTGCAACTACACGGGCAACGGCGGGATCGAAGCGTTCGGACTGAAGCCGCGCGGAGCGGGGTTTGAGATCACGGACGAACACGACTTCATGAAGCCAATCTCGGCGACCGACTGCGAGTTTGGATACGACGGCAAGCTGTATGTCTCAGATTTTGTGAACCTGCTCTGGAACGGCGGGAGCGTCGGTGGCCGGGTCTACACGCTGTTCGACACTCAGCTCGTGAACGATCCCGCAGTGAAGGAGACGACGGAACTCTTCCGCAACGGCTTCAAGCAGCTCGCGCCGGAGAAGCTGGTTCAGCTATTGAGCCATCTCGACATGCGAGTCCGCCAGCGGGCGCAGTTCGCTCTCGCGGCAAGAGGTGTCGATTCCGTTCCGCTCTTTCAAGCGACACTGGCAACCTCGAAGAACCGCTTCGCCCGACTGCACGCCTTGTGGGGCTTGGGTCAAGTGGCGGCAAAGTCTTCCGTAGGAAGGGCACTCTTGCCCGTCCGCTCTTCGCAAGCCGATGGCGAAGTAAAGGTCACAGCAAGAACAAAGGACGGGCAGGAGTGCCCGTCCTACAAGCTCATTGCTTCGCACCTCGAAGACACCGACCTCGAAGTCCGTGCCCACGCGGCGCGGCTCGTTGGTGACGTGCGGTATCTCACCGCAGCCGAGTCGTTGCTGAAGCGGCTCACCGATGAGAGCCTGCGCGTCCGCATGTTCGCGGCGATGAGTCTTGGAAAGTTGAAGCACCGAGCGGCGCTGGCGGCTGTCATCGCGATGCTGCGTGAGAACAACGACGCCGATCCGTGGCTGCGTCATGCGGGCGTGATGGCTCTCGTGGGGATGGAGGATCGCGACGGGCTACGGACTCACGCGAAAGACGCCAGCCCGGCGGTGAGGCTCGCGGTCCTGCTCGCTCTGCGGCATCAGGTGTCTGAGCCACAACGAAGCTGGCCGACGGATTCTTCACCCCTCGCCCCGGCTTTGCGGGGAGAGGGGCCGGGGGTGAGGGGTTCTTCGGCGATCACAGCGAAGCCCGTCGTCGCGCGGCCTCCCTTCACTCCGATCCGTCCGTTCCAGCCAAACCCCGACGACGTGACGCCGTTCGTGCAGCTTCTGCAAGACGATCAATGGACGCTCGTGGCGGAAGCGGCGAGGGCGATCAACGACGTGCCGCTGGAAGCCGGGTTCCCGGCGCTGGCGTCGCTCGCGTTGAAGCCGGACGCCACACCATCCGGCAGCGTTCCCGAGGCTCTCGTCCGGCGAGTCATCAACGCCAACTTCCGACTCGGTGGCGCGGAACACGCGCGTCGCGTCGTCTCATTCATCGTTGAGCCGCGCTGGTCGCTCGCGATCCGGCGCGAGGCCCTTGCCGCGCTGATCGACTGGGACACGCCGTCGCCTCGCGATCGCGTGAACGGCTTCTGGCGATCGGTCCCGCCGCGCGATGACGCGACACTCACGGCGTTCAAGTCGCTGCTGACCGATCACGTCGCCACGCTGCTCGCTGGCACGCCGCCCGAGTTGCAGACCGACCTAGTCAGGCTGATCGACAAACAAAAACTGCCGACCGACGACGCGGTCTTCGCGAGTTGGGTGACGGATGGTTCCAAGACCGTGGTCACGCGCGGAGCCGCCTTGCGTCTGCTGGCGACTCGTAAGGCGAAGCAACTCGACGATTCATTGGTGGCCGCGTTGAAGAGCGATCTCGCGCCGTTGCGAGCCGACGCGCGAGACCTCATCGCCACGCTCCGTCCCGCCGACGCGATCCCGCTGCTCGGTGAGACGCTTGCCAGCGATGCCGCTTCCATCCTCGAACGACAACGGGCGGTGATGACACTCGCCACTCTGAAGTCCGACGCGGCGGATGCGATCCTCCGAACATGGGCCACCAAACTGACGGCCGATCACGTTCCCGAGCCACTGCAACTCGACGTACTCGAAGCGGCGACGGCCCGCGACCTGCCGGACCTCAAGCTGGCCGCCGACCAGTTCAAAGCGAAGCTCGCGGTGGGCGATCCGCTCGCGCGCTACAGGCCGTCGCTCCAAGGAGGCGACATCGAACGAGGCCGCGAAGTCTTCACCACACACCGTGTCGGACAGTGCGTCCGCTGTCACAGCATCACCGATCCGACCACGAAGACCGTCCTTCAATCGGGAGGCAACGCCGGACCCAACCTGTTTGAAGCGGCCAAACGTCACGACCGCACAGCGCTGCTGCAATCGCTCGTCGATCCGAGTGCCAAGATCGCAAAGGGCTATGAAACCGTGACGCTGGTCTTGGACGACGGCCGCACCTTCGGCGGCATCATCAAACAAGAAGACGCCAACCAAGTGGTCCTCGAACAGCCCGACGGCAAACTTATCACACTCAAGCCGAGTGACATCGAAGAGCGAACCCAACCGAAGTCGGCCATGCCCGAAATGAACCGCGCCCTCTCACCGCGCGAGTTGCGGGATCTTGTTGAATTCCTAACGACGCTGAAGTGATTCCGTTCGGGTGAAAATGATGCGACGCTGTTTTGCCCTCAAGCCAGATTGTGTCTTGGTCGCCAAGTGTCTTGTTCGCGGCGGTTTGTTGGCGAACGGCAACGCAAGTCGTGGCCGGGTCATGACGTGAGCCACTGGCACGCGGTTGGCTTCGCGCGAGGTCCCTTCTTTCCTCGCCCCTACGATTTCGCTCGATGTAGCCGAATCCCGTGCAACACACGGGAGCGGGGAACCCAATCGAGGTGGCTCGTTCGCGAGGCATCTCTGGGGCGTAGGTTCGATCCCGCATGAGCCCCGGCCGTCTGTTTCCGACCCTTGTTGGAAACAGCGCCGGGGTTCAGTGATCTCGAACCAGAGCACGTTCAAGCTCTAGCCCGTCAGCTAACCTCGCAGGCCGGTCGAGACGCGTTGTCGCGACCAGTGATTGAATGGGCATCCTCTTGAAGAAGAAGGATTGAGCAGCGCTCTCCTGTTTTCGGCGACAGCAACCCAGACGACGTGTGCGCACGGCTTGCGCCATGTTTGTCGCTGGACCGAGTATTCGGTTTTCAGTGTTCTGTTTTCAGTAATGACAAGAGTGGCAAGCCCTCATCGGTGAGCCCGCCTTTGTCTTTCTGGACACTGAAACTGATCATTGAAAACTCGCGTCATCGCGCCACGAGGACGCCTCCGCGAATCGAACGTCATTGCGTTCGAGGGAGGTTGAGTTCATGAAGGTCTTGTTAGTTCCGGCGGTACAAAAGTTGACGGAGATTCTGTTCGGCGGTCTGTCGTTGAACGAGGTGTCTCACTGGCTGATGAATGCCAGCGTGTGGGTGTTGTTGGGGATCGGCACGCCGCTCGTGCTGTTCGTGCTGTGGCTCAGTGTGAGATACATCCCTCACAATCGAGTCGGCGTGATCGAGAAGTTGTGGTCGGGCAAAGGTTCGCTGGGCGAGGGCCGGATCATCGCTCTCAACGGAGAGGCCGGTTATCAGGCGAAGCTGCTGCGCGGCGGTCTGCACTTGGGCTATTGGCGTTGGCAGTTCCGCATCCACAAGACGCGGCTCGTGACGATCCCGCAAAGTGAGATCGGTTACGTCTATGCCCGCGACGGTGAGCCGCTCTCGCCCAGTCAGACACTCGGTCGCGTCGTTCACTGCAACAACCTGCAGGATGCGGTCGCGTTCTTAGAGCCTGGCTTACCCACGGCCGTCGCGAACGGGTTGCTGCACGAACATGACTCGCACGATGGGACCTCGCAGCTCGTGCAACGTCTGACCCAAGAGCTACCGCGCGGACAGCGCGGTCGTCAGCGGGCGATCCTGCGTGAAGGCGTGTACGCCATCAACCCGGCTCTGTTCGTGGTCATCACCAACAACGATGTCTTCGCGCTGCCGCAGGTGCAGGAACCGCACGAGCGAAAGGCAGTCAGCCTGTGGCAGGAAGAGCTGCGCAGCGTGGACGGTTTCCAACCGATCGTGATCGGGCGGCACAGTGTCTCGACCAGTGGGGACTCGACGGACAGTAAGTCGAACGACGACAACGTCGGCATCGTGACGATTCACGATGGTCCGTCGCTGCCGACCGGTGAGTTGATCGCGTCGCCCGTGGGACCGTCAGCTCAGGAGGCGACCGCGCACGCAGCGAGCGGTGCGGCGAACACGTCTCACGTGGCGGACCACAACAACTTCCAAGACCCCGAAGCGTTCCTCGCGGCAGGCGGCCGTCGCGGTCGTCAGTATCAGACGCTGACCGACGGGACGTACTTCATCAACCGTTGGTTCGCGTCGGTCGAGACGATCCCGAAGACGGTCGTGCCGATCGGTCATGTCGGTGTCGTGGTCAGCTATTACGGTCGCACCGGACAGGACTTGTCGGGCAAGGCGTTTCGTCACGGCGAGCAAGTCGCCGAGGGAGAGCGCGGCGTGTGGGAGCGGCCACTCGGGCCGGGCAAGTACGCCTTCAACACGTATGCGGGGAACATCGTCCTCGTCCCGACCACGAACTTTGTGTTGCACTGGATCACGGGACGCACGGAGACTCATCGCTACGACGAGAACCTGCGTTCGATCGACCTCGTCACGCGCGATGCCTACGAACCGTCGTTGCCGTTGTCGGTCGTCGTTCACATCGACTATCAGCGTGCCCCAAGCGTCATTCAGCGATTCGGTGACGTGAAGAAGTTGATCACGCAGACACTCGATCCGCTGTTGTCGGCCTACTTCCGCGACATTGCCCACCGCCAGACGATGCTCGAACTGCTGCATGAACGAGACAAGATTCAGCGTGAGGCTCAAGCCGAACTGCGCCGCCGCTTCCACGAGTTCGACATCGAATGCGTGGACGTGCTGATTGGAAAACCGGACGCCGCCGGAGACGACGGCAAGATCGAATCGTTGCTCGAACAGCTCCGGCTGCGGCAGTTGTCGATCGAGCAACTCGAAACCTACGAACGCCAGCGCGAGGCCAACGACAAGTTGAGAACGCTCAACGAAGCGAAGGCTCAGGCTGAGATGCAGACCTCGCTGACGAACGCCAAGCTCCAAGTGCAGATTGCCGAAAGTAAGGGAGACGCGGAAGTCGCGCTCGCCAAACGCCAGAACGATCGGGCGATTATGGTGACTCAAACCGAACTGACCAACACGCGGCTGAAGGTGCAGATGGCCGAGTGCGAGGGTGACGCCGAAGTCGCGCGGGCGAAGCGGCATGCCGAACAGATCAGCCTGCTCGCCGAAGCCGACAGCCAGAAGAGCCGCCTCGAAGGCCGCGGTGCCGCGCAACGCATTCTGCAAGAGGGCTTGGCCGAAGCGTCTGTGTTGCAACGGAAGATCGCGTCGTATGGCGACCCGAGACTCTTCGCGCTGGCGTTCGCCTCGCGCGAGTTGGCTCACGCCACACAACCGCTCGTCCCCGAGAGACTGTTCACGATGGCAGGCGGCTCAGACAAAGAGGGCGTCGGCCCTCAAAGCGGCATGTTGGGCACCTTACTCAGTCTGCTCGTAGCCGAACGCGCGGGATTCTCACCGATCGTGGGAGCCGATCAACCGGAACTGAAGGAGATGATCGACCAACTGACCCGCGACAGCGTGGCCTCGCTGCGTGAACCGACTCCTACGGACAGTCACATCGCGACCAGCGCGTGAGGCTGGAGCCAGAGTCACGAGTGACTGTTCTG
>CAMAYU010000253.1 GCA_945862235.1 Schlesneria paludicola DSM 18645
CCGGTGTTGAAGTAATCGCGAATCTTCGGCCAGCCGATCTTCAGGATGAAAATCAGAATCGGCAGCGCGATGGCCGCGACGATCAGGATCGTCTCCAGACTGACCGCTCCACGCTCGTCGCGATGAACTCGCAGCAACAGCCTTCGCCAAGGGGAACTCATGGACATGATCTTGCTCCGCACTACTGATCCGAGTGAACCTGATACCAAATTGAATCGCTGATACCGCAGTCGAGCGAGGACGGCCTATTTCACACCAACCCGAAGCGTAAGCGAAGAGGCGGTGCTATTCCTCGCTTACGCTTCGGGTTGGTGTCAGCGTGGGCAACGCCCCACAGTGAAGCGATCCTCATTTACCACTACATAAACGGCCACGAGACCTGCACCGACAACATCTCCCACACGAGAGCCATCATCTTTTTTCCGTTCGTCACGATAAATGCCACGATCGGCAGCATCGTGGCCAGCACCAAAACCCAATCCAGCGACGCCTGACCGGCGCGTTTGGCCCCTTTGGACTGACGTCGAGAATGTGAGTGTTGTGTCATAGCGGCTCAGAGTTTAATCGGCCGTCCCTGATCCCGCCATCAGAATTGTTTCGTGAGTGGTCAGGGGAGTCGAACCCCTCCGGCGGGCGAATGTTTCGGTTCAATACGACGTTGTGGAGGGCGGCTTCTGTGGTGAGGAATCCGTGGAGTAGTGGTGTCTTGATCCCGGAGAGATAAGCCGCGAGCGGCTAAACCTACAGCGCTAACCTGACGGCAGAAGCGATTGTCGTTTCCGTCTTTTCAGCCCGGAGTGCGGCAGATGTTAGCCCACGGCGCAAGCCGTGGGCTGGGTGGCAGGGGACCGCGTTGTCGCCCGGAGGACGGCACTTCGATCAACCTTCGACTTCCTTCGAGGTGTCGCCCTCCGGGCTGTGGGAGCCGATTGCCGAACACCCACGGCTCACGCCGTGGGCTAGCATCTGCCGCCCTCCGGGCTAAAGAACACTCGTCAAACTTCAGCTACGAAATAGCCGTGCTCGTCACGAGTCTCTACGTCGCACGACTCGACAACGAGGTGATCCGCGCTGCGGCCAACACGGTCTGCACCGAGTTGCGTCGGCGGCTGTCAGGCGGTCTCCCCACGGACTGCTACTTCCAACAAGTCACGTCACTCGGCGACGCCAACGCCCACGGCCACTTCCCCGATCTGAATGAGACTCCCCAAGCGGGACTGCTCATGCCGTATCCGAATCAGTGTTGAGTTGAATCGACAGCTTGACAGTCGACGGTTTCCATCTGCTTGGCTCGACGAATAGAATCCCCGCCGGATTTCATCACCTGAGTCATCACCCACTTTGAGGAACCGTCGATGTCGTTGTCGTTCTCTCGTCGCCATTTCTTGTCCGCATCGGCCGGGTTGCTGGCGGCCTCTTCGCTGAGCAAAAGTCTCTTCGCCGCCGATGCTCCGAAAGGGAAGGCTCCGCTGTTCAAGATTTCTCTGGCGCAGTGGTCGCTGCACAAGACGTTCTTCTCGAAGCAGGCCGATCCGCTCGACTTCGCCAAGATCGCCAAACAGGACTACGGCATTGAGGGGATCGAGTACGTCAACCAGTTCTTCAAGGACAAGGCCCAGGATCAGGCGTATCTGACCGAACTGAAGAAGCGGGCCGATGACAACGGCGTGACGAGCGTCCTCATCATGTGCGACGGCGAAGGAGCGTTGGGCGACGCCGACGAAGCCAAGCGGACTCAGGCCGTGGACAACCACAAGAAGTGGGTCGAGGCGGCGAAGTTCTTGGGATGCCACTCGATCCGCGTGAACGCTCAATCGAGCGGTTCGTACCACGAGCAAATCAAACGCGCGGCGGACGGTCTCGGCAAGCTGACCGAGTTCGGTGCGACGCACGACATTGGCGTGATCGTCGAAAACCACGGCGGCTTGTCGTCCAACGGTTCGTGGCTGGCCGAGGTCATGCGCACCGTGAACCATCCCGGCTGCGGCACGCTCCCCGACTTCGGCAACTTCCAAGTCGCTCCCAAAGTCTGGTACGACCGCTACAAGGGGACCGAAGAACTGATGCCGTTCGCCAAGGGTGTCAGCGCCAAATCGCACGACTTCGACGAGGCTGGCAACGAAACGAAGTCCGACTACCGCAAGCTGATCCCGATCGTCCTGAGCTACGGCTACCGAAGCTGGATCGGCATCGAGTACGAAGGAAGCAAGGCCAGTGAAGCGGACGGCATCAAGCTGACCAAGAAGCTGCTCGAAACCGTCCGCGCCGAACTGTCGTAGCCCCCCCTGTGGCCTGAACTCATCGAAACGAATATCCCGGTTGTTGTGGCTATCCCTTTGTTCATTAGGAACCCTTTCATCGTGAAACATCTCTGTTTGTTTGCCGCTTTGATGGCCGTGTGGCCCGTGTCGTTTGTTGCCGCCCAGATCGACGAATCGCCGCTGGCGGTTGAGCCGGTCGTGGCGTTCGAGAAGCTCAAGTGGACCGGCTGGGAATCGGACAACAACGGGGTACCGACGCCGTTGCGACCGATCCTGATCACCAACGCTGGCGATGGGTCGAAGAGGCTTTTCGTCCCGCAACAGCAAGGGATCATTCACGTCTTCACGCCTGATGCGCAGGAGACGACGGTGTTCCTCGATATCAATAAGAAGGTGCAATACATCGACAAGGAAAATGAAGAGGGCTTTCTCGGGATGGCCTTCCATCCGAAGTACAAGATGAACGGTGAGTTCTTCGTCTTCTACGTCGCGTCGAACCAAGCACACACGACAGTGGTGTCGCGGTTCAAGGTCTCGAAGGACGACCCGAACAAGGCCGATCCCGCCAGCGAAGAGGAACTCCTGCGAGTCCCTCATCCGTACTGGAACCACAAGGGGGGGACGATCTGCTTCGGCGCGGATGGCTTCCTGTACATCGCGCTCGGCGATGGCGGCGCGGGCAATGACCCTCACGGCAGCGGACAGAACCTGCAAACGTTGCTCGGCAAAATCTTGCGGATCGATGTCGATCAGAAAGACGCGGGCAAGAAGTACGCCTGTCCGGCCGACAATCCGTTCATTGGTGTCACGGCCAACAAGAAGGAGATCGCGCTGCCTGAGATTTACTGCTACGGGCTGAGAAATGTCTGGCGGCACTCGTTCGATCGCCAGACCGGTCAACTGTGGATCGCCGACGTGGGACAGAACCTGTGGGAAGAGATCAACCTCGGCGTGAAGGGCGGCAACTACGGCTGGAATCTGCGCGAGTCCAAGCATCCGTTCGCACCGAACAGCACGAGCAACGCGCCCGGCCTGATCGACCCCATTCACGAGTACCACCACGACATTGGCAAGTCGATCACCGGTGGCTACGTCTATCGCGGCAAGGCCGTTCCCGAACTGACCGGCCACTACGTCTACGCCGACTACGTCTCGGGCAAGATCTGGGCGCTCAAGTACGACGAAACGAAGAAGGCCGTCACCGCCAATCGCCCGATCAATTACACCGGCGCACCACTCCAAGCGATCAGCTTCGGCGAAGACGAAGCGGGCGAGGTCTATCTCAACGTCGTCAGCCCGACCGGAAAGGGGATTCATTCGTTCCGGTCGAAGGCGAAGTAGGTGTATTCAGGGCGTATTTCTCGCGGCCGAGCATTCCAACAATCTGTACCTTTGACTGTTCAATAACCCTCACGGAGCATGAAGTTCTGTCGTAAACCAGCCTTGCTTTCGGTTGATTCCCAGCTATGCTGTCGCCCGGTTTACGTCCGAGGAGAGGTGGCTGAGTGGCCGATAGCACCGCTTTGCTAAAGCGGCGTGGGGGTCAAACTTCACCGGGGGTTCGAATCCCCCCCTCTCCGTTCGACTGACACTACTCGCCCGAACCGGTTAATTTTCAACTGGTTCGGGCGAGTCTGTTTTTTGGCACAACTCAGTTGTGCCAAATCAGGGCTAGGAGCCGGAGGACACTTCAGGTTTTGCCCGGGGATTGGGGTGAATCGGTCTCCTGGTCAACAACACTATCTACACCGACAGTTTTACTGTCGGTGTCCACTCCGGGGATCGACACTCGATCCATCTGACGTCGTGATTCATGCTGGTCAAGGTGGTAATAGCGTCTGACCATTTGTGCATCGGCGTGCCCCAGCCAATCCATGACAACTCGTTCGGCGACGCCGCTGTTCGCGCATCGGCTACAAAAGAAGTGTCGGAAACTGTGTAGTCTGCCATGTTCAAAGCCTCCCTCACCAGTGGCAGTTGGGAAGCGTGACTTCAATGGGCCGAGTACTTGTTTGACGAGTATGTTGCGGACTGTGTCTGGTTTCAGTCGGCCGCCCAACGGACCATGAAAAACGAAGCCATCACGATGTCGTGGAACGCTCTCTAGCACGGGAATGAGCTGTTCGTTCATTGGGAAAGAACGGCCCCGTTTGTTTTTCAACGTTCTTCCAGCGCGACCTTCTCGCTGCATACTACGGCGACTTTCATCGACAAGTGTTATGACTCGCTTGTTGAAATCTAGATCGCTAATTCGGAGTTGGACCAACTCCGAGATGCGCATTCCGGTGAAGCCCAGCGTGACACAGACCTCGCCCAGCCATCCAAGCGTCGGTGTCGAGCGGCACTGTTCGACCAAGGCTTGAAACTCTTCGACCCGCCAGCAATAGGTCGTCGATTCCTTGTCGCGCGGCAGCTTGAGTTGGATGCGACAAGTCTCAGCCAAATGGCCTTCGGCAATCATCCACTTGTTGATTTGCTTGAGAGTCGTCAGTTCGAGGTACTGAGTGTTGTAGCTCTTCTTGAGCTTTTCGAGGTGACCGGCATATTGCTGCAGGATGGATGTGTTGACCTGAGACCAATACTCAAGACCGATCGACTTCGCAAAAGCGAGGAACTTGTCGAGCACCGGCCGATAACGTTTCCTCGTGCTGGGCCGTGTACCACCTGTGACAATCGGGCGACCGATGTGCCGCTCATAGAGCTTGCGTCCATCGGCGAGATTGAGCATGCGTGCTGTCGGTTCCAAGATTGAGTGATCGGCTTTGCCCGTCTCGACTGCTTTCAGGCGGTCGAGCTGCTCCAGATTGATCAGAGCCTCAGCGAGCGTGCAGGCTCCAAGCGAGAATCGTCCAAGCTTTGGAGCGTTGCCACGCCCGTCGGCGTAGTACGTCCCGTCGCGATTCCAGACGACCCATGAAAAATAGCGACTCGTGATTTTTTGTTTGTTGGGATTGGGACGGCGCATCAGTGGTTTGCTCCTACTTTGTCCCGCGTCGCATCCAGTGAGGCTGCGAGGAGCGAGCAGTTGGTTTCGTGAATTGGGATTCGGGTATGGCATCCCGCGACGGAGGAGCAGTCGCCTCAATGGCATCTAACGCTGTGCGCGGAATGCGCACGGCGGTGCGACTTCCGCCGGGTTGCCAGAAAGGCAATGTGCCGTCTTTGATTCGGCGACGAACCGTCGCCAACGAGATCGTGGCAGCTCTTGCGAACTCACTCGCAGTGAGGAATTGAGAAGGTGAGGCCGAGGTCATCGTCGCGCATCCTTGGGACGTTGCTGCTCATGCCGAGTGCGAACCAATGATTCGTTCCCGGCGAACAACGTATTGCAAGTGCTGACGATTTCATTCGAGTGCAGATCTAGGCGAACATCTGCACCAATGTTGATTGCGGGTCGATTCCCGCGGCAGCTAACTCAAGAACCAATTCGGTCCGAGGCGCTTCTTCATGGCAAGCAAGTCCCTGTGAATCGCTTCTGAAGAGATTCTCAATCCCTGTGACAGGACGACTTCAATCTTTCGACCGCAACGGTGCAGTCGATCACCGTGACGCGAGTACAACACTCGCATGTAATGTTGAACCACATACCAGCGCGCGAACTTCTCGATTGATTTTTTTCCCTGTGTGTCGGCGCGGACGAGTTCAATCCACTCACTCAGATGATCGGCCGTGGCAGCCGTACTTCGAGCGGAGTCTTCCAGCATGAGCCTCAACTCTTCTCGGTCCGGGAGCGGAACGATGTCGGGAATGTACAGCAGTGCCCCTGAGTGCTCAGCGTGGGCGGCCGACATCGCTGGCAGCATCACCGGGAACTGAACTCCGAGAGGCAGCATCGTCTGTGGGCCTGTGATCGATTGCAGTCGCCACCTCTGACAGAATTCCCGCATGGCGATTGCCGCTGGATTACTCGTCGTGTCCATTTGAAACAGCGACGGCACAGTCTGGCCTCCAAGTGGGAACGCGATTGGCTGCGGGGGCAGTGATGGAGATGCCGCAATCTCCGGACAGACCCGCATCAGTTCGGATAACTCTTCCAAGAACTGAGAGTGTGTGAGCAGCCAGCCAAGAAAGCCGCACTGGGCGGTTCGAGCACGGCGCGAGCGCGAATCGAGCTGTCTCGACAGCGCCTTCACGTCACGAGTTGCGCTGGCCTGAGATAAATACTCCAGCACAGTCGAGTTGAATGGTGCAGTCTTGAGTAGAGCATCTTGCATCGGCAAGCCATCCCGAAACCCCACACATCCTCCCCGTCTTTCTGCAATCGTGGCGAGCTCAGTTTCCAACTCGACATCTGCCGGGTTGAAGCGGTCCTTTCCGATGATTTTGAACAGCGATTTGCACAGTTGAAGCGGCAGCACATAAAAGCACTGGCCTACCACGCGAGCGTGCCGACGCAAGGCCTCGGGAACACTAATCACAGAAGGGTTGATCAGTGTCACACGATCCCTATTCACTGGTGCATTTGTGGCCCGTTTGTTCGGTGGCACTTTCGGCATCGAAAATCTCCGGCTCGGTTCATGTGCGCGGTGGCAAGTTCACGGTTTTTGCCAGCCTCACCGCTAATTGCATCCTCATGTATGTATGACGCATTTTCTACGATAATTTAGCTCGCTATCCAAAGTGTTCCGGATTGTCTCGGGTTGGAAGTGGCTTGATCAAGATGATTTGAAGTGCCCCCCATCATTCGGACCACGATAAGCGGCTTCTTAGACGGTGTCATCGAGGTGGACGGCGAGCGGTTTGGTAGGCGGGCTCGGCTGGTGAAGGGCCTCCTTCAGTCCCCGCAGGCAGAACTCCACCGATGAGTTCTGCTGCCGTGATCTACCGCCTCCACACTGGAGTCTCACCGCAGCCTGTACGGCATAAACTGAAGAACAGCGTCGGGCACGATGGCTAACACTCTTCTCATAGATTAGTGACGCATTTTGGGCGGAAATTTAGCTGAACTTCACATCCACCACGGCTCGTTTAGCCCACATCGCACCGAGTGGGGGCATGGCCTGCCGTCTGCATTGAGAGGAGATCGCCCGCGTTCGTTGCGACGGGCAAAGCAAATGTTTGGCAGAGGCGTGGCCGAGGAACCTTGTCCATCGTCCGGCCGGATGCCTAGCCGAGTCAATTCGAGGCGTTTGGTTCTTGGTAGTACGCCCCTGTATGAGAATTGTCGTCATACCCGTCGTTGCAAGCTGCTGCATGGCAGACGTTTGTAATCGGACCTCGCCAACGGGGTTTGCCGAGCGCTGGCATCCGAGAGCGCCCGACAAACCTTGTGCAGGTGATTAGTCGGTTACCAACAGGGTTACAGTTCGAGGTAGTGAGGGGTGGAAAGTCCGACGGAAGTTTTCTGTACTTGGCTGCCGTCGGTGAAATCTTTCCGAGGTCGAAAGGACCAGAAGCGTGATTCAAGTCGCTGTCACGAATGTGCATCTTCAGGATGCCTCAGACCGCCAATCGCTCGGCGCCCGACGATCGCATTGCAAATCACTACTTGAGTTTGTCATTCAACGAAGCAACACCTTCACCTGCCGGAAACTGACCTCAACGAAGGTAAACATTTCTTGTCGGGCGCGGAGAGGTGGAAGTGGCTCCGTGATAAGTCCCTCGAAGACTTCTGTCACGATGCGAAAGCCGCGACTGCGGGCGTGCCCGACTTCCAAACCGAAGCGCGTGGGTGAGCAGCCGTCTTCAACTCGGTAGTGATACGGCCCCCGAGAATTGCCTGCTCGCCCGTTTCCCGACTTGCGCCTCCCTCCCATCTTCCATAGCATGCGGTCGGTGTGGGATGGATTTCAGGAGACTGTCAGGGCACGGAGGCGAACATGCGCGTGGTGGATCATCATTCGGAGCAGGTGTTGCAGCAGTTGGCGGTGCGTGAGCCACGGGCGGATCGGGCCAAGCGTTTGCGGACGGTGCTGCTCGCAGCGGCGGATATCGCCGGAGTGCAAGTCCGTTTGAGCAAGGTATGCGCACGGCACGGGCGACGTGGATCACAACATGGAAAGATTTTATGACAACACCCGAAATTCATCAGTCTTGTTATCTGTGCCGTCGAATAGCACTCAGCACGCGTTCTCGCATTTGCAATTGAAATTTTGCAAAGAACCCCAAACGCGATGTGACGCTCTGTCTGCCCCCGATCCTCGTGGCAGTAGGCCGATCCTGTGTGTCAGCAAGACACCTTAGCGCCGATCGTGTCTGTATCGCATAACGAAAAACGGTTCATCGGGAATATGCGTGCTGAGACCGAAGTGCAAAGCGACAAGGGATTTTGGAGGCATGACGCCGATGTCCAATGCCGATTGCGGAGCGAACATGGCTGACGTAGGCGGCAGTCGTCTGGAGAAACGGAGTCTGGCTCTACGGGGACGC
>CAMAYU010000254.1 GCA_945862235.1 Schlesneria paludicola DSM 18645
GGCGGCATTTCCACCGGCATGGGCGGGGTGGGACCAGCGGCGCTTAGCCGCGCCGGCCCACCATGATTTCTTGACGTTTCCTGAGGGTGGGCCGGCGCTCGAAGCGAGCTGGTCCCACCCTCCTGAGGAACAGACCTGTTTGGGCAACAAGCATGTTCCCCAAACCGCCCATGCTCCTCCCTGGCGAGTGTCTCCGAAGGGAACGGAACAACTACCTTGAAAAAGGTGTTGGCCCCGCACTGTGTCGAGGCAAACTCCCGCTGACTCAGCCTGCTACCTATACTGTGTGTTGTGTGAGCATCACTCAAGTCCCGTAGGGTGCGTTGAGTCTTCGAAAAGCACCAGGGTTGTGGTTCCCGCAATGGTGCGTTTCGAAGACTCAACGCACCCTACGAGAAATCACTTCTTCTCTCACACAGGAACACCGTCATGGCAGAGAAAGTCATCCCCACCATCGGGACCAAGTAGGGTTTGTTTGTGGCGGAGGGATCGAAGACGCGGGGGAAGTTTTCGCTGCGGGGACCGTTTAGTTCGGGAGTGGCCGTCTATTCGAGTCTGATCGACACGCGCGGGACTCCGAGGCTGTAAGAAGGACAGCTACTTCACCGTCCAGCGTGACGGCATGACGGTTGATGACCTCAAGTCCCCGGCCCTCTACTTCGGCACCACGACCGGCGGACTTTGGATGGGCCGCGACGGCGGTGAAGAATGGGAATGCCTCTTCGACGCGCTGCCACCGATCCACTGCGTGAAGGTCGCGGTCGTGAGAGCCGGTGCATTCCCCCTTGAGGTCATCCGTCGAATCAGGGGGCCAAAGGTTCTTTCAAACCGGAAGGCCCCCACGGTTCGAGTTGCTTCAGATTCTTCGCGGCCAGCGCGCGGTAGCAGTCGGGGAGGTCGAAGCTCTTCAGCACGCCGGGGACGAAGGACGAGAGAGGCCACTTGTAGTGTTCGGTCTCGGCAATGGACGACCAGCTCGGCGGAGCGTGCTTCAGCGTGAGTTGCTTCACATCGTCCGAGACCACCGCCGCGAGTGTCGCCGGGATCGATCCCCAACCGCGCGCGACGAGATGGATTTCGGTGCGGCCTTGCCCCTTCAACCAGTCGATCACGCGCAGCACGTCGAAGGCTCGTTGAGCTGGCATCGAGTGGCCGAGCATCAGCGAATGGATCGCGTAAAAGTAGTCGCTGCCATAGGGCGTGAGATACGTGTTCGTCCCGCAGGTGTCGGGGCGCGAATCGCCGATGCCGCGCACGTCGAGCGAGTAGAGTTCGGCGTTAGGTTCCGCCGCGAGCAGCTCCTTGATGAGTGGCTCCTCACGCAACTCGACATCGGCCGAGTGATGCGACACGTACAGGATGGCTCGCCCCGGTTGCTGCGGAGGCCGTGAGTAGCGCGGTGTGTTGTCGAGCCGCGTCGCGATCGCGTGGACCTTCGCTTCGGTTTCGATGGCATACGACGTGCCCGATTTCGTCGGGTACTGCCTGCCGCTGATGACGCGCAAAATCTGAGCGTCGGGTGGAGTTGCGGGGCGATTCGGGATGAGTGCGGCCACGCGCTGCCGGACCGTGGCCGTGTCGAGTTCACCGCGCTGAACAGTCAGCCCCCGCGACGTTGTGTTGGTGAATGACATCACGGTCTTCGATCCCAGCGGCTCGATCTGACCTTTCGGAGTACACCACAGCGTCTCATCCTTCTCGATGACGATCTCGGGTTCGGTCCCTCCCTGCGTGATGCGTGTCTGCTCATTGAAGAAGCCGTACATCGCTTCGCGGTTCGGTTGCGTGTAGCCGTGTTCGTTGGGACCGATGAAGAGCCGCAGGTTCTGTTCGGCTCCGAGTAATTTCCACAGCGGCCGCAGTCGTTCGTAGGTTTCGATGGACCCTCGGACATCAAAAAAATCTTTCTCGGCCGCGATGATGATGACCGGTTTGGGAGCCATCGCCGACAGGAAGTCGCCGTGGTCTAACCCGTGCCTCAGCGCGAGCGGCGGCATCTGTTCGGTGTCGGTCGGCAACTCGTTGTCGAAGTTGCGACGAAAGGTCGTGACGGCACAGCTCGGCGCGGCCATCGTCCAGCGCGACTCAACGCCGCACAGCCACATCGTCATCGTCCCGCCGCCCGAGTTGCCGGTGAGGCCGACGTGCTTTGGATCGACCTCCTCGCGCGTGAGCAAGTAGTCCAACGCGCGCATCCCGTCCCAGCACCGCCATGCACTGAAGTGCTCTCCCACCAGAAACTGCTGGTTGCCGCAGAGCAGATGTTCGTGAACGCCCGCTCCGACTTCAGACTTGCTGTGATCGTCGTCGGGATACTGCAATCGCTCACCCTGCCCGATCGGGTCGAAGATCAGCACGACATAGCCCTGCCGCGCGAGCCCCTGCGCAAACGACTGATACGCCTCGGCCGCCTTCCCGTTCACCGAATGGCCGCACGACCCGACGACGCCCGGCAGCGGAAACGTCCTCCCCTTGGGCACGTACAAATTCGCCGTGACGAGAAAACCGGGACGGCTCTCAAAGATCACGTTCTCGATCTTGTACGCCTCCCGCTCGACAACCTTGTTCACGCGCGGCTTGAGCGGCGTCTTCTCGGGAAACGGCCCGAAGCACTCGGCGATCAGCGACCGCACGAGCTTCACATGCGCTTCGGCATCCTCCTTCGTCTTCAAGGCCGCCAGCCGCGCGATGCTCCGTCCTTCCGCCTCCGCCACCTTCGCCCCGATGTACTCCTGCATCATCCGCGGAAAGCGATTGAGCGGCGTCAGTCCCTGCGCAGCCGAACCCGCCGGTTGAGCGAACAGCCTCTCCGCCCAAACGGCTCCCGCCACACCGGCCGCCGAAACTCGCAGCAGCTCGCGCCGCGAGAGAGACGAATGTTGGAGTGGCCCACTAACAACAGAGTCGCTTCGAGTCACAGTTCGTCTCCCACTTGGATTGATTTCGGAGCGGGGGACGTGAGTCCCCTCAACACGTCGGGCATGAAAATCACGCGAAATCAGGGAACTCACGTCCCCCGCCCCGAAAGTTAATCGCTTCGTGTGGCCTCAAACAATTTGGCGACCCGCTCGCGATGCAGCTTCACCAGACGAACGTGATCTTCGTCGATCAGATAGCCCGACGCTTTCAGTTTGTCGGCGGCGGCGGTGAGTTGGCGGGTGTACTCGCCCAGTGAGCCGTATCGCTCGTGAACCGACTGCCGCGGGTCGCTTGTTCGTTCGCGGTCGGCCTTCGTCACCGGGAACGGAATGTACGAGCCGGTCAGGCTGACGAGTTGGCCTTCCGCACCGACATCGGCTTTGCGCAGGTTCCATCCGGTGTACGTGGCGACGGGGACCGCGACCTCGATCGGCAACAGACAACCGAGTTCGTTGCCATCGGCTCCGCAGCGCGGGGCGAGAACGCGGTAGTCGCCTCGCAGTCGCGGCGGTTGGAAGTCGATGATCCGCTCGGTCTCCCAGCGCGGCCCGAAGTCGAGCAGGCTTGGTTGCTGGATCGTCTCGGGATACGTCACACCGGGAATGTTCGGAAAGCCGGTTCCCGCGTGACGCCAATCGACGAGTGTGTCCCCGGAGATGGATGGCACGACGCTGGGAGGCGGCTCGGTTCCGTCCTTCGTCCACTGGTCAAGGGCCAGCAGCAGCGAACGGAGAAACGGTTTGTAGTCGCCGGGATTCGTGAGGTTCTGTCCGTTGCCGGATGACGGTGGGAAGCCACTCGGTCCGTGCTGTGTACCGCCGAAGGTGTAGCAGCGAACGCCATCAGTAGGCATGGCGTCGCGCTTGCCGATCGGATCGGTGTGGACGAGCGAGCCACATCTCGTCCAGTACTCGGCGGCGGACTGAGTGTGCATCACGCGGGGGGCGGTCTTCGTCGCGAGCGACTTCTTCAAGATGCCGTCTTCACGGCCGGAGAGCGGATCGAGTTGGACCTCATACGCGAACGGAAAGCGATCGGGCGGGTAGTCATGGTGATCGTGCTGGTTGCTGTGCCGCGTCGGCTGAGCGAACCGGTGATTGAATGAACCGAGGCCCCCTCCCGCGACGTGCGGGATCAGTCCGTCGAAGACTTTTCGTCCGAGTTCGTCCTCGTTGAAACCGGCGTGCAGGAACTCACGCAGGAACCGACCGCTTTGGGAGACGCCGAAGCCGTGTGCGCGAAACAGAGGGCTGACGCCCGAAGAGCCAGGGGACTTACGCCCCCCGCTCAGGGAAGCAGGGGCGAGCGGATTGCCGTCACCGGTACCGTGCTTGATCGCGGCGATCAGGTCTCGCACGGACGTGAAACAAACGCCCATGACCAGCGGGTTCGACGCTTCGTAGATCAGTTCGTAGATGTAACCGGGCTTCATGCCGCCGGGCATCTCGATCTCGACGTTCGGCAACTGCGTGGGGGAGTCGCTCGACACATCGGTGACATGCACGGTCCATTGGTCACGCGGAATGACGACCCGCGCCGCCGCAGGCCGCTCGCGCAAGGTGAGCGTCATCGCTTTGTCCCCGCGTGCGGATTCCTCTGCCTTGTCCCCTCGCCCCGGCCTTGCGGGGAGAGGGTTAGGGTGAGGGGTGCCTTCAAGGCTAGCCGCCGTCGGACGGTACGAACCGTGGTTGGCCCAATTCACGACCGACCGGGTCATCCCCTTCGAGCCAATGAACTCGCAGCGGACGGTGCCGGTGATCGGCGTTTCGCCCGAACGAACCGGCGGCGCGGTCAGCCTCAGTCGATCTCCACCCGGAACCAATTCACCGTCCCAACCGCTCCAGACGACGGTGAACCCGTGCCGCATCAGGAACCCATCGCCCGCGTGTTCCCTGGTCGTTGGGTTGTTCCCGCCGCTGTAATTGAACATCCCGAGTGCCAGCTTGTTGCCTCGATTGTTCACATCGTACAGCAGCGCTCCGTTCCCCTTCGTCGGATCGGCGGGCGCGAGAATGAAAACGTCCGACCAGAATTCGACCTTGCCCGCAGCATTCCTCGGCGCGAGCTTCAAGTCCACGACCGCCTCGTTCTGTCGAAGAGTCGGATCTAGCGCGAAATGAGCCCGCCCGACAATCTTCTCGTAGGGACCGACCTCACCGAATGAGTGCCCGTCCGCAAACGGGGCACGCTCAGTGATCTCGAACCGGATCAGTTCGGCCTGAGCCGCCGCGCAAGAAACCAATACGATCAGCCCGGTCAATAAAAGTCGCATGGCAGGCAACCTCGGGTTGTTCTGACTCACCCTTCCAAATACTTGTCCTCAGCGACATCAGAACAACTTCCAGACGTCACTGCCAGTTGCCGTCAACATTGTTCGCCAAACCGTCTGTTCGTCGGCTACACTTGGCACCAACCAGCCACTTTCAGGGAGCCACGCCATGCAAACCGCAGAGTTTGAAACGGAGATTCGTGACGGGATCATTGAGATTCCGCTGTCGCTGCGAGGCCGATTTCAACATCGGGTTCGAGTGAAATTGATCGAACAGACTCCCGCTTCATCGAGCGAGACGATTCTGGATCGATGGATCAAATCGCCAATTGAGATTCCAAGCTTCACGCCGTTGAGCAGAGATGAAGCCAATGAACGTTGATTCACCCGGCGACTCGCGGACGTTCGTCGATTCCAATGTCTGGCTGTATGCCTTGATTGCGAGCAGGATCAGGCCAAGTCGGAATTGGCGAGAGAGATCATTTCACCCCCACGCATCGTCAGTGTTCAGGTCGTCAACGAAGTCTGTGTCAACCTGCTCCGCAAAGGACAGCGTTCCAAGGACGAAATTGACGAAGTGATTCGAGCCTTTCACTCACAGCATGATGTCGAGCCTCTGGACGAGAACGTGTTGCTGCGTGCTGGCGAACTGCGGCGAACAAGCTCCTTATCTTTTTGGGATAGCTTGATTGTCTCGGCGGCACTGACTGCGGGAGCGACCGTGCTTTATTCCGAGGACTTGCAACATCAGCAATTGATTGACGGCTCGCTCCGCATCATCAACCCCTTCCTCGATTCCTTAACCCTCTCGCTCGCCAAGGCTCCTACCCGATGACATCGCCTTCTCTCCCCCGTCCTGAACTACTGGCTCCGGCTGGCGACCGTGAGTGCCTGCGGGCGGCGGTCGAGAATGGGGCGGATGCCGTTTATTTCGGGTTGAACTGCGGGTTCAACGCGCGTGCTCGAGCGACGAACATCGAGCCGGATGAGCTAGCCGACGTGATGGCCATGCTCCACCATCGCGGGGTGAAGGGGTATGTGACGCTCAACACGCTCGCGTTCTCGGATGAACTGCCGGAGTTGGAGCGGCTGATCCGACGGATCGCGATCGCCGACGTGGACGCCGTGCTGGTGCAGGACCTCGGCGTCGTGAGGCTGATCCGCGCGATCTGTCCCGACCTGCCGATTCATGCCTCGACGCAGATGACGCTGACCAGCGCCGAGTGCATTCGCGTGGCCGAAGAGCTGGGGATCGAGCGGGTCGTGCTGCCGCGCGAACTGTCGATCCGCGAGATCGCGAAGCTGAAGAGCGGAACATCGGTCGAGCTGGAGGCGTTCGTTCATGGCGCGCTCTGTGTCGCGTACTCGGGGCAATGCCTGACGAGCGAGTCGCTCGGCGGACGGAGTGCCAACCGCGGGCAGTGTGCGCAGGCGTGCCGGCTTCCCTACGACCTGATCTGCGATGGCGAGGACGTTGATCTCGGCGATCAAAAGTATTTACTCAGCCCGCAGGACTTGGCGGCGTATGACCTGACGACGGACCTCATCGCGGCAGGTGTCCGCTCATTCAAGATCGAGGGCCGGCTGAAGACGCCCGAGTACGTGGCCAACATCACAAAGCACTATCGCGCGGCAATCGACGCGGCGGTGAATGGCGAGCCGGTCGAGTTCACTCGCGACGAGGTGAGGGAGATGGAGCTGTCGTTCTCGCGCGGGTTCAGTCCCGGCTGGCTGAACGGCGACGACCACAAGATGCTCGTCCCCGGCTTCAGCTCGTCGAAGCGCGGCGTGCTGCTGGGTGAGATCGTGCGCGTGTACGAGGCGTCGGTCGAAGTGCGGCTCTCCGGCCCGATCGCGCGCGGCGACGGGATCGTCTTCCAAGGAGACCGCGAAGCGAACGCCGAACAGGGAGGCCGCGTCTTCGGCATCTTTTCGCAACGCGATTCACTCGAACGGGCTGAGTCGGGCGTCGTCGAACTCGAGTTCCAACGAGGCGGCATCGACTTCGGTCTGCTCGAAGAAGGCCACTCGCTCTGGAAGACAGACGACCCGCAATTGACCTCGCGCCTGCGCAAGACCTTCACCGGCCCCGATCCGCTGCGCAAGAGACCGCTTGATGTGCGCGTTCGCTGTGTTGCGGGAGAACGTCTCGAACTGACCGCCTTCGTGGGGCACGTTTCCAACGTGCCCGAAACAATCACCGGCTCGTGCACGTTGGAAACGTGCCCCACGGTCCGCGTGAAGTCTTTGGAACCGCTCCCCGTCGCGACGAAGCACGCGATCACGTCCGAGTTCCTGCGGGAACAACTCTCGCGACTCGGCAACACGGCCTACGAGCTACGGCAGCTCGACGCGGAGATCAGCGGCGGGCCAATGGTGCCGCTCAGTGTGCTGTCGAAGCTGAGGCAGGAACTCGTCGCAAAGTTAGATGACACGACGAAGCTGCCGCGCGAACGAAGGCTCTGCGATGGCGAGGCCCTCACCACGCTGCGGTCCACGATCACGGATGTAGGACGGGCACTCCTGCCCGTCCGCTCTTCAGTATCAAAGCCGGACGGGCAAGAGTGTCCATCCTACGCTCCGCGACTGCACGTCCTCTGTCGCACGCTCGACCAGCTTCGCGCTGCCACCTTGTCTGGCCCTCAACCCACAGCTCTCGCCCCTCAACCCCTCCTCTACGCCGACTTCGCGGACATCCGTGAATACCGCGAGGCCGTCGCTATCGCGCACGACGCGGGAGCACTCATCTACCTCGCCACGCCGCGCATTCAGAAACCGGACGAGATGGGACTGTTTCGCGCACTACTCAAGCATGAGGCCGATGGGATTCTCGTGCGCAACCTGTCCGGCATGAGGTTCTATGCGGATGAAGGCGTGCCGTTTGTGGCTGATTACTCGCTGAATGCCACCAACGAACTGACGTCGCAGTTTTTGATCGGGCAGCAGGCGCAGCGCATCACCGCCTCGTATGACATGAACCGCGATCAACTGCTCGGACTGGTGGAGGCCGTGCCGCCCGAGTGGCTTGAGGTCGTCGTTCACCAACACATGCCGATGTTCCACATGGAGCACTGCGTCTTCTGCGCGGTTCTGTCACCGGGAACGAACAAGCACAACTGCGGCCGTCCGTGCGACACGCATCTCGTCCAGCTTCGCGATCGCGTCGGCAGCGAACACCCGCTGCACGCCGATGTCGGCTGCCGCAACACGCTGTTCAACGCGGTCCCGCAAAGCGGAGCCGAAGTCGTCGCCAGCCTGCTCGAACGTGGCGTGCAAGACTTCCGCATCGAACTCCTTGAAGAACGCCCCAACGACATCCCACGCGTCCTCAATCTCTACCGCGACCTGCTCGCCAACCGCATCCGTGG
>CAMAYU010000255.1 GCA_945862235.1 Schlesneria paludicola DSM 18645
GTTGCTGCGAGGGCTGGATCGTTTCGCACGTCAGGCGGATGCGACTCGTGCGATGGACGGGATCGACAGCTTCACGCAATCGGCGTTCGACATGTTGACGAGCGGTGCCGCCCGCCGAGCATTCGATCTCAATGAAGAATCGCCGGCCATGCGCGACCGCTATGGGCGACATCGCTGGGGACAGATGGGGCTGCTGGCCCGGAGGTTGGTGGAGGCGGGAGTGACCTTCGTCACGCTCAACACCGCCCCGGATTCGCTCTGCTGGGACTGGCACCGCAACATCGTCAATGACAATCGGCCAGCCGACGGTTCCGACGGCCCGACACGTGGCATGGACATCTCTGGACCGCCGCTCGATCAGATGCTTTCGACCTTGATCACGGATCTCTACGAACGGGGCCTCGATCGCAAAGTACTGCTGTTGGTCTGGGGAGAATTCGGCCGAACTCCGCGCGTGAACGCGACCGGCGGCCGCGATCACTGGGGCTCGCTGATGAGCATTCTGATGTCCGGCGGCGGACTGAAGGTCGGCCAGGTAATCGGCACCTCCAGCCCCAACGGCGAGGTTCCCACCAATCGACCTGTCTCGCCGACGGACGTGCTGGCGACGATCTATCGCCATCTGGGAATCGACTTGACCCGGCACACCGTGACGAGCGCCGGCCGGCCGATTCCCCTCCTTCCCGACGGAGCACCAATCTGGGAATTGCTATGACCTCTCGACTGCGCGATGGACATTCACAACTTGGAAGAGTTCGACAATCAGAGCCGTGTGCGGCCCGAACTCATGTCGGCAATCCGAGTGGAATCTGATTTCTCAGGAGCTCAACGTGCGAACGATGTTCAGCATTTTCATCTTTCTTGCGATATCCGTGCCTGTCGGTATCGTCGCCGCCGAAACGATTGACATCGGCTCGCGGCGGGAACTGTTCGTCGATCAGGCATTGATCGAGAGGCTCGATGGGCGAGCCGAATTGCGGCTGCACCATCCGACGCCGCGCGAAGTCGCGATCACGTTTGAGAAGCCGTGGGAAGGGAATGCCAGCGGTTATCCGACCGTATTCCAGGACGGCGACGTCTATCGGATGTACTACCGAGGCCATCGTTACATCATCGACCCTCCGCCGCTGCGGCAGGCTCAGTCGGAAGTCGTCTGTTACGCCGAGAGCCGCGACGGCGTTCATTGGATGAAGCCGAACCTCGGTTTGTTCGACTGGCCGCCGACCATGAACAACACCGGCACGAAAGAGAACAACATCCTGTGGCGCGGCGGTTACGAGACGCACAACTTTGCTCCGTTCAAAGACACGAATCCGGCTTGCCCGCCCGATCAGCGTTACAAGGCCGTGGGCGGAACGACCAGCAGCAAAGGACTGCTCACGTTCAAGTCGGCCGACGGCATTCGCTGGTCGAAGCTCAGCGACGGGCCGGTCGTCACGAGGGGCGCGTTCGATTCGCACAACACGGTCTTCTGGGATCCGGATCGCCAACGCTATGCGATGTATGTCCGGTACTTCAGCGAAGGGGAATTCAAAGGACTGCGTTCGATCGGCATGTCGCATTCGACAGACTTCAAGACTTGGTCCGAACCGGTCGGGCTGACGTATCCCAATTCGCCGCCTCAGCAGATGTACACAAATCAGATCGCGCCGTACCACCGCGCGCCGCATCTGCTGCTCGGCTTTCCGACGCGCTTCGTGGCTCGTCCGCTGACGGAGCATGCGAAGCGTCTCGAACCGGTCAAGACGCGGGCACAATTCGCGGCCTCGGTAAAAGGGAGCGATGCCTACTCGGGGGCGGAGGTGACGGACGGCTTGCTCATCGCCAGTCGCGACGGCCAGACGTTTCGTCGTTGGGACGAGGCGTTCCTGCGTCCGGGTCCGCAGGCCGAAGGTCGGTGGATCTACGGCGACAATTATCAGAGCTACGGCCTGTTCGAAACGAAGGCCGACACGACCGGACTGCCCAACGAGATCTCGCTGCATTTCAACGAAGGCTCGTGGCGAGACGAAATGCACCGGCTGCGACGGTACACCATTCGGCTCGATGGCTTCGTTTCCCTGCACGCGCCGCTGTCCGGCGGCGAACTGACGACGAAGCCGCTGAAGTTCGCCGGACGATGCCTCTCATTGAACTACGCCACGTCCGCGGCCGGCAATCTGCGAGTCGAACTGCAAGACCCCGCTGGCAAACCGATCCCCGGTTTCATGCTCGCCGACGCGGACGAGCTGTTCGGCGATTCCATCGATCAAAAGGCCGCGTGGAAGAATTCCACCGATGTCGGTCGTCTTGCGGGCCAGGACGTGCGATTGCACTTCGTACTCCGCGACGGTGACTTGTTCTCATTTCAATTCACGGACTGAGGCTTGCGTGTTGATGGTCGCGACGACAACTCGCATGATCGAGGTTGCTGGAACTGCAGAGAGGATCTTTGTGATGCGACTCGAATCTCGAATTGACCGTTGTTTCCTCAGCCGTCACTTCCTTTGCTGGCTGGTGTTCGGCAGCGTGTTGACGGGCAGACTCGTTGCACCGGCTCAAGAGCAGCCACCCGCGTCGGGCTTCCGGGATCGGACGGCGGAGTTGGGGCTGCAACTGGCGAACACGAAGGCTTGCTGGGTCGATGTCGACAACGACGGTTGGTCCGATCTGTGCGCGGGGGGTATCATCTGGCGGAACAACAACGGCAAGGGGTTCACCAAGTTGGCCGAAGGGTTCGGCGATGTCGTCGCCGCCGACTTCGACAACGATGGATTCGCGGATTTGTTTTCGTGGTCGCCGATCCGCGCGTTTCGCAACAAGGGAGGCCAGGGATTCGAGCCGGTTGAAATGCCCGCGCTCCCGAAGTGCGTCTCCATCGGCGGTTGCTGCGGCGATTTCAACGGCGACGGGTTCGTCGATTTCTACGTTGGAGGTTACGAGGACTGGGACGCGGGAATCACGTACCCGGACATGCTGTTACTGAACGAGAAAGGCAAGTCCTTCAAGCTGGCTTGGAGCGACGCCCGCTACCGCGCTCGTGGCGTGACCGCGTGTGATTTCGATCAAGACGGCGACTTGGACGTGTATGTGTCGAACTATCGCTTGCAACCGAACGTACTGTGGCTCAACGACGGCAAAGGGCAGTTCAAGGATGTGACTGCCGCCCGCAACGCCGTGGGCACATCCCCCGGTTTCGATGGCGGCCATTCCATCGGCGCGGCGTGGGGCGACTTCGACAACGACGGCAAGTTCGATCTGTTCGTCGGCAATTTTGCGCACGTGGATGGTCGCGGCGACCAGCCAAAGTCACGATTCCTCCGCAACCTTGGAGCGGAGAAAGGCCACGTCTTTGAAGATCGTGGCCCGTGCGGAGTCTTCTATCAGGAGTCCTACGCCAGCCCGGCGGCGGGGGACTTCGACAACGACGGCGACCTCGATCTGTTCTTCACGACGGTCTACGAAGCGGCGTCGTTCGATCGCAAGAACAATCCGGTCCTGTTTCGCAATGACGGCGGTTTCGTGTTCGCGGATGCGACGCCGGCAGCCAAGCTGACCTCGCTGCCGCCAACCTACCAGGCGGCTTGGGCGGACTTCGATCACGACGGTGACCTCGACCTCGTCACCGCCGGCAAGCTGTTCGAAAACACGACTCCGAAACGGCACTGGCTGACACTGCGGCTCGAAGGGGACGGGAACGCCGTCAACCGATCTGCGATCGGCGCTCAAGCCCGCATCTCATTGCCAAACCAAACGCTCGCGCGGCAAGTCGAAGCCGGAACCGGCGAGGGAAATCAAAACGATCTGCTGCTGCATTTCGGCCTTGGCGATCAAGCGCAGCCGGTGCGTCTCGAAATCCTCTGGCCGAACGGCAAGCAGCAGACTGTTGAGAACGTCGAACTCGATCGCATGGCAACGGTGCGCTTTGGCCCCGGCTCATGATGCCCCCACGCGAGCAAAGCAGTCTGGTGATCCCGCGGTGATGAAGGTATCGTGAAGGCGAACCAAACGGAGAACAAGCATGTTGAACCTGAGTGAATCGAACCGCGGACGGCTGCCGGGAGAGCGGCGGAGTCGGCGTGATTTTCTCCGAGTCGGCACGCTGGGTCTGACGGGTTTGACGCTTGCGGACCTGCTGAGAGCACGGGCGGTCGGGTCGGAGCAATCGACGCCCACCAAAAAGACCTCGGTAATTCTGCTTTTTTTGGAAGGAGGCGCTTCGCAATTCGAGACGTTCGATCCAAAAAACGAAGCGCCGGTTGAGATTCGCAGCCCGCTCGGTTCGATCCCGACGCGCTTGCCCGGCGTGGAGTTTGGATCGCTGTTTCCTCAAATGGCGCAGGTCGCGGATCGTCTGGCGATCGTCCGTTCGTTCACGCACAGCGACGGTGACCACGGCGGCGCCGCGCATTGGGTGAAGACGGGGCATCCGTGGCCGCCGGAGTTTTTTGGCAAGTCGGGTCTGCGAATCAAACAGTTGACGCCGTCGATCGGTTCGGTCGTCGCCCGCGCTCGCGGCCCCGTGCATCTGCAAGCAGGAGTTCCGACCTACTTGAACATGCGGACGATCCCTGGCTACGAGGGGGACAACGCAGCCTGGCTGGGTCCAGCCAACGAGCCCTTCCAAGTCGGCACCGGCAACAACTCGCTGCTGGCGGACATGACGCTGACGATCCCGCGCGACCGACTCTCCGACCGCCTGACGCTGATGCGATCGCTGGATCGCCTGGAGCGCAGTCACGATCAAAGCAGTCCCTGGCGCGGGATCGACGAATTCCAGGATCAGGCCCTGCGCGTAATCACAGGCCACGCGCGACAGGCGTTCGACCTCACACGCGAAGAACCCCGTTTGCGCGAACGCTACGGCCCCGGTCTGGGTCAGGAATTGCTTTTAGCGCGGCGTCTGTGCGAAGCGGGAGTTGGCTTCGTCACGATCAACAACAGCACGGGTGGCGACATCGACGGCTGGGACCACCACAAGAAGATCATCCCCAGTTGCGAGTTCTTGTGCCCACCCTTGGACCGAGCCGTGTCGGCCTTCATCGACGACGTGTGCGAGCGCGGCTTGGACGAGCAAGTGCTGCTGATCATCACCGGAGAATTCGGCCGCACGCCCCGCCTGAACAAGGAAGCCGGCCGCGACCACTGGGCACCGATCAATCCGCTGATCCTGGCCGGAGGCGGCTTAAGAATGGGCCAAGTCATCGGCGCATCGGACTCCCACGGAGCCTATCCGCGCGAACGCCCAATCCTCCCCGAAGACTTGATGGCCACTTGCTTCCACGTGCTGGGAATCGACCAAGACTTGCAGTACGTCCATCCCTCCGGCCGCCCAATCTCCATGATCCACCAAGACGGCAAGCCCATCAAAGAATTGCTTTGATGCACCGGCCGCTTGTCGAAAGGCTTGATGGCGGAGAACAGGGCGAGACGCTGGGCAATTGATTCGCGAAGAGTGAAAAGGGGACAGTCCAGTTGACACGTTACGTCTGGTATGGACCTGTCCCTTTTTCGGTTCCCGTCTGGCAGAAACCGATCGTCGATGTCGAGCGGCACACGTACTTCGTGACTCCGCCGAAGACCAGGCACTTCCAGATCATCGGTCTGTTCAAGGATGGCCACGAGCGAGACCCCCAGCGGCGATACAAGATGCACTACGTCTGTTCGCCCGATGGTTCACCGGAAGGAGGCATCGACCTGCCGAAGTACCTGAGGTCGCTTCGAACGAGTGTCGGCTGGTCGCCGGACGGTGCCCATTGAACAGCCGCGTCCGAGACTCCGCAGATCCCGTTCAGCGACAGTCCGAGTTGCCCGTTCTGGGACGTCAGGATCGGCAGGTACGTGGCCTATCTCTGTTACGGTCCGCCGAATACCAGGAAAATCTCCCGCATCGAGAGCGAGGATTCCCTCAATTGGTCGCCCAAGGTGACGGTGATCAGCCCTGGCAAGTTGGATGAACCGTTGGCGACGCAGTTTTATCAGGCTTCCATGATGCCGTAGAGTCTGATGTGACTGGAAGAATTGCCGGATGAGTGAAGAAAAGGTGTCAGGAATCGTTTATGAGTGAAAGGGCTGTATTTGGTTCCTGACACCTTTGGCCTTCCCCACGCTGGCCGCGACTTCCGCCTGACCGACGTGCATGGCTCGGTGGTGACCGAACTGCTCGCGGCGGCGCGGACTGGCAGCGGAATCGCCAGCAGCGAAATGACGATCCAGACACGAGACATCTATGACTCCTGACGACATTCGAAACGACATCAAATGGATTGACTGGCTCTATCTCGTCGGCAAAAAACCGGAGGCATAGAAACCGACAGGTGCGAATCGACGGGAAAGATTATAGACACCATCCCGATCTTCTGCTGATCGGGATGGTGAGATTAACAAACGCCGCACCCGATTGATTACTTAGCCGGTTCCCACAGATTCTTCAGCACCACCGTTGCGCCGTTCTGCAGACGGCTCTCTTCCATCGCTTGAAGAAATGCGAAAATCTCCAGCGTCTCCGCGGCGCTCACCGGCACCTCTTTCGTCTTGAAGAACTTCGCCAGCTCGATTGCCAGGCCTCCGTAGCCCATGTACTTGTCGTCCGTCGGAACAACCCCCTTCACCGGCACACCGTGGCCGTAGATACCGGCGGTCGAGACGCCTTTGTCGCCGAACACGGTGGCGCTGAATTTCACAGTTCCGTCCTTGATGCCGCGATAGGTTGCAACGCGGCCGTCTTTGTAGGTCGCCGTGACAACTTCGGCCGTCGGCGTCGACTCGCACGACAGCCTCTCGACACCCGGTCCCATGATCGTGTAAAGCGTTTCGATGCTGTGCAGCGCCACTGTGAATTTGTCGGCGGCGGGCACGTTCATCGTGGCAAATCCGCCGTAAACGTCACAGCCGATGACCTTGCCGACTTCCGGATGATTCCGCATCCCACTGAAACCGGGACTGAACCGATGCTGCGAGCAACTCCAGACAGGCACCTTCGCCTCGGCAGCGAGCTTGTAAATCGCCACGGCGTCCTTAGCTTCGGCGGCCACCGGCCGACCGATGAAGAATGGTTTGCCTGACTTAATGACGGCCTTTGCCTGTTCGAGGTGCCTGGTGCCGTCGAGTGTCCAGATCATCACACCGTCGCACCGCGCGAGGAATTCGTCCATCGAGTTGACGATCTCGATCGGTTTGAAATTGGGATCGCCCTTGTATTGATTCTGCAGATGCCCCAGCCACATCTGTGTGAACTCGGCACTCTTCGGGTAATCGGGACTCGTCACCGGATAAACTACCGAAACTCGCAACCCAGACAGATTTTCTTCAGCCTTAGGATTGTTAAAGAACGCGGCGTGCTCGATGGATTGATAGTTGTCGAGGCCGAGAATGCCAACTTTCACCGGCTCAGCGGCGTTCACCGAAAGGACGCCACCAAACGCCAGAATGATCACTGTCAGGTTGCGAACGAGCGACATAAAACTAACACTCCTGTACAAGAAAATGGAACCGCAGATTTCACAGATGGATGCAGACTGTTTGAGCGAAGTTGCATTCACAGGAATTTCACACATGTGCTGAGCCGGGAGACACTCCATGCTCGTAATGCCTCGCAATTTGACATCTCGCGCCCACAGCGTCTATCTCGCGGGCGAAGATGGTTGCGTTAAGTGTGGATCATTCGAATCAGATTGCACAGGATGTCCGTATCGAGCACGGTTAAAAAGCCGGCTGGTTGGCTCCGATTGCTCTGGAGCCACGGCCAATTCACTTGGCCTTCCACGCCAGTTTGACGACCCAGACGCTGTTCGTTTCCTTTGAGTCCGAAGGAATCGCGGACCAACCGTGGGGTACGCGATCATAGATGACCAGCAGGTGCGTCTCATCGAGGACTGCCACTTCGGTGTAGCCCGTGGTCATTTCGCCGGTCTCCAGGGTCGCGTCGGTCTTGATCGTCTCATTGGGGACGCAGGCGTTGTGGTGCGCCCGCAGATCGAGTCGTTCCGACTGGCCACGGCCGACATCGCCGTCACCGATCAAAAGTCACTGACGACGGCCAAACTCGTCGCCGAGCGAATCCCGTTGGGCGAACTGGACGACTACAAGCCCTGCATCGCGAAACTGCCCAGCGGCGAACTGCTCCTGACCGCGTTTCATCAGCACAAGCGCGACGGCAACAAGGTCATGGAGCAGACTCTGCTGTTTCGTTCGCCGGATGGCGGCCGAACGTGGACTGGTCCTCAGCCGCTCGATCTGCTCGGCCGCGAACCGTATCTGACGGTGCTCAAGAACGGGACGGTCTTCATCACCGGTCACTTGCTCGCGCAGGACGTGCGCAACGAATGGGGCTACACGACCGGCTTCCTGCATCGCTCGACCGACGGCGGCCGAACTTGGCAATCGACGCGAGTCGAATCGGAGCAGGTCAAACCGAAGGCCAGCAATCACACGACCCGCAATGTGTTGGAACTGTCCGACGGTTCGCTGCTGCTGGGCGTCGACTACGACGGAGGCGGCGGACCGTATTTCGTCTGGCGATCAACCGATGGCGGCCAAACCTGGGATAAGTCGCAG
>CAMAYU010000256.1 GCA_945862235.1 Schlesneria paludicola DSM 18645
CGGATTGCCGCGACCGAGCAGTTCTCGTTCGATGGTCGCCTTGAGATGTCCCGGCACCGCAGTAAGCCAGCGGACTTCGTCGGACTGAAGGCTCGCGGCGGGATGGCCGTCGAGGTACGCGACTCGGTTCGACGCGGTGCTCGGGATGCGATCATGCTTCGTCAGGATGCCGACCAAGTTGAGCGGGTCGGCCGCCGAGACGACGAGAACCTCGTGCGGCGGCGCTTCGTCGCGCAGATGCCGCAACTGCTTGATCGTGTCGGGGAGGGCGAACTGTTCTCCGGCCACTCCCGTAATGAAGCGGCCGCCGCGAATCTCGCCCCGCGCTTCGAGACGCCGGAGGACTTGCAGGACTTCAAACCACGGAGGCGTGCCGAACTCGCGCGTCAGCAGATCTCGGAAGACAACGCCCCAGCGACGAAGGAGTTGCCAGGCCCAGTCTTCGGCGATGCGCTTGGCGCGGTCGCGCAGGTCTGCCGTGGGTAATGAACCGTTCGTCAAGCAACCAATCCCCACCGGCTTTGCCCCGGTAGATCCAGGACTTTGCACTACTGATTCTTCACCAGCAGTCATCGGTTTCAGTGAAGTCGAGTAGTGCAAAGCCCCGCGAGCCACCGGGACAAGCCCGGTGGAGTCGCAGCATTCCGGTGGAACCGCATCCACCGCGCCAGCCCCGCGCAGCGACCAGCGTCCCAACGCCGTGCGCGTCGTCCGTGTTCGTTCGGCTCGATGGCGTGCCGCCGCTCTGCCATGCGGCTTCTTTTCGGCGATCAGCGTCCGCAGTCCGGCGAATCCGTCGGCCGTGAGCCAGCCGCGCGTGACCAGTTCACCCAGCACATCGTCGAGATGCGACGGCAGCATCCGCGTCGCTGCCAGAATGTCCGACGCGAACATCGCCCCGCGCGCGGTCAGCAATTCGATGACCTCGACGGCGGGGCTGCTCAGTCCCTCGGCATCGGGTTGAGGCGTGTGGGCCGTCAGCCAGTCGATGTCCTGCCTCAACACGATCGACACCGGCGCGACGCGAGTCAGACTGGCCATCGGCCTCGAACGATCCGGATTTCTCACCGGAGGGAACATCCGCCCCCAACCGACCTCGCCCGTCAGACACAGCTCATCGAGCCACGCCGCTTCGTAGCCCTCCAACCGCGCGGGCAACAGATCGCGTTCCCAAGCCACGGCCGGAATATCCAGCCCCTGCAACTGGGCGATCACTTCAAACAACCCGTTCATCCCGCCGCGCTTCATCCCCGGCATCAGCCCGTGATGTCGGGCCAGGAACCGGATGAAGACATCGACCGACACCGGTTCGATCTGCTTGCGCAGCCCCTCCAGCGTGAGGCGGTGAATGCGCGCGAGCAGCCGCCGATGGCACCATTCGAGGGAAGGTTGAGGGGCGAGCGTTGAGGGTTGAGGGTCAGGCGCGACAGTGCGTCCTCCTTCCGTGAAGCGGCCTCGCAGCACGACCCCTTCCCCTTCGAGAGCCTCGAGCGCGGCATCGGTCTGACTGACGGTGAAGCCGAGTCGAGCCGCAGCCGCCTCACCGGTGATCGGCCCGCAGATTTCGAGCAGGCCGCGCAGCATCGTGACTCGCGCCTCGATCGAGTCCCAATCGTGACGAACCTCAGGAGGAACGGTGACGGGTGGAGTGAGCGTCGCATCCGGAAAGGCCGCGAGCGCGACGGGAACTCGCTCAGTGGCGGACCAAAACAGTGATGAGACCGCCCCCGATACTTCTTGGTGAGCCGGGTGCCGTAAGGCCCCGGACTCTTCGCGTTCGCCAGCAGGACCTGACTCTGCACATTCACGAAGAGTCCAGGGGCTTACGCCGCCCGGCTCATCTGGACAGAAATCTGATCGGAGAACAGTGGTCGCACGTCCGGCTGCGACCAGTTCGTCGAAGAACCCGTACCAATCGAGCCCCTCGACCTCCGGCAGCAGCACACGACTGAGCAGCGCGTCGTGCAGTTCGTCCGCGTTGCGGATCAGCGGCTGGGCGTCGGCCACCACTTGGCGGATCGCTTCGGGGTCGAGGCGGCTCAAGTCCTGAAGGCTTTCGACTGAAAGGGAGCGGCGCGTGGCAACGGCTCGAGCACGACGTTCGGCCACTTCGCCTCCGTCAAGGAACGCGTACGGGTTCGCGTTGAGCAGTTCGTAACTGAACGGCGACGGTTCGCGCGTGTCGCGGGCGAGGAACTCAATCTCACCCCGCTCGACCTGGTCCAGCACTCGGATGAGGGCTTCCATGTCGTGAGCCTCGTGCAGGCAGTCGTCCATCGTCTGGCGGACGAGCGGGTGATCGGGCAACTCAATGTCGCCGACCACGTTCTCCTGACAACCGGTCAGTTTGGGAAAGACCGCCGTGAGCAAGTCCTCGCTACGGAATCGTTGCAACGCTGGCGGGACCTTCTGGCCGTGCTTGGACCGGATGACCTGCAAGGCACGCGTTGCATTCCACCGCCAGCGGTTCAGAAAGATCGGCACGATCAGGATGGCTTGCTCGAACATCGCCTGCACGTTGCGCGGCGTCAGCATCCCGAACATGCTCTCCAGCGGAAAGCTGTGCTGAGGTCCAAGCGACAGCACGATGCCATCGTCGTCCGCGTTCGCCTGCAACTCGAAGTCAAACGACCGACAGAACCGCTTCCGCATGGCGAGACCCCACGCCCGCGTGATCCTCGTCCCGAACGGCGCATGAATCACCAACTGCATCCCGCCGCTCTCATCGAAGAACCGTTCGAAGACAACTCGCCGCATCGACGGCAACAGCCCGATGGCGGCCCTTTGCGTGCGGGCATACTCGACCACCTGCCGCGCGGCTTCGGTACTGACGTGAGTTTCGAGGGCCAGCCAGTCTTCGACCGACTGTGTGTCCGGTCCCGTCGGCGGAGCGACGGGACTACCGTAGTCGTGTCGCTCTGCCGACACGACGGTTTGAGACGTAGGGTGGGACAAGCTCGCTTCGAGCGCCGGCCCACCAGCAGGAATCGCCGCCTGAGGGTGTGCGGGTGCCACGGTCACGGAGTCTTCGACGTGGCCGTGCAACGAGGGAGAACGCCCTCCTGCCCGACAGGGCCACGTCGAAGACTCCGTGACCGTGGCACCCAGATATTGAGACGGCTCGGCAAAAGATATTCGTCGCTCCAATTCCTCTCGCAACAGCGACACCTCTTCGGACAGCTCGAACGTGCGGCCGGGAGCCTCGCCGCGCCAGAACGGGATCGTCGGCGGAGCACCGTGAGCGTCCGTCACGAACAGGTCACCGCCCCGCAGATAGCGGATCCGCCACGAGGTGTTGCCCAATAAAAAAATGTCGCCCGATTGGCTCTCGGTCCCGAAGTCTTCATCGACCGAGCCGACGACCGTGTGATCCTCCTCTGTCACAACGCGGATCGCGAAGACTTCGGGGATCGCTCCGGCATTGCTAATCGCGGCGATCCTCGCGCCGGGTCGTGCTCGCAAACGGCGGCCGACCTGATCGTGATGGAGGTAGACGCGGCTCCGTCCCGACGAACTCGTGATCCCCTCGCTGAGCATCTGCACGATGCGGTCGAAGTCCGCGCGAGGCAGGTCGCGATACGGTGCCGCTCGACGACAGACGGCGAACAGTTCATCGCTGCTCCAATCCTCGCACGCCACCGCCGCGACGATCTGCTGCGCGAGGACATCGAGCGGCGCGACGGGGATCGGCACGATGTCGAGCCGCCCGTGGTGGATCGCCCGCAAAATGGCCATGCACTCGATCAACTCATCGCGAGTCAGCGCGAACATCCGTCCCTTCGGCACCAGCCCCAGAGCATGCCCCGACCGGCCGACACGCTGCAAAAACGTGGCGATGTTCCGCGACGAGCCGATCTGGATCACGAGGTCGATGTAGCCGATGTCGAGTCCCATCTCGAGCGACGCCGTCGCCACGACCGCTTTCAGCTGCCCCGCCTTCAACCGCTGCTCGGTGTCATGCCGCAGATCGGCCGCGAGCGAACCGTGATGGCTGGTGATCGCCTCCTCACCCAGCAGTTCGCTCAACTGATGAGTCAACCGCTCCGCCAACCGCCGCGTGTTGACGAAGATCAGCGTTGCCCGGTGCCCGTTCACCAGCTCGACGATCCGTTGATTGATCTCGGCCCACTGCTCATGCATGCAGACCGTCCCGAGTTCACTCGGCGGGACTTCGATGCCGAGATCAAGCTGCCGTTGGAAGCCGACATCGATGATGACGGGGAGTCGAGAGGTTGAGGGTTGAGAGTTGAGGGTTGAGGGAATGACGAGGTGCGTCGTCTCTTGCCTTGTTCCCTCGCCCCGGCTTTGCGGGGAGAGGGTTAGGGTGAGGGGTTCTTCCGCATCTATTCCCTCGCCTCGGCGGGGAGGAAGAATGGAGTCGATATCTGGAAACAATGTCGTCAGCCCCTCAACCCTGAACCCTCGACCATCAATCTCCCCCACCAAGAACCGCGCGATCTCCTCAATCGGCCGCTGAGTCGCCGACAACCCGATCCGTTGCAGACGCTGCGGGCAGAGGGCCGCCAGCCGTTCCAGCGTGAGTGCCAGGTGCGAGCCACGCTTGTCCCGCACGAGCGCGTGAATTTCATCGACGATCACCGTCTCGACGGTTTTCAGTTTCTCGCGCGCCTTCGGGCTGGTGAGCATCAGGTAGAGCGACTCCGGCGTCGTCACCAGAATCTGCGGAGGCCGCCTGACAATCGCCGCTCGCTGCGACGCCGAGGTGTCTCCCGTCCGCAAGCCCACCCGAATCGGAGGGACTTTCAGCCCGAGGTCGCTCGCCACGGCCAGAATCTCAGCCAGCGGCACTTCGAGATTGCGGTGCATGTCGTTCGACAAGGCCCGCAGTGGCGAGACATAGACCACGCGAATCTCGTCGGTCAACTCGTTCCGCACGGCCAATCGCAGCAGCCGGTCGATCGCCGCGAGAAACGCCGTCAACGTCTTTCCGCTCCCCGTCGGCGCGGCAATCAACACATCCCGCCCCGCCACCAGATCAGGCCACCCCAACTCCTGAGGCTCCGTCGGCGCAGCAAACCGCCCCCGAAACCACTGCTGAATCACCGGATGAAAGAGTTCGAGAGACATGATCGCACTGGTGGCCAAGAGAGTACCGAAGGCAAGGGTCAGGCACCGCAAATCGTCGCACTTCAGAGGGGAAGCATAACCAGGCGGGTGGTCATGTTTGAGGGTCCCATCATACGGTCCGCTACATCCCAAGTAGCTCACTCAAAAATCGCCGTCCTTCGTTATCCAAGTCACCATCAAGTGAAAACAAGCTGATTCTTTCCGAATAGCCTCTGAGCGAGGTGGCGTAAGCACTCTTTGGAAAAACCGGGGGGCTTACGCCACCCCGCTCGGAAACCTCTCGTTCTCCGCCGCGCGAGGTATAAACGATGCAAATGCTTCACGTTCTTCCGCGTGAGCAGCCCGTTGAAATTGGGCACAAACTGGGGTTTTCAAGATCGAAAATGCCTTCTATAAGCCGCCGCGAAAATGATCGCCGTGTGATCGCGATCACTTCACAGGTTTGCCCGCGTGACAGGGAGAGGCCACAGTCATGAAGTGCCCACGTTGTAAGTGTGATGATGTTTACTCCAGCCGCAGCGGCAACACAGGGGTCCTGTCGATCTTGATGACCGCCGTCCGCTGCCATCGCTGTTGCTACCAGTTCTCAGTGTTGCCATGGACCTCCGTGCCGAAGAAGTCGGTCGAATCCGTGGGGCAGCGTGATAGTTCTCGCCGCGCCGCGTGACGGAGTCGGACAACCGACTCGGACACTCACCGGCAAGTCATCTCGGCGAACGGCAGGAAAAACGTATCTTTAAAGTAGACGAGTCACTCCGTGACTCGAAGGCTCCGGTCACGGAGTGACCGGTCTACTTTTTATTGCCGCTCGTCTTATCAAGGACCGTAGGATGGACGCCGTCCGGACGATCCGCATGACTTTGGCCTACGACGGCACGAACTACTGTGGTTGGCAGGTCCAACCGAATGGTGTTTCGCTGCAAGAGGTCGTCGAGCGGGCGTTGTCTCAGTTCACCCACGAGCCGGTTCGCGTGGTCGCTTCCGGCCGGACGGACGCCGGTGTTCACGCCGTCGGGCAAGTCGTCAGTTTTGAAACGACCTCGACCGCGCCCTGTCGCGCGTTTGTGCAGGGACTACCGATCCATCTCCCAGATGATGTCGTCGTACGCGAGGCCAGCGAGGCGGAAGCCGGCTTCAACGCGCGGTTCGATGCCAAGAGCAAGTGGTATCGCTACGTCATCCACAACAGTGTCATTCGTTCGCCGTTCTTGCGAACGAACGCCCTCTGGCAACGGAGCCACTTGGACGATGAGGCGATGGGCTCTGCCGCCAATGTTCTCGTGGGGACGCACGACTTTCGCTGCTTCGAAACGAACTGGCCGAACCGCTCGTCGAGTGTTCGGACGATCTCTCGTTCGCAGGTCTCACGTTTGTCGAGCTGGCAGGTGTGGAACAGCGACAGTGGGCCGGACGTAGCGCGAGACTCGGAACCACGAGCCGAAACGGATTTGCCCTTCCTGTGCTTCGACGTGGAGGCCGACGGCTTTCTCTACAACATGGTGCGAGCGATCGTCGGCACACTGATCCACGTCGGTCGCGGACGCTGGACGGCTGACGACATGCGCCGCATTGTGGAAAAGGGTGATCGGGCACTGGCGGGCGAAACTGCTCCCGCGCACGGCCTGTACCTGATGCGCGTCGATTATGGTGCCTCGACGGGCGGATAGATCGGCTGATGACGGTACGGGGTTTCGAGCGTCAGGATGCACAGGGCTGTCAGATAGAGTCGCCCGGCTTTATCGGCGTACTCTTCGCCCTGTCCTCTCGGCGAAATCGGGTTCCAACTGCCGCGTGTGTCCAAGCCTGGCTTGGCGGTGCCGCCGGTCACTTGGTTTCGCACGATGGCATCACGCACGGCAAGGTTCCAGCGTTTCCAGTCGTCGCCGCCCAAGTTGTGCAACATCTGCGACGTGTAGTACCAGCCGTAAACATTGCGGCGACCATCCGACCACGACGGAGAATTTTCTTCCGCCATCACGTACTTCACACCCGCCGTCATCTGCTGAAACGTCCTCGGCCAGCCGAGCCATTGCCGACACAACAGCGCTTCAGCGGTGAGCGCGGCGGTCGCCTTGTTGTCGGGTGACGAGGGTTCGTACTTGTAGCGTGCGGATCCGGCGGCTTGGACCGAATCCAGGAACAGTGAGGCTCGTTCAAACTCGCCCGGCGCGATTTCGATCCCTGCCATTCTCGCCGTATGCAGCGCCATCAAAGCCCAACCGGTGACAGACAGGTCGCCCCGGCTTTCGCGAATCAGCACGCGGTACTTCCAGCCGCCGACGATCGGATGTTGGGCCGTCAGTAAATACCGCACGGCCTGCTCGGCAGACGGCTTCAGTTCGTTGTCGTCGGTCAGCGCGAGGGCCTCGCATAGCGCGATGGTCGCCATCGCGTGAGCATAGAGGGCCGGTTGTCTCCCCTCTTCCTGCCGTTGATCGTGAAGGTCGCCCGTTGCGGGATCTTGTTGAGAACGGAGCCACTTCAAGCCCTTGGCGACCACCGTCGCGTGATCGCCGGTCTGGTGAGTGTGTCCATGACCGAGGAACGCCAACAGCGCGAGGGCCGTCGCACCAGTGTCGGTCTTGATCGTGGACAGCCCCGCGTCCGGATAGCCCTGATGCAGCTCCCAGCGACCATCGCTCTTCTGCTGTCGCTTCAACCAGAGCAGCCCCATTTTGATCGAAGCTTCGGCATCCGGGCTGCCACCGAGGCTTTCCAAATTCCCTTCGCGGGTTCGGCCGCTGCGACCTCCCAATGCCTGCCCCACACTGACGGGACTGACTCCCGGCGCGGCCGTGCCCGCCGCGTCACCGATCGGCGTGGTTGGCTTTGCGATTTTTTGGGTGGGAACGGGCGATTCAAATTCCACCTCCTCCTGCATCGGCAACTCGAACTTCTTTCGAGGAGTTGCGGCGGGCCTGAGGCTGGGCGGCATCCAAGTCGCGGAGATCGCTCCACCATCGCCGGACGATCTCGGCTGAAAGGCGATGAACGTCAACGAAGCCAGTAACACACCGTGCAAGACCATGCTGACGATTAGGCCGCGCCCACCACGTTTGATTTCACTCAGTAACCACGCGAACCACGGCTGAACTTGCAGTCGCGCGGCCAGTGGCTCGAGCTCGATGGCGATGCGACTTCGCGGCCGCTTGGGTTTGCGATTCGCGGGAGGTTCAGGTGACGACATGCCACATGGTCTCTAACCGAGGTTCGGAATGGATTCGTGATGCGGCATCGAAAAAGAGGCCGCAACCAAGAGGAAGAAGAACGCCACGGATTTCACTGAGGACACGGATTTCACTGAGGACACGGATTTCACTGAGGACACGGATTTCACTGAGGACACGGATTTCACTGAGGACACGGATTTCACTGAGGACACGGATTTCACTGAGGAC
>CAMAYU010000257.1 GCA_945862235.1 Schlesneria paludicola DSM 18645
CGCTCCCACGCCACCGTCCAAGCACAGATGCCGCCGGATGACGCGCCGCAGATGGCTCGCTGGTCGGGATCGGCCGTCAGATTGTGGCTCTTACCGACCTCGGGCAGGATCTCTTCGAGGATGAACTTCGCATACGTATCGCCGAGCGAGTCGTATTCGACGCTGCGGTTGTTCGCCTTCCAGCGGGAATCAGGAAGCTTGTCGCCGCGATGACCGGGATCGACAAAGATGCCGATGATCGGCGGCAGGTCTCCCTTGGCCATCAGGTTGTCGAACACGACCGGGACGCGGTACTCGCCCGTCTTGTTGACGTAGGCGTGCCCGTCCTGAAAGACCATCACGGCGGTCGGCTTCGCGGCGTCGTATTTCGCGGGAACGTAGACGTAGTAGTCGCGCACGGTCCCTTCAAAAATCTTGCTCGTCCACGAATGCTTGGTCACCGTCCCTTCGGGAGTCCCCGCGATCGGCTTCGATTCGGGGCCGAGTTCGTACTTCTGCGGCTCGGCAGGTTTTTCACTCTGCGCGAACGACGGGGACACGATCATCAGCGACAGCATCAAGGCAGCGGTCAGAAAACGCACGGTGAAGTCTCCAAGAGGGAACTCAAGATCGAACAGTGAGGCCACGATAGGCACTGTCGTGGCGAGGTGAAAGCGTGCGCCTGTCGGACGCCATTTCGTCTGAGTATCTTGTCCGGGTCATTGTGTTCCGTACTTCTTGGAGAAAGGGTTTTCATGCCTCGCCATCTCGTTCGATTCATGGCCCTCGCCGTCACAATGGGACTGACGTGTGAGGCTTGGGCCGAGTCCAAGTCGCTCGACGTGTTCACGCGCCGCATCCTGCCGATCATGAATTCGGCGAAGCCGTCGAGTTGTGCCGAGTGCCATTTGAGTGGCGTCGATTTGAAGGACTACATCCGCGCGGATCAGGCCGAGACATTCGCAGCCCTCGTGAAGGGAGGGATGATCGACGCGAAGCAGCCTAAGAAATCGAAGCTGCTCGAATTCATCAGCCGCACGCCCGCGAAGCCGAGCCTTGTGTCGGCCGATGTGCGGAAGGAAGAACTGGCCGCGTTCACCGCCTGGATCGAAGAGGCCGTCCGCGATCCGGAACTGCTCAAGGCGAAAGCCAGTTCGGAATCGCTCGGCCCGAAGCTGCCGATCGAGGTCGTGCGGCACGCCCGCAATGATCGGGTCCTCGCGTCGTTCATCGACAACGTCTGGGTCGAGGCCACTCGCTGCGCCGCGTGCCATTCGCCACTGCTCAACAAGGAGCAGGTCAAGAAGCACGGTGAGCAGGTGAGTTGGATGACGCCCGATGATCCGGCTGCGACGCTCAAGCATCTTGTCGAAGCCGGCTTGATCGACACCAAAGAACCAACGAAGAGCCTGCTCCTGCTCAAGCCGACCATGCAGGTGAAGCACGGCGGCGGGATCAAGATGGTCGTCGGCGACCGCTCGTACAAACAGTTTCGCAAGTTCCTAGAGGACTACGCCGCGATGTCGGCCGGCAAGTACCAGACTGCGGACGAACTGCCCAAACGAGACGAAGAGGTCTCGCGCATTGGCGAGGTCTGGTTCAAGCTGACCGATGTGCCCGAGGGCTTCGATAAGCAACTGTTGCAGGTCGATCTGTACCGACAGGACACGAAGTCTAAGAGCGGTTGGTCGAAAGCACGCTGGGCAACATCGGATCGCCAAGTCTTCGGCAAGGGAAAGCTGTGGCAACACTCGCTGAGCATCACCGCGCCACGAGACTCCGCCCGCGCGAAAGAGTTGATTGCCAAGCCAACGCTGCCGCCGGGCAAGTACCTTGTGAAGATCTACGTTGATCGTGCGGCACGTTTGGAAAAGGATTGGCAGGCGGAACTCGGCGAGAAAGATTTCGTCGGTCAGATCGAAGTCGATTCACGCTGGCCCGGTGGCTATGGCAGCATGACCGCCGCGAAGTTCCCAACGCGATGAAGTCGGTGCCGTAGTCCGGACGAGTCCTCAAACAAGCGAACCCCACCGGGTTTGCCCCGGTGGATTCAGGTCTTTGCACTACTTTTTTTGCATGCACCTGAACCCGAGAAGCGAGTCGTGCAAAAACCCGCGAGCCACCGGGGCAAGCCCGGTGGGGTTGCTTGCCTGAGGGCGAACACATTCCCGACAAGCCGTGCTTCGAGGATCACGATTTGTGAGCCGAATGAGGCCGCGACATGTGCAGCATGACCAACAATAGCCCGATCGCCACGCAAGCGGGCTTCCAGAATGGTGGCCCGAAGACAGCCGTCGCTTGGATCATCAAAAAGGCGAAGCTGGCTTGAACTGTCCAGTACGGCACTCGCTTCTCAGGCCAATCGAGTTGTCGCCACCAGAGCAACGTGTCGGCCGACCACAACAGGCCGAAGGCGTAATTGACGTCGAGACCGATGCCGGAGTCCCATCCGGTCTCGCGCAGCGTCCGTAAACGCACATGCTCGAAAGCGGCAGCATGACTCCAGCCGTGTTGGAAGTGAAATGCCACCGCGACGTGCAGGACAAAGCCCAAGCAGCCCGCGGTCCAAAGCCAGCGGGCGACTCGTTGTGAAGCGGCATCGCGCCAACCGGCCGCGTCCAAGCAAAGTCGCCCCACATAGCAGGCGACAAACAATCGAGCCGTTCCGCGAATGAGGGCTTCATCGAACATGAGTAGAGGGCATTTCAAAACCGGTTTTTGCCTCGAAAAACTAGCCCGACGCGCAAGCGAGGGCTGGGCATTCGATGATCGTGAAGCCCTCGCTTGCGCGTCGGGCTCGTTTTGAAATGCCCTCTAGGCTTCAAGGAGCAGCCGCTTCGCCGGAGTCGGATGCCCCAATATCCAACTTAGTCCACTTCTTCGCGGATAGCTTCTTCAACCCGTCGGCCGTCATAGAGCCGTTCTCTTTGAGAGTCAGCGTTTGCAGGCTTGGCATCGCCAGCAACTTGTCGAGGCTCGCGTCAGTGATGGCGGTCGCCCGGATCGACAACTCTTTGAGAGCCGGGAGCGTGGCGATCACATCGACCGTCGCGTCGGTCATCTGCGGTACCGTCCAGATGTCGAGCAATTCGAGCGACTTCTGCGCGGCCAGATGCTTCAGCCCCGAATCGCTGACCGACGCGATCTCATGCAAGTAGAGCCGCTTCAATTTCGCGAGATCGTCGAAGACCTCCATCGCTCGATCATCAATGTTGGGCAGGTCGCGCAGCGTCAGTCGAGTTAGCCCCATTCCTTTGAGGGCCAGCACTCCTTCGGTCCCGAATTGCTGGCAGCGGAAGACTTCGAGTTGCGAAAGCTTGCCGAGCTTTGCGAGATGCGGCCCGGACTGGTCGGTCACGGCGAAGTCCTGCATCAGCAGTGATTCCAATGTTTGATTGTGGCTGAGGTACTCCAAACCCGAATCGGTGACCGCCGTGCTGCGGTGCTTGAGACCGGTGAGTTTGGGGAGAGCGGCAACAACTTCGAGGGCCATGTCGCCCGCTTCCATGTTGCCGCGCAAGTCGAGTGCCCGCAGTTCCTGCAACTTGGACAGACGCTGGGCGCCGATGTCGTTGACTTGGTTTTGTACCAAGGTCAAACGCTGAAGCTGGCCCATTCCACTGACGATCTTCAACACGCCACTCGTCATGTTGGTGTTCGACGAAAGATCGAGGTCGATGAGATTCGGAAATGATTTGACGATCATCTCCACCGTCACATCGTTGATGACCGTGTTCGTCAGCGCCAAGCTGGTCAGCCCCTTCAAGCCGCTCAGCGTCGCTGCCATCTCGTCGTTCAGCGACCGGCAATTGAAGATTTGAAGCTTCTCCAGATCGGAGAGCTTTCCAAACAGAGCCAGATCATCGGCGGTGAGATTCGAGCCATCTTGAATGACGATTTCGGTGAGCAATCCGCCAGCTTTGGGGGCGTACTTCGTGCGCGAACCGAACGCATCGAGCCGGGCGCGAGCCGCTTTGACATCGTCGGCGATGGCTGTTGCAGCCTTCGCGGAAACGGCGGGCGCTTCCGCCTTCGAGCCATTCGCGGAGGGAGGCACGATGCCGCCTTGTGGTTTGGGACAACCGACAAGGCAACATAGACCGACGACAGCAGAAGTAACCGTGACTCGCGACCAACTCAAACTCGACATGACCTCGCCTCACTCGATACCTAGGAAACAACAGGGGTACGGCAAGCCGTACCCCTGTTGAAAAAGCCGTCGCACGGGCGGCTCGCCTGTGCTTTTTCAAATGAACCCTGTGCTTTTTCGAATGAACGTAGAGCAGGCGAGCCGCCCGCTCTACGTTTTTCAACAAGACACTAATCGAGCCTGTGCCCTTCGGCGTAGACCGGCTTGATCAGGTCGGCGACCTTCGGCGTCTTGAGTGCCGCGAGGTTGGTGACCTTGAGGTTCTTGGCGTCCCACTCGACCTTTTCGCCCCATTCGCCCATCGCGCCTTCTGCTCCACCGGCGGCAGCAGCCCACACGGCGAGGTTGCCCAGCAGGATGGTTTCGGTCAGCGGGCCAGCTCGGTCGATGAAGTTCGACTTGCAGATCTTCGGGTCATTGGCTCGCTTCGCGCGGAACAACTCGTACATGTTGTTGAGGTCGTTGTTGCCTTTGTCCTCAGCCTTTTCGTAGTCAACCTTGACCTTGTCGACACCCTTCAACTCGTACTTACCGCAGTAATCGTCCGAGCTGTAGAAGGCCCCCTTCTCGCCGACGATCAGCACACCGCTGTCGGAGACATTGGTGATGCCATGCTTCTCGAAGACTTCCATCGGCGGCTTATTTCCCTTGCGGTCGAGCCACCAGAAGGGAATGGCTGGTCGTTCCGAGGTCTCAGGGAACTCGAACTTGATGATCGAACTGGCCGGGAAGCTGTCGAAGTCGTGTCCGGTGGACTTGGCGACGACGGAGATCGGATCACGCAGACCGCAGGAGGCGAACGGAACGGTCAACTGATGACAGGCCATGTCGCCCAAGGCACCGGTGCCGAAGTCCCACCAGCCGCGATGTTGGAACGTGTGGTAGATGCCGGGCCAGAATTCGCGCGGGGGCGCGACACCCAGCCAGTTCTTCCAATCGACCTTTTCCATCGCCTTGGCGATTTCTTCCTTCTTCTTTTCGATCAACTTGCCCGCGTTCTCGGGGTCTTCCTTCTTCGCTTGCGTGGAGAACTTTTCGAGGTCCATGCGGCGACCGGGGCCTTGCGCCCAAACCGGACGGTTTGACCAAGCGAACACTTCCTTCAACGTCCCGAGCACGCCCGACTTGATCTGAGCGATGGCTTCGCGAGACGAATCGAGTGCGGTTCCTTGGTTGCCCATCTGAGTGCAGACGCCGGTTTCTCGCGCGACATTGGCGAGCAAACGCGCTTCATAGATCGTGCGCGTCAGTGGCTTTTGCGTGTAGCAACTGATCCCCAGTCGCATGGCTGCAAGAGTGATCGGGCCGTGCATGTGATCGGGCGTGCTGACGTTACAGATATCAATCTTCTTGCCGAACTTGTCCATCAGTTCACGATAGTTGGTGAACTTCTCGGCGTTCTCAAATCCCTTGGACTTCCCTTTGCTTTCCAGCGTTCCACGATCGACATCACAGATTGCGACCACGTTGCCGAACGTGGCGGCATTGGCGGAATCGCTCCCCCCTTTGCCTCCCACACCAAAGCAGGCGACGTTGAGTTGCTCGTTGGCCGAGCGTTCCTGCCCACGCAGATCGACAGCTCCCCCGACGAACAGCGCGGATCCGATCGCCGTTGTGTTTTGAATGAACTCGCGACGTGACGTTTGTCGACTCATGCGTGTCTCCTGGCGGCATACCTGTGATGAGATTGATTTCGTACTCGGCAGCCGGTCTGCCGAACGGGGCGGAATCGTAATCATGTGCCCGACAACTTTACAGCAAGCCGCTGAGGCGTTGAGCCCCTCGGGTGCAGTCGTTAGGAACGGGGCCACAATAACGTCCCAAGGGGACTGTCGGTCAAACAATTAAACCGACAGTCCACAAGTGTGGCTGGCGGCGAGGTGTAAGAGTTACAGGGCTTCGAGGCGTGAACTGTCCCGCGATTGTAGTTCCTGCTCGGGTCGAGTCGGCCGTTTGAGTTCGCTCAAACCGGAAGGCTTCACCAATCGGCAGGACTGCCACGACCCCTGATCTTTCGGTGATCCGTCGGATCGGCGCGAGCCTCGACAAACTCGACTCAACGCACCAAGTCGCTTCAGGCTCCAGCCCGTTCTGCCGGTTAGAATCGACTCAGTCGTCCAATCGTGATGCCAGGTCCGTCGTCGTCATCCCGCACAGCCGATGCGGCATCGCGTGTGCTTAGAGCGTGTTTCAAAACTTGTTTTTGCCTCGAAAAACTAACCCGACGCGCAAGCGAGGGCTGGGCATTCGATGATGGTGAAGCCCTCGCTTGCGCGTCGGGCTAGTTTTGAAATGCCCTCGACCCGGAGGACGAACTGGCGACCTGTTTCGACGGCCATCGAACCGTCAGCGCGAAGATGTTGTCTCGTATGAGACCGCATGAGGATGTCATGACCAATTGGGACTGGTGGGGGACTGTGATGCGATACTTTTGTCTAACCGTGGTTGTGGTGCTGCCCGCATTGATCTGCGTGGAAGTGATGCCGACAGCGCGGGCCGCCGATGCACCCGGTGCAGCATCCGAGACGAAGACCGCGGCTGTCGCTCCAACGGCTGCCGTCGCCGTTGCTGCTCCCACGGATGAACAGCGTCGGTCGGCCGCCGTCGCTCTCAACTACAGTCGCGCGGCATTGCATCGCATCCGCAAAAATTCCTCGGTGCGAGTCATGGTTGAGGAGCAGGAGAAAATCCTGAACCATCTCAACTTGAACGGCATCGCCGACGAAGAGGTGATGAAGCTGTATTCGTCGGTCTTGGACGAAGTCGCCCAAGTTCAGATCGCCGACCGCGAACGCGAGGTGTTGCGCGAGAAGTATCGCCGCGCGTTCAATCGCAACATCGGACTGAGTGCGTTTGAGATCGCGGCTCAAGTGGCGACCGTTCAGTACGCGACGGCTGTGCGCACGGGAGCCAACAGTTGGTGGGACCATCGCAACCAGACGGTCTCCAAGGAACTGGATCTCTGGCAGGTCGATAAGCGGCGGATGACGACGGTGCTGGAGAAGTCGAACCTGTTTCTCGATACGTCGTGGAAGATGGCCCGGGCGAAACAGATTCCCGACCGGTGGCTCGTGCGCAACGATGATCTCGACAAGCTGGAAGAGGCTTGGAACGAGAAGGACACGACCGTGCGATTGCGAGTTTTGAAGCGGATGGAGTCGTTCATGGAGTGCTACCCGCCGTACTATTACTACGTCGCGCGAACACAGCAGTCGATGGGGCAACTCTTCGCGGCGACCGAGACCTACGAGAAGCTGGCGACGCTGGGGGTCGGCCATTTCCGCAAGGATGAAATGCTGGCAGCGGGCCTCGCCAATCGGGCGTTCATTCAGGCATTCCTCGGTCAGCCGAGTGCTCCCGAGACCGCGCGGCAGGCACTCGCGTTTTCAACCGATGCGTGGGAAGCAAACCTTGTCTGCGCCTCGGTGCTGGAGAAGTATGGCCGTCACCAAGAGGCCGAAGACGCGATCCTCAGGAACATCGACGTGAACTTGGAGCGGCCTCAAAGCCGCGTCGCGTTGCTCGGCGTTTACTATCACAGCGACAATCGGCCCGAGCTGGCCGCACGGTTGACCGACCCCGAGTGGGTCAAAGACATCTCCGCCGCACAGCTCATGCTGTGTGCGGCCAAACTGTCACCGGCCGTTCCGCCAGCGGTGGCCGATCAACTGCAATCGTCGTTGCAGGGAACTCCGCGACTGGTGTTCGGCAAGGACGATTTCGTGTTGTCGGCCAGCCCGAGCTGGCAGTTGCAGACGGCGACGATCGCGCTGCACATCGGTGACAAAACGTTCACGGCTCCGCGCGTTGCCGCCGGTCGCGACGCGATGCTCATTAGCTTTGATGGCATTGCGGAATTCGGAGGCCCGCTCGCGCCGGTCCCAGATGACCGTGAGATCGCCGTGACGATTCGCTACCCCGACTCGGCCCCCGTCCGGCTTACGTTGAAGTCGCGCGGCAGTGATTCACGCACGGCATCCGAAAGCCTGGGAGGCGTCTCATTGGCGGGGCGGCAACATCCGGTCTTTCGGATCTCAGCGCTGGAGCAGAACGACATCAAGCTGTCGCTGCGCAACAGCGGCAATGGTCCTTCCGCCGACATCACGGATGTCACCGTCCCGGTTTCACGCGCGACAGCCAAGCCGGTGCTGGACGAGGAATCGCCCGATTCCGACTCGGAAGAGAAGACGCTCATCACACCGACGCTCAAGGTTCCCGGGGCCGGTCCCGCCGGTCGGTGACGCGAGGGCCGTCGCCTTTTTCAGAGTAGGGTGGGACCAGCGGCGCTTCGCCGCGCCGGCCCACCTTTGAGAATCGCCGATCGATCATGGTGGGCCGGCGCGGCGAA
>CAMAYU010000258.1 GCA_945862235.1 Schlesneria paludicola DSM 18645
GCGACGCCGTTTCAATGAACTGAGATGCCGTTGCGCGACCCGAAGTGGGGAGGTCACGACCCGAAGCGGCCGTCGCACCCGCCCGAGGAATGCTCGCGAGACAACGAACCGGCGTTGTGGCACAGCGAATATCCATCGCGTCCGATGAACGCCCGCCCGCAACTCAGAGACTCACAAGTTTGTTTGCGCCAATGGTCGCGTCGTTCAATCGCGCACTGTTGTCTCTGCGAAGCACCGTGGCACGCTGTCGCTCGATGCGGTATTGGTCTCGCCTCATTCTGATCTCCTCGTCGCACTGCTGAGTTTGCTCGATGCCGCTTCCGTTCCCGCCAACGATCTTGCTCGCCGTCGGCGGTCTGCTGTTGGTGGGAGGACGCGGGCTGCGCGAGGCTCGTTGGATCGCGGGACTGTGGTTCGCCGCGTGGCTCTTCGCCGCCTATTCGCTCGCGATGAGTGGTCTCGCGATGGACGATGCGACCGTGCGTGTTGCCGAGCGATCGGTGTGGATGGCCGACAGGTTGGCGATCTCGGGCGAGTGGCTGGCACTCACGCTCGGGCTGCTGTTTGGAGTCGGCTCGATCGGCATGACCTCGCGTGGCGGAGCGGCTCACGAGCGGTTCGGCTTCCTGTCGTTCCTGATCGCGGGCGTGATGCTGGTTGTCTCCGCCAACGACGCAATCACGCTGCTGCTGTCGCTGGAGATCGTCCAGTTCGCAGCGGTGGCACTGCGCCGGTTGGAACTCGACCCGCACCGCCTCACCAACACGGTGAACAATTCGGATCACTGTAACGCACCTCAAACCAATCTGCCTCGCGACGACGCCTTGCAGTGGTTGGGCATCGCCGCGTCGATCTGCGTGTGGCTCGGCTTCGCGCTCATGGCGGGTCTGACGGCTTCAACCCAATTCGGGGACATGAGCATCGTCCTCACGCAGGCATACAACCCTGGACTTGGACGAATCGCGATCGGAACCGGATCGAAACTCGGGCTGCTCGCCATCGGGCTCGTTGTCGCGGGAATCGGCAGTCGAATCGGACTTGTCCCGTGGCGCGCGATCTTGGCCGAGAACGTGCGTGGCGTTGGCTACTGGACGAGCGGCTGCATCGTGTTGAACAGCCAGCTTGCGGGTCTCTTTGCTCTCGCGCGGCTGTGCGGAACGGTTTGGATCGGGTTTGCGGCCGAGTTGGTCGTACTGTTGATCGTGCTGTCGGTGGCGACTCTGTTCGTCGCGGGGTCGCTCTGTGCGCGAGGACTCGCCAAGGGTGAAGGGACGCTGCGACGGTGGTTGATCGCGCTGACGATGTTGCACGGCGCGTGGCTGCTGATTGGAGTCATCGCCGCAACGGGCGATCTCGCTGCTCCTGAGACCAGCCTGTCGGCGGCAACCGGCCAGCCCGGCGCGTTGTCGTTGCTCATCTTTTCGACCTCCGCGAGTCTGCTCGGTCTGGCGGGCCTCTTTCTGCTGCTCGACCATCTGGCGCGAGCCGATCGCGACATCGAGTTCCTCGACGAACTGCTCGGTCTCGGCCAACTGGCTCCCGTCACCGCGACGGGCTTGATGATCGTACTGGCCAGCCTGATCGGTCATCCGCCGCTGTGGGGTTGTTGGGGGCACTGTCTGCTGCTGATGTCTGGCTTCAACACACGCGCGAGCGTGGCGCCAGGGACAGCGAGCGTCGCGCCGCATCAAGGCGTGATCGCGCTCTTGATCGTGGCGACACTCAGTTCGTTACTCGCCGCCGCCGTGGTCATCCAATTCGCCCGCGTGATGTTCCTCGAAGACCCGATCTCACGCACGCCGCCTCAGGGAGGAAAAGCGTCGCTCCTCGCGGGCCTCGGAGTCGCCCTGGCCCTCGTCACCGTCGGCCTCTTCCCTGCAAGGATGCTCGTAGTGCTGATCCACACGAATCATCCTCAACGCAGCGTTCCGCATGTTGCCCCCGCCGGGAAGTCGACTGGTTCCGCCACGGCCAGCCATGAAGACCGTCCTGCTCACGCCAGATGAACAGAGCAGTGGTCGGCCGAGTCGGAATGTGTCGCGGCGAGCTAGTCCTCAAACAAGCGAGCCCACCGGGCTTGCCCCGGTGGCTCGCGGGTTTTTGCGCTACTCGCTGTTCCGATTCGAGTGAATGAGCAAGTAGTGCAAAGACCTGTTTCCACCGGGGCAATCCCGGTGGGGTTTGCTTGTTTGAGGGCTAGTCGATTAAAGAAAACCGCCATTTTTTTAATCGACCGACCTGCGATTAAAGTCGCCTCACAGAAGCCGTCGTCAACCCCAAGCCCTGAGTCGGAATGAGTCGTTAAACTCCTTCGGTCGCCACGAGGCTCTCGTAGCCGTTTTCGGCTCAACTTCGCCCCAAACATTCCCGCCAAGCGTGACACATCATGCCCAACCGACTCGCTCAAGAGACCAGTCCGTACTTGCTTCAGCACGCGAACAACCCCGTCGAGTGGTGGCCGTGGTGTGACGAAGCCATTCAAACGGCGCGACGGCATGAGCGGCCGATCTTTCTCTCCATCGGCTACAGCGCGTGCCACTGGTGCCACGTGATGGAGCATGAAAGTTTTGAAGACCCGGTAATGGCGGCCCTCATGAGCGAGCGGTTTGTCTGCATCAAGGTTGATCGCGAAGAGCGCCCCGACCTCGATCAGATTTACATGTCGGCCGTGCAGGCGATGACCGGCAGCGGCGGCTGGCCGATGTCGGTCTTCCTCACTCCCGAGTTGAAGCCGTTCTACGGCGGAACGTACTGGCCGCCGACCGCACGCTGGGGACGACCCGGCTTTCGCGAGATTTTGCTTGGCGTATCGGATGCTTGGCAGAACCGACGCGAGGCTGTCCTCGTGCAGTCTGAAGAACTGACGAACCACGTCGTCGATGCGGCGGCGTCTCGCGTCACACCATCACCGCTGAAAGAAGACATCCTGCGCGGAGCGATGCAGTCGCTCCTTCGCTCGGCCGACCGCGTTCACGGCGGCTTCGGTTCGGCCCCCAAGTTTCCGCACCCGATGGACCTGCGCGTCGCGCTGCGTTGTTCACGACGATTCCAAGCGGATGAGGTTCTGGATGTCGCTCTGCTGACTCTCAACAAAATGGCCAACGGCGGCATCTACGATCATCTCGGCGGCGGCTTCGCACGGTACTCGACCGATGAACGCTGGCTGGTCCCGCACTTTGAAAAGATGCTCTACGACAACGCCCTGCTCGTCCCGGCCTATCTCGAAGCGTTCCAGATCACCGGCGATCCCGACTACGCCCGAGTCGCCCGCGAAACGCTCGACTACATCCTGCGCGAGATGACTCAACCTCAAGGCGGCTTCTACGCGACACAAGACGCCGACAGCGAAGGGGTCGAAGGCAAGTTCTTCGTCTGGAGCGAGGCCGAGGTCGATGCGGTTCTGGCCCCCCTCTCCCCGGCTCTGCGGGGAGAGGGGACAGGCGCAGAGTCCCCCTCTTCACCCTCAACTCTCGCCTTTTCACTCTCAACCACCTTCAAGCTCTGCTACGACATCTCCGCGCGAGGCAACTGGGAACACACGAACATCCTCAACCGAGCGATCTCGCACGCCGATGCGGCAACGAAGTTGAAGGTCGATCCCACACAACTCGAAGCCGTGCTTGCGACCTGCCGACAGAAGCTCTTCGACGTGAGATCGGAACGCGTCTGGCCGGGTCGCGATGAGAAAGTCCTCGCCAGTTGGAACGGCCTGATGATCGCCGCGATGTCGCTGGGAGCTAACGTCCTGAGCGAACCGAAGTACGCCGATGCCGCCCGCGCGGCAGCCGACTTCATCCTGCGCGAGATGGTGGAAGTCAGTGGGCCGGAGTCGGGAGGCCGGAGTCAGGAAACAGAAGACGGGAACCAGTATGACAACGTGAACCAGTACGAAGACGTGAACCAGTACGAAGACGTGAACCAGTACGAAAACGGGACTCTTATCCCCTCGCCCCCGTCTTCGGGGGAGAGGGTTAGGGTGAGGGGGCCGAACGGTGATGACACTTCCCAACTTCGAACAGCCGAAGAAAGAACCTCTCACCCTAACCCTCTCCCCTCCAACGCGAGGGGCGAGGGGGCAGGAGCAGACTCTCCACCTTCCACCCTCCACCCTCAACCGTCAGCCCGCCTCCTCCACAGCTACAAAGACGGCCGCGCCCGTTTCAATGCGTACCTTGATGACTACGCGGCCCTGATCGACGGGCTGTGCGAGCTGTACCAGACCGTGTTCGATGCGAAGTACCTCGACGCCGCGCTGGGCCTCGCTCAACGAATGCTCGACCAGTTTTGGGATGAGGCCGATGGCGGATTCTTCTACACGTCGAACGACCACGAAACACTGATCGCTCGCAACAAGGAAACACACGACAACGCCACTCCCTCCGGCAACAGCCTTGCCGCAACGGCACTCCTCAAGCTCGCGCGATTGACCGGCCGCACGGACCTCGAAGCCAAAGCGGTCGCCACATTGGAGTTGATGTCCGGCCTGATGAACCGCATCCCACTCGCCGCCGGCCAGTCCCTGATCGCCCTCGATTTTCTCCTCGGCCCGACGCATGAGATCGTGCTGGTTAAAGGTGTCAGGGAGCGGGAGTCAGAAGCCGGGAATCAGCCGGGCGCGGGCATTTCTCCAAGCAACAAGGCAAGCGTACTTAACGGACTGCATCAACGGTTCGTGCCCAACAAAGTCGTCCACCTGCGCGAGGCCACGACGCTGGATGAGTCCTTGCCACTCTCAACCCGCTCCATGTTGAAGGGCAAGTCGGCCGTCAACGACGAGACATCGCTCTACATCTGCCGCTTCGGAACGTGCGAACAACCGGTTGTTGGTACCACCGCCATCACCGTCGCAATTGAGCGGCTGTGATGCGCCGTTCGTCTCCCAAGACTGGCTCACCAAAATCGCACAGGCAAATCTGGACGGTTTACGACACGCCGATCCTTATCACTTCGCGCCCGACTCGACCGCTCTGTCGAGGATCATGATCTTTTGCCAGATCGTGCGTGAGAGGCCGTTGGTCAGGGCGGCCAGTTGATCGGCCGCATCGACGGCATCGGCGTCGGGGAACTCTTGCACGTAGATCGCACCGACTTTGGCGACGATCGACAGCAGTTCGCTGCAATAGTCGAGATACCGACCCAACTCAAAGGCCGTGAGTGTGCGCGCGGGTGACGATGGCGTGCGCGCTCCTTGAAGCAGGTTCTCAGGATCTTTCGTCAGTTGGTGCATATCGACGATGTGCGCGATGGCTCGAAGTTCATGAAGTGCCGCCAACGCACGTTCCCGTTTCAGACGGCGTTCCAGACTGAACAAGAACGCCAGCGTGGCACCGACAAAGAACAGGCTCCCCAGCGACGCTTCCATCGTCTGGGCGAAGTTGTCCAACTCACGCAGTTCATCACCGCTGGAATGGACGTTCAGCCCGATCAGAACCAAGACCCCGAGGATTGCAATTACCAACAGAACGCAGGCGGCTCGTAACCAGAGATGAGGCCGCTTGATCTGCTCGCACCGCAGGACCGCTTCCTGCGCGACGCGATGCAACTCCCCCGCGACTTGTCGCAGTCCGGCGGCGGGAAATCGGTCGGCGATCCGCCGTTCCAGTTGTGCGGCAGTATCGACGATCTTCTGCGGTTGCAGTTCGCGGTAGTTGGTCCGACCTGCCGGAGCCGGTGCGGCGGCTGGAATGGCCGTCGGCGCGAGTGATGTCGGTGGAATTGGTTTACTCACGCAGAGTTCCTTCGTGATCGCTGGCCACGCGGTGAAACGACCAATCGACTTGAGTCACGCCAGCCGAAACAACCGCTGCGCATTTTCGGTCGTCGCGGCGGCAACCACTTCCTTCGAGACACCGCGCGTTTCGGCTAGGCAGGCGGCAGTCAGTCTCACGTGAGCCGGTTCGTTTCGCTTGCCTCGAAATGGCGTGGGAGAGAGGTACGGCGCATCGGTCTCCACCAGCAACCGGTCCAGCGGTACTGCGAGCGAAACCTGTCGGAGTTCCTCGTTCCGCTTGAATGTCACCATCCCGCCGAACGACAGGTACATCCCCATTTCAAGACACGCCGCGGCGGTGTCGGCAGAACCGCAGAAGGCGTGCATCACTCCACGTAGCGGTCCCTGTACGAAGTGCCTTCGCAACAAAGCCACCGTCTCAACTTCAGCCTCACGGCAATGCACGACGAATGGCAGATCGAGCTTTCGCGACAACTCGAGGTGACGATCGAAGTACTCCGTCTGCAACTCGATCGGCGAATGATCCCAATACTTGTCGAGACCAGTCTCACCGAGGCCGACGACCTTGGGCGCGGTGGACAGTTCGACAATCCGCTCCCAGTCGCCGGGCTGGGCGGCCTGAATGTAGTTGGGGTGCAGGCCGACCACCGCAAACACACTGCCGTACGTCTGAGCCAGTTCGAGGGCGCGACGACAACTGTCGAGCGTGGTCCCGATCGTCAGCATTCGCGTCACGCCGGCATCGACCGCCCGTTGGATCGTGTCGTGGCAATCCTGCGTGAACGACTCTTCGTCCAAGTGACAGTGCGTGTCGATCCACTCCATCGTCGCGACTCCGATCGGCGCGAGCCGTCGTATACAGAACCAACGCCGCGCTAGGACTCCCGAGATCGACTACAGCTTCAGCAACCGCAGTTCTTCGGTGCCAGCACGCTGCGCGGCAAGAACGTTGCCGAGAGCCGCCGCCGCTTCGGGATCATCGACGCAGGTGTGCGCCGCTTCGTCCAGTTCTGCGACCAACGCATCTTGGCTGGCGATGATGCGAGGCAATAACGACTTCAACGAGAGAAAATGCAGGTCGGTGAAGGCGGCGGGATAGACGCCAAACTCCACGCGACAGCGACGTTCAATCAGCAACCCTGTCAGTTGCTCAACATTGTGGCGCTGGCTCACCACGAGACGAGCCACGGCATCACGCGCAGCACTCGCGTTGTTCGGCGACCACGGGCTGACTTCGCCCACGAACTGCAGCAGGCTGCGTCCGAGATCGACGACCAGTTGATTCAGCTTCGTGTTGTGTTGAATGCGAGCCATGAGCAATCCGGTAAGACAAACGACAGCGACCGGCAGTCAGCCGACAGGGACGAAACCAAGCGGCACGACCTACAGGAACGCCTCGGCCGCATGACGGGCGACGAGACTGAGCGGCTCGATCCAGACCGTTCCCAGCAGCACCACCATCGCGGAGACCATCAGAACATAGAGCCCGGAAGAAGACTGAGCCGTCAGCACGACCGGGCGGGCATCGGCCGGTCGGTTCTGCATGCACATCACTTTCAGCACGCCCACGTAGTAGAACAGGCTCAGTACGGTGTTCAATCCGCCCGCCCCCAACACGATCCACATGAACCAATGCACGGCGGTCGCGTCGAACACGGCCGCGAAAATGAAGAACTTCCCGAAGAAACCACCAAGCGGCGGGATCCCCACCAAACTGAACATGCAAATCGCCATGCAAACGGCCAGCAACGGCGACTGGTGAACGATTCCCTTGTAGTCCTCGATCTCCTCGCTGAACAACTGATTTCGCAGGAACGCGACGATGGAGAACGCACCCAAATTCATGAACAGGTAGACAGCCAGGTAGTAGACCAGCCCTTCGATGGCTCGCACCGACGAACCGGCGTCAATGCCAGCGCCCGCAGAACGTAGGACGAGCATCGCCGAGACTGCCATGAGCATGTAACCCGCGTGGGCGATCGTCGAATAGGCGAGCAGTCGTTTGAGGTTCGTCTGCGAATAAGCGGCCAGATTTCCAAATGTCGCCGTCACGGCAGCAAGCACACCCAAGCCCAAGCCAAAAACCAGCGCTAGGTCCGGAAGTCCTCCTTCCGAACCACCCGTGACCGCTAACGAGAACCGGACCAGCAACGCGAACGCCGCAGCCTTGGACCCGATCGACAGGAAGCCCGCGACTTCCGCAGAGGCTCCTTGGAAGGCATCCGGACACCAGAAGTGGAACGGGACTGCGGACAGCTTGAACGCGAACCCAACCGTAATCATCAACAAGGCCAGTAGAACCACGCGCCCCTCTGGCTGTTGAGTTCCGAAGCCATTCAAAAACAACGCATGGAGTCGGTTACCGAGTTCGGGGAACTCGGCCGTTCCCGTCAGACCCGCGAGCAGGCTGATCCCAAACAGCATCACTCCCGCCGCTCCCGCACCGTAGACGACGAACTTCAACGCCGCCTCACTGCTCTGACGACGCCCTTTCAGGAAGCCGGTCAACGCATAACTCGGCACGCTGGCCATCTCGATCCCGACGAACATCATCAACAGATGATTGGCACTCGACATCAACATCATTCCGACAACCGCCCCCGAAAGGAGGGCATAGAAATCGGGAGCATCTTCATCGTCGGG
>CAMAYU010000259.1 GCA_945862235.1 Schlesneria paludicola DSM 18645
CGATGAGGTTGCTTGAACCCTGTTCGGCAATCCTGCATCCTGCCGCCTCAACATCCACTTCGATGACTTCCACGGGGACGGATCGTGTCGCTCGATACGCGTTACAAAATTCTCGAGAAAATTGGTTCGGGCAGCTTCGCGACGGTTTATCGCGCGAAGGACAACGAGCTGGGCCGTGAAGTCGCGATCAAGCAGCTTCACTCTGAGTTCCTCGCCGATGAAGGTCGGCTCGACCGGTTCTGGCAGGAGGCCCAACTCCTCGCATCGCTCCAGCATCCGAACATCGTCACGATTTTTGACATCGTGCGCGAGCGGGGCTGGCTGGTGATGGAGCTGATGCAGAGCAGCCTTGCGACGCGGCTGGCCGGGCGGCAGGTCGATCTGCGTGCGCTGCGAGCTTCTTTGGCGCATTGCCTGCGTGCGCTGAAGTATCTCCACGCACAGGGTGTGATTCACGGAGACATCAAGCCCGCGAATTTGATGATCGACGTGCGTCGGCGGGTGAAGCTCGGTGACTTTGGACTCGCGCGCCGCGTCGCCAATGCGGAAGGAAGCTTGCTCAAAGGGACCACGAAGTACATGGCTCCCGAAACGGTCTCGGACGATTTTGGAGAAGTGGGTCCGCAGAGCGATCTCTATTCGCTCGGCTTCACCGCTTACGACCTGATGTGCGGCGAGAACTTCGACGATCTGTTTCCTGGTCTCAACGCCAAGGGCCGCAATCAGCAGCTCGCTTGGATGATGTGGCACGCCGCCCCGGATCGGCAGTTGCCCGAGATCGACCGTGTGCTGGAAGGGGTTCCTCCCGACGTGGCCAAGGTCGTGCAGAAGCTGACTCAGAAAGACCCCGCGCTGAGATACAAGTCGGCCGACGAAGCGCTCTCCGATTTGCAGATTGATCTCAAACTGATCGGTGGCCAATCGGGAGGCGATACCTCGGACGAGTCCCCTCCTGACGACGGCAAGCGACGACGCTTGATCGCCATCGGAGCACTCGCTGCGTCGGTCTTGCTGTCGTCCGCAATGCTGTTCATGCCAGCGGGCAATGCCGGAAACCAGACCGTTCACAAATCGCACGGCCTCATTCGTGAAGTGGTCGCCGACAAGAATGAGTTCGTCGTGCAAGACCTCGAAACGGGAACGCTCGAACCGTTCAAGGTGCCGCGCAAGCAACGCATCTTCCTGCTGAATACGAAGCACAACATCCAACTGAAGGAGTTGCTGCCGGGCGATCACGTCGAGTTGGACGTGGACAAGCAGCAGCCCGATCTCGCGGTGAACGTGATCGTCGATCGGCCGGTCCCGACGCGCGGCACGCTCAAGACATTGAACTTGTCCGAGTCGCGGATCGTGCTGGCGATGGAAGAGGGCAACACGCGCGACGATCTTCCCGTGCGCATCCCCGAAGTGGCAAAGCTCAAGCTGAACGGGCAGGACACCAAGCTACGCGACCTGCAACTTGGCGACCGACTGGAGATCACGCATCTGACCGAGCCGGGTGCCGCGAAAGGGCGCGTACTCAACTCGCTCATCGCGCGGCGGACGATGACGACGATTGGTTTCGTGAACCGGTTCGACGCCGAGCAATCGATGCTCGCGATCCAGATTGGTCAGGGGGCGAGCGCGGGATCGTTAACGCTCCCCGTTGCGAAGCAATGCAAAGTGAAGTTGAACGGTCTCGATCAACTGGTCGGCGCTGGTGGCCAGAGCGGCCAGCCTGTCACGGTCGAGTCACTCAAGCCCGGTGATCGCGTGTCGCTCACGCACGACACGGACATCACTGAGATCACCGCGACACGCAGTCTGTCGTTCGAGGGAACGGTTCAAAAAATCAGCGACGACGGCGCGAGGCTCACGATGTCACTCGCTTCCGGTGAGCGAAAAGAGATCGCGGTCGAACGCTCGTGTGAGATCACGCTCGCGGTGGAACGGGTTCAACTGCTCGAACTGCGGCAGTTCGACAATGTCCGCGCGTCCTACACGGAAGCGGCGGATGGTGAATTGAAGGCGACGACGATCGACGCCCGCCGTCCGTCGCAGACCGATCGCTGGACGGTCGTGATTGGCACGCAAGGCTACACCGATACCACGCTCTCGCCGATCACAACGGCTCTCAACGACGCGCGACTCGTGCAGGGGATGCTGCTGTCGCGGTACGCGGTTTCGGACCAGCGCGGCGCACTCATCATCGACGCAGGGAAACGCGACTGGGAACGCCAACTGATCGAGACACTCAGCAGTGCCCGCCCGCAAACTCAGGTTTTGGTCTGCGTGATCGGTCACGCCTACGTGGGCGAAGACGGCAAGGTCTATCTCGCCCCGAAAGACTTCGACTTCGCCAACATGCCCGCGACGGGAGTCGCGCTCGATTGGCTCGCCGAGAAGCTGAACGAGTGCTCTTCCAAGGACAAGCTGCTCGTGCTGGATGTGACTCCCGCCGCCACGGGCAAGGATGTGCAGAAGCAACTCGCGGGGACAGCATTGCTCGATAAACTTAAGACGCCGTTCCAATCGACGCACGTCATCGTCTCGTGCGAACAGGGCCAGCAAAGCCGAGTCTGGACCGAGAAGAAACACGGCCTGTTTGCGTGGTGGCTGTCCGAAGCGATTCAAGGAGCCGCCGACACCGACCGCGATTTGCATCTGACCGCCGAAGAGTTGTTTGGCTACCTCCAACAACAGTCCACTACCGCGAAGACTCGTGTCTTCGCCGAACAAACTCCCGTGCTGGTGGGGCCGACGCCGTAGTCGGACTCCGGTTTGTCGCGGAGCCAGCAGTAAGGCGACCGGCAACGACTCTCTGGCCCAAAGTAGACGAGCCACTCCGTGACTCGAAGATTCCGGTCACGGAGCGACCGGTCTACGTTGCCGCTCGTAGCGGCGGACTCGGATCACCCTACTTCCTCGTGGCCGCCGTCACGGCGAGTTGGTTGCGGATCACGCCCAAACCCGGAACGTGTCGCAAGCTTTCCTGAGCCATCTGCTTTTGGAAGTAGCTGCGGACGGTTCCTGTTAGCAGCACTTCGTGATCGACGACTTCGACTCGGATCGGTCGGCCGATGAGATGCGGTGCGCGCGAGAGTACGAGATGTATCCGGTCACGCAGATCGCAACCGTCGTGAGCATCATGCAGGATGTATGTCTGGGGCATGGTCCGGCTCGATAGGGCGCGACCGGGTTTCGATACGGAGGTAACGTGGGCGGCGACGCTCCGGTCTCATCGGTTTGCGAGTCATCTCTAATCGAGAATCGGCGGGAGTTGCCGAAGGAGGAACGGCAACTGGCGCCTGGACTGCCGAATGGGACGATTCTACAGAGCAACGGGGGACTCGATCTTGAGCCGCTTCCGGCCTCCTGCGAGATTCCCGCGCGCTGGTCGAAGGGATTCTGCTTCGTTTAACCGCGTGGGCAACGCCCCGCACGTCGTGCGGTGATTGAGTCGGATCCTCATCGACGCACGGGGCGTTGCCCACGCGGTTAAACGAAACCTCTGATCCCGAGTATCAACTCCCCTCCGTTCGCGAGGCCCCGCCGATGTCCTCGACCCTCTTCAATGTGCTGTTTGCGTGGAAGTGTTCCAGCACGCACCACAAGCTCGCGCTGGATGCCCTTCATCAGCTTCGCGGCGATGCGGCCGAGAACTGGCGGAATCTGTGTCTCGCCCACATCGACATCTACCTCGATGGATCGAAGGCTCCCGACAACAAGTTCAAAGACTTTCGCAATCATGTGTTGCATGTGCGCGACAACTATTGGGGCGGTGCCATCACGGCGACCGAGTTGTGGTACGGGCGAACGGTCGAAGCGTTGCGCGCGAAGAAGTGGAGCGACGCGATCTACTCGGCGGGAGTTCTCAGCCATTACTACACCGACCCGATTCAGCCGTTTCACACGGGACAGTGCGAGGCGGAGGGGATCGTCCATCGCGCGGCGGAGTGGAGCATTGCGTGTGCGTATCGCGAGTTGACCGACATCCTCGAAGCGGACCTCGGCGGTTGGCCCGACGTGACGGTTCCGCAAGCAGACGATTGGCTGGCGAAGATGGTCGTCGCGGGTGCCGATCTCGCCAACCCGCACTATGAATTTTGCATCGACCACTACGACCTGAAGAAGGGCGTGAAGGATCCGCCGACGGGCCTCGATCAGGAGATCAAGGATCGTATCGCGACGCTAATCGGCCACGCAGTCGTGGGCTACGCGCGCATCATGGAGCGAGCCCTCGCCGAAGCGAATGTGACTCTCCCCGTGACCAACATCACGCTTCTCGGCGTGCTGGCCAAGCTGACCATCCCGCTGTTCTGGGTCACGAAAAAGTTGAAGGACTCGAAGGAACGCGCGATCGTCGAAGCGACCTTCCGCGAGTTTGAAGCGACCGGCAAAGTGATCGACACGCTGAGCGACGATGACTTCGCGATTCGAAAGGCTCACGCCGAAGAGGTACTCAAGGTGCCGTTGGCTCAACTCGACGAAGAAGAGCCGCGACCGGTTGGTGCCGCACACGGGATCGGTGCCCCCGCGCGGCCTCGCCCCGTTGTGAACCGCCGCGCGCCGAGCAAGCGCCAATCCGCCAATTCACCCCTCGCCACGGCTCTGCGGGGAGAGGGGCCGGGGGTGAGTGGTTCTTCGATTGGCTCGAAGCCCGTACTTTCGCCCGCGCCGCCCGTCGTCGCCGAACAGACGCCCCGAGCAACACCGGTGGACGACACGAATCCCGCCAAGCCATCCGCCGTTCCGATCAAGAACCGTGCGGCCGATCCTCCTCGCAATGCTGCCCCGCGTGAGCAACAACCTGTCGATCGCTACTACCTCACCGTCGATCATCCCGTCGAGGAAGCTCCGTCGATTGGAGTGAAGACTGCGGCGTTGCTCGAAGACCATGGAGTCCACACGGTCGGTCATTTGCTCTCGATTGATCCCGACAAACTGGCCACGTTGCTCGGCGATCGTCACATCGACTCGTACACGATTCTGACGTGGCAGATGCAGGCGGACCTCTGCTGCGATGTGCCCAACTTGCGCGGTCACGATGCGCAGATTTTGACGGCCTGCGGGATCACGCATCGCGGCGAGTTGGCAACCTCCGACGCAGCAGCTCTGTTCAAGAAGGTCGAAGCGTTCGTGGTCACAACGCCCGGCGAACGAATTTTGCGAGGCAGCGAACGTCCCGATCTCGCCGAAGTGAATGACTGGATTCTGTGGGCCAACCGCCCGCAGCAATCGCAGGCGGCATGAGGCGACTGGCAAGACTTGTCTGACCCACACGAACCCGAAGTGTGAACAAGGGCGAAGTCGATCGATGTCTTCGCTCACGCTTTGGGTTGATGTCTACGGGTAAATCATTTGGCGCCGTTCGCCTGACAGTCTGTTAAAAAAGCCGTAGCACATGCGGCTCGCCTGTGTTTTTTAATTAGAAAAGCAAGCAGGCGAGCCGCCTAGTCTAAGTATTTCAACAGGCTGCTAAGACCCAAAAAACCGTTCCACGAGGGAGAGTCTGCTCCGCCTCACTCGTACCGCAGGGCTTCAATCGGATCGAGGCGACTCGCTCGGCGAGCGGGATAGAACCCGAAGAAGACTCCCACTGCGGCGGCAAACACAAACGCCACGATCCCGGCCGTGAACGAGACTTCGTGCTTCCACTTCGTTCCGGTGGTCACGGCGTTGATGAGCGAAACCAAACCGATCGACGCTCCCACTCCAAGCAGGAAGCCGATCACGCCACCGATGCACGACAGCAACACCGCCTCGACCAGAAACTGCCGTAGAATGTCTCCCGACCGAGCACCGACCGCCATCCGGATGCCGATCTCCCGCGTCCGTTCTGTCACCGAGACCAGCATGATATTCATGATCCCCACGCCGCCGACCACGAGCGAAATTCCCGCAATGCAGGCCAGCATCAACGTCAGCGTGCCGGTAATCATCCCGAAGACGTTCGCGATCTCGGTCGTGTTCTGAACGACGAAATCGCGCGGTGTTCCCGGTTGGATTCGATGTCGTTCGGACAGCAGTTGGTCGATTTCGTTCTGAGCATCCTGCATGAGCTTGGTCGAACGGGCCGAAGCCATGATCGCGTTGACGTTGTCGAATTCCGAGCCGCGCAGCCGCTTGCGAACCGTCGAAATCGGCATCAGGACAATGTTGTCTAAGTCTTGTCCGACCATGTTCGCGCCCTTCTTTTCAAGCACGCCGATCACTTGAAACGGAATGTTCTTGATCCGAATCGTCTGGCCAATCGGGTCGGTCGTTTGAAACAGTTTGACAACCAGCGTGTGACCGATCACGCAGACTTTGGACGCGCTGACGACATCGCGTTCGGTGAAGAAGTCGCCCCGCCGGAGTTGCCAATTCCGCACGGTGAGGTAGTCGCAACTGACCCCGTGCATTTCGTTCGGACTGAAATTCGAGCTGCCGTAAATCACTTGGCCACCCGCGCCGAGAATCGGCGACGACGCCAGTACCGACGGGCATTCGATCCCGATGGCTTCTGAGTCCCGCGCCGTCAGCGACACCTGCGCCTGCGACACACCGCCCCGCTGGCGATTCCCCGGAAACACGATGATGACGTTGCTGCCCAGCGACTCGAACTGCCCCTGCACGAGCGAACTGGCGCTCTGCCCCAACGAAACCATCGTTGTTACCGCCGCGATCCCAATGACCACGCCCAGCACCGTCAGCGCCGCTCGCATCTTGTTCTTGGCCAGTGCCCGAATCGCAATCCGCAGCGTGAGGAAGAAGTTCATAGACGTGCAGGCTTCTGAAATGGAGACACGGTCAAATCATTCGCGCGGAATCATTTCGGTGGGCCGAACTGTGCAGCCTGCACGCCGATGACCAGCGCGTCGTTGGCCTTCAAATCGCCCGAGATCATCTCACTGAACTGACTGTCACTCAGGCCCGTCTGCACTTCGACAGCTCGCAACAAATCGCCATCCGCGATCCAGACATGGCGGCGGTGGCGATCGCGTCGAAGTTTCGAGCGTTCGTCGGCCGAGACCGACTTTTCGGAGGGCAGGGAGGACTCTTGCATCTCGTCCGAGTTGTTCTGGCCCTGACCTTCGAGAATCGGAAGGTCTGCGGGCCGGACTTGCTTGGGATTCGGGTAGTACCGCAGCGCGGCGTTCGGAATCTTGATCACGTCGTCACGATGATCGACTTGAAATGAGAGGCTTGCTGTCATGCCGGGGAGCAGTTCTAGTTCAGGATTGGGAGTCGAGACGATGACGGGATAAGTCACCACGTTCTGCACCGTCGTGGAACTCATTCGAATCTCGTGAATCCTTCCCTTGAACAACTTCTCGGGATACGCATCAACCGTGAAGGTGACTTCGTACTTGCGATGTTGAGCCGCCTTGATGAGACCGATGTCGGCCTCATCGACCGACGCATGGATGTGCATTTCCTCACGCATGTCGGGCGCGATGACGAACAGTTCCGGCGTTTGAAATTGTGCTGCCAGTGTCTGACCGGGATCAATCTTTCGATCAATGACGATGCCATCGACCGGCGCCTTGATTTTGGTGTAGTTCAGATTTGCAAGCGAGTTCTCCAGCGTCGCCTTCGCCTGATCGACAGCCGTTTTCGAGACCGCGAGCTGCGAATCGAGCGACAGCCGGGCGAACCTGAACTTGTCCATCTCGGACTGCGAAATGAACGAGGCATCTTCGGCTCGCAGCGCGACCGCCCGTTTCTCATCGTTAATGGCCTGCTGTAATTGAGCCTGCACCCGGAAAACATCCGCCTCGCGACTGGCCATCGCCGCCTGATCGCGCGAGACACCCGCCTGATAGATACGCGGGTCGATCTCAGCGAGCAGGTCTCCCTCTTTGACCTCTTGATTGAACTCGCAGTAGAGCTTCAGAATCGGTCCTGACACGAACGAGCCGATTGCCACCTTCAGCTTTGGCTTAACGGTTCCGGTCGAGTTCACGACCGACACAATGTTGCCGTACTCAGACTTAGCCGTTCGCCACAAGAGGCGATTTCTCTTGGCGAGGTAGTCCATCACCGGCTTGTACCCCACAAATCCAATCCCCCCGAGGACCGCGATCACAATCAGCAGCTTCACGAAAAATCGCATGGATCATTCCGGTCCTGTCGGACGGTCGAGGTTCAAGGGGGCACCGTCAGGCAACCTAATATCGCGTTGCCTGTGCCGGAAATGCGAATCTGCCCTGATTGACAGGAGCTTGCGTAGCTGATGGGAGTCGACCGCCGTGAGCGGAGTCTGACATTGGGGTGGTGTCAGAGAGGAAACGTTGTTGATGTGAGAAAATAACATCGGTGTGGTCGTTGACACCTAAATGTTGGCCGCTATTATG
>CAMAYU010000260.1 GCA_945862235.1 Schlesneria paludicola DSM 18645
ACGACAGCCTGCTACGTCCCCGGTACAGCGGCTCATTCGTGGCAGGCGGTCGCGGCTGGTGGGACGACGATCGGCAAGCAGGGAATGCAACTCGCCGCCCGCACCATGGCGGCCACCGCGTTTGATCTATTCCAACAGCCGGGGACTCTCACCGCAGCCAAGACCGAACATACGAAACGCCTCAATGGCCGAAAGTACGAACCCCTGCTCCTCCCCAATCAAAAGCCCCCGCTCGACTACCGCAACTCGCCACTCACACCGTGAACCAAGGTCCAGCCCACTTTGATTTTCTCCGGTTGAAAACATTCATCACGCCACAGCAATTCACCTTGGAGGCGACTTACAGAACGTCAGGAGTCACGGTATTGCGGTGGCAATTCTTAATAGATATCCGAAGTGCGGCCCTCCGGAATCGTTCGCGTCCTGAATCGTGACGAAGTACATGCCGGAGCGACTCAGAGTCGTTTCAATTCGACTGTCGCGCGATCCCGCGTGGTCGTCATTCGCGGCGATGATTCGGGCCTGCGAGTCGTAGAGCGTCAACGTCGGATCGAGTACCGAACCCGCTCGCGCGGCGATCGTCTCCACGATCAACTTCTGTCCGGCTTGGACCTCGACCCGAAACACATCGACATTTCTCGCGTCGCTAATGACACCCACAATCGTCTTGCCGAGGGAGACGTTCTGAGGCGACTTGAAACTGTCGTTTGGCTCTTGCTCGTCAATTAAGTCGTCCGCTGTCGCAACCCTGATTTCATAAGGTTTGCTTTCGCCATTTGCTGAAACGGCGATCAGGACAATCTTGCCAACGGGAGTCTCCAGCGGCAGCGTCAACTTGATCTCAGCCTGACTGTCACCGACTCGCTTGGCGTCGTAATTCGGCGGGACAGGTGTTTTATTCTTCGATATGACCTCGACTTTGACCTCGGTCGAACCCACTTTCATACTCGTGATTTCGTCGAGCATAGCCCCACGCACGGCAAGCTTGAATTCCTTTCCCGGCACGATCGCCAGCGGAGTCACACTCACGATGACGGGCTGCTTGTCGGACTTGGCATCCTGAGCGGATACGAGCGAGACCGACACCAACCCGCAAACAACAAGGCCCCAGCGCATCGTGAATTCCAACCCATGGAAGAGGTACGTCGCAAACTCACGATGAGCCGCGGCAGGAAAGTTCATGATCCCATGAACGGCAAGAATGGACGTTTCCGACAGCAGGCGTGGACCACGTTTCCAACGCGCTCAAAACGCTTTGAAATAGTCACGTTGAAAACGTGGTCCACGTCCTTTTGTGACTTCTGTCGGTCACGTCAGAATTGTTCGTCGATCGTCAGGCAAACAGCGGTGACATCAATTCGCCTTCTTCAAGTGCTTCAATCACTCGACCGTCAGGCGTGGTCAGGTTGGTGTGCGGGTTGACTCCCAACGAATCGAGGATCGTGTAGCAGACATCGGCCGGAGCGTAGGGCCGCGTCGTGACATAGGCTCCCTGTTTGTCGGTCGCTCCAATCAGCTTGCCACCCTGAACACCGGCTCCTGCGAAGAGCAGGCTTGCCGCCGGTCCCCAATGGTCTCGACCCGCGTCCTTGTTGATGAGCGGAGTGCGGCCGAACTCACCGAAGCAGGCGATCAGCGTGTCCTTGAGCAACCCGCGCGCGGTCAGGTCCTCCAGCAAAGCCGACAAGCCGAGATCGAACTCGGGAAGCTTCTTGTCACAGCTTTCAAAAATCTTGCCGTGGTGATCCCAGCCGCCGTAGTTGACCGTCACAAACCGAACGCCTCCCTCGACGAGTCGCCGCGCGAGCAAACAACTTTGGCCGAACGTGCTGCGTCCGTATCGGTCGCGCAGCTTCACGTCTTCTTTCTCGATGGCGAAGGCGGCTTGAGCGGCAGGTGACAGGATCATTTCTGCCGCCCGGCCACGGAACTCGTCGTAGGTGGCGAGCTGATCGTTGCCGCGCACTTTGTCGGCGAGACTATCGACCGCGCCGAGCAGCGTCTTGCGGCGTTCGGCCTGCTTGTCGGTGACGTTCGCCACACTGACGTCTCTCACCTTGAAGTTCGCGTCGTTCGGATCGCCCGTCTTGAACGACTCGAACCGACCACCCAGAAACGCACTTCTGCCGAGTTCCCACGTAAACGATGGATTGCGAGGCACGGCGATATACGGCGGCAGCACACCCGCAAAACCCAGCTCATGCGCCGCGACCGCACCGATCGCGGGATAGTCTCCAAACGCCGAGCCGAACCGTCCCGACAACACCCAGTTCGTCGCGGTCTCATGATGATCGTTGTTGTGAGCCCCCGACCGCACGAGCGCCACCTTGTCCATGCACGCGGCCATCTTCGGCAACAACTCGCCCACCTGAGTCCCCGGCACGTTCGAGGCGATCGGCGAGTACTTGCCCCGAATCTCGGCCGGCGCTTCCGGCTTCATGTCGAAGCTGTCGTGATGCGTCAGCCCGCCGCCGAGATAAACCAAAATGACCGACTTCGCCCGCGCCGTCTTCTTCAAACCCGAGCCATCTTCCTTCGCCGCCGCCTCCTGCCGAAGCAGACTCGCCAGCGAAAGCCCGCACAACCCGAGGCCCCCCACCTGCAAGAAGTCCCGCCGCGAGTGGCCGTTGCAGAGCCGTGAACGATCCGACGAGAAAGCAATGTCGAGCATGATGGTTCTCAGAAAACGTTAAGTTGTCAGTGATCCGTTTCTTGGTGACTCAATGATTGAACGCGAACTCTTTCGAGTTCAGCAAGGCCCAGAGGAGGTCGCGGAAGACGGTGTCGCGGGGGTCACCGCTGGCGAGGGCGTTCGTCGCGGCGTTGGTTTCAGTTTCGGTTGGTTTGCGGGCGAGGGTGGTCAGGAAGAGACGTTCGATCAGGGCTGCGTTGTCGGGCGTGGACTTCAGCAGTTCGGCGAGCCGGCTTTCGCCCGCTTCGAGTTTCCGGGTGATGGTGTCTCCGTTCTGGAGGTGCAGGAGCTGCGACATCGTTACGTCACCGGTTCGTTCACAGGCGCAGGCCGTCACGCGATCCGAACGGCCGAAGAGGCGCAGGAAGTACGAATCGAGGGCCGGATCGGGAAGTTGTTGTGCTCGGATTCCCTCGGGGTAGCCGGGGAACTGGTCGGGGATCGCAGCGACCTGGCTGATCGCATCGAGCAATAGTTCGGCGGGCAATCGCCGTGCGTAGTAGTGCGAGTAGAACTTTGTGTCGGCCTCGTTGTCGGCCACCGTTTCGGAACTGAGCTGGTACGTGCGTGAGTTCAAGATCGTCCGCATCAGGTGCCGCAGGTCAAAGCCGTGCGCGACGAAATCGGCGTTGAGAGCCTTCCACAGCGCGGGGTTCGTCGGCGGGTTGCTCGCGCGAATGTCATCGACCGGCTCGACCAGGCCGACGCCGAGGAAGTGCTGCCAGACGCGGTTCACAATGCTGCCGTTGAATGACTCGTTCCGACCGCTCGTCATCCAGTCGGCCAGAGCCGCGCGCGGGTCGCTGCCCGGCGCGATGGTCATCACGGCACGGTCCAGCGGTTGTGCTGGGAGTTGCTGATTCGTGCGCGGCTGCTGCACCGTTACAGGCGAGTTGCCAATCGTCTCGATCTCTTTCGACAATCCCTCAATCTGCTTGCGCAAGCCATCCAGTTCCTGTTCGAGCTTCTTCTGATCCTCTTCCTTTTCGGGCTTCGGAGTTGCCTCCTTTGCGACCAGCAACCTCTGCACGTGTGCGAGACCGCGAAGCTGATTGTGCTGGTGTTCGGTCGCCTGCAACAACTCTGTCGCTTCTGCCTGCGGATTCTTCCGTTCAAACGCCACGCGCGAGAAGAATGCGGCGAAGTGGTAGTAGTCGTCCTGCGTGTATTTCTCCAGCGGATGGTTGTGACACTTCGCACAGCCGATGCGCGTGCCGAGGAACGCCTGCGCGACGCTGGCCACCACGTCGGACTGTTGCGTCTGGCGGAACTCACCGATCGTGACGACGTAGTAGCCGATCTCGGGATGCTCGTCGGTGTTCCCCCGCGACGTGAGGACGGCCCGCGCCAGCTCATTCCAAGGCCGATTGACCGCGACCTGTTCCCGCAACCACTGATGAAAGGCCCGCACGCCCTTCGTGCCTCTCACGTCGTGATCGCGTTCCTTGCGGTTCTGGAACAGATCGCCGAGCAGCATCGTCCACTGATCAACAAACTCAGGACGTTGCAACAGCTCGTCAATCGACCGCGCCCGCTTGTCGCCGCGCGCATCGGCGACGAACGCCCGCACTTCGTCTTCCGTAGGCAACGTGCCAATCGTGTCGAGAAACGCGCGGCGCAGAAACATCTCATCTGATGAGAGCCGTGAAGCGGGAACGTTCAGCGCCGCCAGCTTCGCGGAAACGTGTTCGTCGATGAAGTTGCCGAAAGCGGCTTGCCCTGTCCCCTCGCCCCGAATTTGCGGGGAGAGGGTGAGAGGGTCTTTCGGCGACCGCTCATACGGCACCGTCACCACCACGACAGCCACCTGTCCCTGGTAGTGCGCCCGGATCGCAGTCTCCCCGCTTCGAAGCACCCTCACCTGGCCATCGGCATCGACCTCTGCCAGCCCCGCGTCGTTCGAGGCGAACTGAGTCAGCCACGTCACGTCGCGCGAGGAACCGTCCGAGTAGCTCGCCGTGACGGCCAGTTGCAGTTCCTCACCGACCTTCATCACTCGATCGCCCGTCGGGATGGTCACGCTCTGAATCTGACGCTCGCCCTTAACCGGCCCCGGTGCTCCAGCAAACAACCATCCGAGTAAGTTGTGAGCGGCCTCTGACCTTGGCCGGATCGCTCTACCGCCCCCATGCGGCACATGTCCGAGCGCTTTCAGAATCAGCAAGCTCTGTTCGGGTCTATTCAGATTGACTCGTCGGCTTTGCTGGTCTTTCACGATCCAATCGTGATCGAATTCTGGCGCGTAACCTCGCAGCGACAGTCGAAAGCCATTCTGCCCCGCCCCCTTACCGTGGCACGCTCCCTGGTTGCAGCCATACCGGGTGAGAATCGGCTCAATGTCGTTGACGAACGATGGCGGCGGCGCGTCACCCTCGTCGCCTAGCGACACCACACTGAGACTCACCAGCAACGACCAGCACAGCAGACACCGGAGCAAACAAGGCATGGCGGGTGACTCAACGGTCGGAGAATTAGGCGGGCATTGAAGTACCGCAAACTCTATCGACCAGTTGGACATCTCTCAATTCGGATTCGTTGGCTACGCGGAAGGGGTCGCTTCACTTAGGAACGGGAGCGCAATAACTTCCCGAAGTGTTAGGGCGTTGGAGCTGGGGTCGGGATTGCTCTGTAGTTTCATTTGGGAAACGCATTGTCTCGGACGATGCGGCAGGTTTCGAAGGCTCGGTTCAGGATGGAGGTCGTCACCGTCAGCCTGGTTTGCGTGTGAGCGCGGGCGATCAAGTCGCTCACCAGTTCCACCGATTCAAACACCACACCTTGGCAGGCGCGAGTCACATGCGGGAAGACGCGATGTTCGATGGGAATGTACTTCGAACAGTACGGCGGGTAGTGAGCCACTCGAATCTCGATGCCCAGACGGTCGGCCAAGTGTTGCAGGGCTTCCTTGAAGACGTGTCGGTTCGAGGCGTTGCTGCCACTCGCCGTCGCAAAGCAACAGCAACGTGGTCGCTGTTGGGTAACGATCGCGACCTTGCTGCTCCCACCACAGCGCGAGGCATTCACACGCAAACTCGCTGGTGTCGTGACTGGTGCCCAAGGTCACATGTGCTTGGTTCGCGGCGAGGTCATAGATGCCATACGGAATCACGGTGCCGCTGGCAAAACTCGGAAAGTCGTGGTCTTAAACTCGCACTTCGTCGCGCGAATACAGTTTCCCGTCACGATAGAAAGTGCCGAGTAGTTCCTTCTTTTTCGTGTCGGTACTGAGCACCGGCTGCCCCGCGTCGAGGAACTCCTGCTTCAGCTTCGCGATGTTTTGAAACTGCGCATCGCGTCAGGGTGGCCGCCCATCGCCAGCGTCTGGTGAGCCTTGCGCTTCACGAAACTCAGCTTCTTGAGCAACGGTCTGAGCACGCGTTTGCTCGCAGGAGTTCCCTGCTCAGAGGGCCGGCGACTCATCTCTTTGAGCGACAGATTCGTCCATCGCACCTCCGGCCGCATCGGATCGCCAGCGGTGTGCTCACGCAGCACGTCGAGCAGATTCTGTTCGAGCTGCGGTCGCTGCTGAATCAGCCTTGTGGGGCCACCCCTTTTTTTCGAACCCGGCCAGGAACCGGATCCGTGGGAGCCTCAAAATCTTCGCGTCCTTGCCGAATCGTTTTGGGGTCACAGCTCAGCAACCGCGACACATATTCGACTCCGCCAAAGCCGAGCTTTTCCGCCTCGATCGCCGCATACCGCCGCCGATCCTTTTCAGACAACGACTGAAACAAACACTTCATGTGCCGCTCCACATTCGCCAAATACTCGATCATATCGTCCTCCCTGACGACTTGAGTTCCAGCAGTCTGTAGCACACCCTCCATTCAAACGCATCGGGAAGTTATTGCGGCCCCGTTCCTTAGCAGGCCGTGGGCGCAGCTTGAGCGGCCCGAGCGTGTTGGATCGGTTTTGGATGTGGGAGACGGGCTGCGGCGGTAGATTGAGTTACGATGTGTTGGTGGGGAACGATTTGGGAATTGTTGCGAGGGTGGGGAACGGAAACGGTTGGAACTTTTCGTCGATTCCGATCAGGGTCAGGCCGTAGCCCAGAAAGTTGCGGCCGTGTTTCTGGCAGGTGCGGACGATGCACTTCAGGTTTGCGAACGCGGTGGCTCCGGCTTTCGTCCGGTTCACACCGCCGTCGGCGCGTGCGGCCGCCACACTGCGGATGTCTCGTTCGCCGAGGTTGTTATCCGGTGGGACGCCTGCCACTTCTAGGAAGCACAGCAGGTCGAAGCGGTGTTTCACCAGCCGCAGGTCGATCCGGCGGCAGTCCTTGTCGGTCGGTCGCGTGTAGATCAGCGTGTCGAGTCGGTTCTCGATCCGCTGCCGCGCGTCGGCGAACTCGGACGCGGCCAAGGTGCCGCGGGCGTGGCCCAGCGCGAGGGCGTCTTGCAGCCGGGTCATCAGCGGTTGGAGGTAGTCGTTCTTCGCGGCGGGCGTGGCCTCGTCGCGCAGCGTGTGGAGTTCGCGCAGCAGATGCACGAGGCACTTCTGCTTGCGGCAGTCGATCGCGTGATAGGCGGCATAGAAGTCGGTCACGAGCACGCCCGGCAGCGAGTCTCCCAGCACTCGTTTCACCACGGCCCCCGACCGGTGTTCATCGACCAGAAACAGGGCCAGACGCGGATTGCAGAAGCACCACACCCAGACGTTCCTGCCGTTGATTCTCCAGCCGGTCTCGTCCGCGTGAATCACGGGTTCCGACTTGAGCAGCTCAAACAACCGCTGGACCACCGGATCGACGAGGTCGCTGGCCCACTGAATGTGCTCCGACGCGACTCAGCTTCAGCCCGAACACCTCGTCCAAGAGCGTGGTGGACTTGCCCGGCGAGATCCCCAGATGCGCCCGGCAATAGCCTATCAAGAGCCTCGTGCGCGGCCCGACGTAGGCGTCGGTGACCTCGGGCGGAGCGGCCGGTTGAGACACCTTCGCACAGCATGTGCAACGCTGCCGGTGCCGTCGATAACGATGGACGTCCACACGCGGCGGCCGGATGTCTTCGACCGTGTGTTCGTCAAACTCGCCCGTGTCTTCGAGCGCCCCACCGCAATCGAGACAGACCTCGTTCCGCAGGTCGTGAACGATGTCCTCGGGACCGGGTTCGACGGCGGCCGCACCACACCGGGATGCTTGCGCTCCCCCTTCGCCCGCCCGTCCTTGTCCCGCTTCGGCCGCGAGAGGGCGTTCGCCTTGGGCCGAAACCCCTTCTTCCGCCGCTGCAACTCGACCGTCAACTCGACGACTTGGGCTTCC
>CAMAYU010000261.1 GCA_945862235.1 Schlesneria paludicola DSM 18645
GCGACGCCGTTTCAATGAACTGAGATGCCGTTGCGCGACCCGAAGTGGGGAGGTCACGACCCGAAGCGGCCGTCGCACCCGCCCGAGGAATGCTCGCGAGACAACGAACCGGCGTTGTGGCACAGCGAATATCCATCGCGTCCGATGAATGACCGCTCGCGACGAAGATCGTGAACCGCAATCGAGACATCGGGGCCCGTTGAAAATCGTAGGATGGACGGCCCTCGTCCGTCCGTTTCCCGTCAGTCAGTAGGGTGCGTGGAGTCTTCGGAACGCACCGGTTGGACAGAACAAAGGGGGCAGGAGTCGGAACGTCTCACCCCGTCGGGGCCAGCTCCGCAGGTGGCGAACCGGACGGACGAGGCGTCCATCCTACGTTGCGCGTACGCGAACTCTTCCCGCTCGGCTCATTACGATTCGGCGAGTTCGAGGAAGGGGTCGAGGCCGAGGGAGTGGCACATTTTGGTGCGGGACTTTTCTTGTTGGAGTTGTTGTTTGCGGTGCTTGAGGTCGCGGGCTTCGATCGTGCGTTGGGTGCGTTGGAAGGTGCGGAGCCAACGGCGGGGGAGTTCGCCTTGCGCGTTGGGGCGTGCTCGGGCTTGCAGGCGTTTGAGTTGGGCCGGTTTGAGACAGCGGAACAACTCGTCTTCGAGCGAGAGCCAAAATTGGAATGAACCGGGGTCGCCTTGCCGGGCGGCGCGGCCGACCAGTTGGCGGTCGATGCGGCGGCTGGAGTGCATCTCGGTGGCGATCACGTGCAGTCCGCCGTTGGCTCTCACGTCTTCGTGCAGGTGGATGTCGGTGCCTCGTCCGGCCATGTTCGTCGCGATGGTGACTCGTCCCGGCTGACCGGCTCCCGCCACGATCGCGGCTTCCTGCTCGTGGAACAGGGCGTTGAGGATGTGCCCGTCGATGCCCAGCTCCTTCAGGCTCTGGCCTAATGTTTCTGAAGCATGAACGGAGGGAGTGCCGATCAGGATGGCTCGACCGGCGTGGTGCAGGCGTTCGATCTCGAGGATCAGTGCGGTGCGTTTGGCGACCTGCGTGGCAAAGACGCGCGCTGGCAGGCCGCGTCGGATGCTGGGGCGATGCGTCGGGATGACCGTCGTTCCCAAGTGGTAGGTTTTTTTGAACTCGCGCCGCGCGGGCAGGCCCGTGCCGGTCATCCCTGCGAGATGCTCGTACCGGCGAAAGAAGGTCTGCACGGTGACGCGGGCCGCTTCGCCTGTCTCATCGGTGATCGGCACGCTCTCCTTCGACTCGACCGCCTGATGGAGTCCCGCCTGCCACTTGCGTCCGTCGAGCGTGCGACCGGTTCCCTCATCGACAATGGCGATCTCCTCGTCGGCGTTGACGACGTAATCGCGACCGCGTTGGAACGCGATCTGGGCACGTAGTGCCTGCTCGACAGAGGTGTAGAGCTTCTCCGTTTCAAAGCTACTCAGTAACGACGGCTTGCGGGCGAGAACAATTTTATGAGTGCCCTGATTGGTCAATTCGATGCTCCGCTGCGCCGGGTCGAACTGATAATCGTGCTCCGGCGTGAGGAGTTGGGAGACTTCGCCACTCCACTTCAACAAGGCCGTCGTGGCATCCGAGTTCTTGAGATTGAGGCCGATAATCAGCGGCGTGCCTGCGTCGTCGATCAGCACGCTGTCGGCTTCGTCGATGAGGGCAAAGTAGTGGCCGCGTTGGACCGGTCCCTGCGGATCGAGAGCGTCGCGTGTGAGGAGCGGCGAACGGGGCAGCTCATCCAGTTTAGAGCCGACTTTCAAACGATCACGCAGGAAATCGAAGCCGATCTCACGGCTGGTGGCATAGGTGATGTCCCGCCCATACGCGTGCCGCCGTCCTTCCGGTTCGCTCTCAGACAACACACAGCCGACCGTCAGCCCGAGCCGCTCGTAGACCGGCCCCATCTGAGCGCAGTCGCGTTCGGCGAGATAGTCGTTGACCGTGACGACATGACAGCCGCGTCCCGGCAACGCGCGGAGGAATGTGGGAAGAGTGGCGGTCAGCGTCTTCCCCTCACCCGTCTGCATTTCGGCCAGTCCCCCTTCAAACAGGCCGATGCCGCCCATGATCTGCACGGAATAGTGCTGCTGGCCAAGCACCCGCCGCGCCGCTTCACGCACCAGCGCATACGCCTCGGGAAGAAGCGTCCGCAGTGGCGCTCCCGACTTCGCTCGCCAGCGGACTGCGTTCGATTGAGTCCTCAGGGCGTCGTCGCTCAGGTGGGTCAGCGACTCGGACAGCGTGATGACGCGCGCGGCCAGCCCCCGCCAGCGCGAGAGGCGCGCCGCCGTCGGCCGTCCGCCCGACTTGATCCAGTGCCAGAGAGGGTTGAGGAGGGGCATGGGGAGGGAGGTTGGGGGGCTAGGGGCTAGGGGGTCGGGGGTCGGGGAGTAGGGCATGGGGAGGGACCAAAGTGCGACGGCTGAAATCCGGCTTTCGGAAAAGCCGAACTTCTCCACCACCGCGCACCCGTCACCACCACAGATATTTTTGGACGAATTCGATCACGTCGCCGAAGAGGACATCGCCGAGACAGGAGGTGCCGCAGCCGATGCGGGCGCGGACTTCGGCTCCGATCGCTCGGGCAGGAAGGCGGGATTTATCGAGCGTGGCCCGGGCTTCGATGACGCTGCCTTGTGCTTCGGCGGTGACGGTGCGCGTGGCCAGCGAGTTCAAGTTGGCAAAGTAACTTGCCTCGGATTGTGTGAGCAGTCGGTACTCGATCGGGAGCTGTTGGAAGGGCGGGTTGAGAGTGGAAGGTCGGGGGTTGAGGGTTGAAGCAGAAGAATGTTCGTTCGTGGAGGCATGCTCTGGCTCTGGTCGCTCGACTTTCGTCACTTGGCTCGCAGCAGCCAGCCGTTGCTGTTCAACCAAGATTCGTCCAAGTCGATGCTCGGCGACTTCCAGTTCGAGTTGCCAGTCACCGGTTTCATCCATCACTTGCAGCAACAAGTCGCCCCGTTTGACGGGTCGGTTGAGCAACAGTTGCTGGGCTTGAAACGTCGTCACCACGCCGGCCAGCGGTGCCCGCACCGTCAACCGGGCGAGACGATCCTTGAGCACGGCCGCTTGTTGGGCGGCTCCTTCCACTTCGACCTTGGTTTCCACCGCCTTGGCTTGCAGCTTGAGTTCCTCATCGCGGTTCCCTTGCCGCGCGACATCATCCCGTTGCGCGATCAGGGTCGAGACCAGCTTGCGCTTTTCATGCAGTTGGTTTTCGACCGTCACCAATTCGGCAGACAACTCGTCGCTGCGAAGCAGCAAGAGGACTTGTCCCGCTTCGACGCGCTCCCCCCCCTGCACGAGCAGCTCGACGACTTGACCGTCCCACGGCGCGAAAACCTCACGCTGCACAACGGGCATCAATTTCCCTGTGGCATCGACGCGATAAGGCCACGGCACGAGGACTAATGCCGCACCGAAGGCGATCAGCAGCGCGAGGCCCGCCGCCGCGAAAGCCAAGCGTCGGCCACGCAGCCACTCTACGAACCGCCCAATGGCTCGCCACACCGGCAGCAGAAAGATCGCACTGTGCGTCTTGGCATTGAAGACTGCCGCCGCGATGTGATCGACGGCCGGATCGAGAGCACTCAGCAGCTGAGGCGACGGTGTGCTGCTCTGCATCTGCTCGATGACCAGTGCCCCCAGTGAGCGGCGCGGTTCGCGCACCGGTCTCGCGTGGGCCGAAGTCTCTTCAGGCTTGATGAGCCGTTCGGGTTCGAGCAGCGGTACCAGGATGAGAAAGCGTGCCCCGCTTTCCTGCACGAACTCGGCCAGCGGCTGTTCGAGTTGCGGGGGCAGGTTGTCGAACGCACCGTCGTAGCGCAGAGGCTCACCCGCCGCGATGACCTGTCCGGCCAGAGTTCTCATCGTGCGGATCAGGTTGCCGCGCGGATGCACCGACTCTTGACCGCTCACCGCCGTCACCACGCTCTTCCGCCCGCGACGCAGTACCAAGCTGACACGATCCACGCCGAACAACAGACGCCCGTCGTTGACCGCCACGCCCGCCACTTCGTTCACATCCAGCGACCGTTGCAGTTGGTGGATGAAACTCAACAAGGCCCGCACATCGACCGGGCGCGAAACGGACTGTTGAGGCTCCGCTCCGTTCAGAGAGACCAGTGGCGAGTGAGGAGCCGGAGCCTGTGGACCGAGCGCTGCTGCTCGTAATCGTTGGCCCAACTCGACTCCTCGTTGAGCCAGATATTGCAACTGGCCGTCACGCTGCTGGGACGGCAACTCCGATTGCTGAGCGATCAGAATCACACCCTGTTTGTCGCCAGTCCGAAAGGGGCTGAACAGCAGCGTCACTTGGCGATCCCGAGGAACATCGGCCAGAGAGGAAGTCGCAATGGCCAAAGGGCGACCGGCCTTGAGGGCCTCAGACCTGCCTGTGGCCAGCAGCGCTCGCACCGATTCAAACTCGGCAAGGCCGAGGCAATCCAAGTTGTCACCGGCGATGGCAACCAGTTGGTTCGACTCTGCCAGCCAAATGCCGCCGCCGAGAGCTTGAAGCTGATGGACCGCGAGCTTCAAGAACTCGGTGCCAATTTGGAGTTGAGCTTCGTCGGGCATGGTGTGGCTTGAATAAGAGAGCGGAGAAAAGGGGAGTGGTCTCGGTAGTCGGCGGCCCGTTGGCTTCCGCCACGCATCACATCCGGAAGTGGAACGTCCGACGGATGTATCTCCACGCCCAACCGAAGACGGAGCGTTTCGCGGCAATGAAACGGGCGTTGCCGCGCAGGTTGGGCTTGAGCAGATCGGGCGCTGCGCTGAGGTGAACCGTCGCCTGATAAGCGGCGTCTTCGAGTTGCTCCCTCCCTTCCTGATCCGTCACGGTGGCGAGCGATCCGCCATGTTTGACCGATAGCGATTCGGGAGCGAAGTCGGACTGAGCCGTCGCGATCTGGGAGATCGTTCCGCGAAAGACGCGACCGGGCAGATGATCGAACTTCAGGCCGACCTGCATTCCCAGCGTCACATCGTGACGGTCGGCCTGATCGAGATAGAGGAGCGCCTGCATCGTGTTGGCCGGGGCAATGCTGAGTAAATGCGTTCGTTCGTCGAAGATGCCACCGGCGTTCTTGGCATCCAGCGGCGTGCCGGTCCAACCGACGAGCCGCGTGCGGAGTTGTTCCAGCTTGGGTGCTGGGAGTCTCGGCGGCGCGACGATCGTTCCCGCGCAGGGGGCGACAATTTGCAGATGCTTCCGTTGCTGGGCCAACTCGGCCAGTTGCTCGTTGACGGAACTCAGGCTCTGCTCGGCCATCGCACGACCGCTGGAATCGTCGGTCACTTTGGCGAGGTGGAGCGCCTTGTGTTGGACCTCCTGCGCCACGAGCAGTTGCCGAGAGCGGTCCTCCAGTTTGGGATCAAACAGTTCAGCGAGGAGTTCTCCCGCCGAAACCAGATCACCGGGCTTTACGTGCAGTGCCACCAATTCACCGGGCACCTTGGTCAGCACATGCCGCACGCCGTGCGGTTCGATCACGAACGCTGCCGAACCGAACCACGGAACCGGAACCGTTCCCAACGCCGCGATCAGGGCCAGCAAGACCGCCACGCTGATCGCCACGCGCCATTTCTTGATCGGGTGTTGTCGCGGTACCGCGAACAGTTGATACGACTTCATTCCCACGCTCCACACCACTCCGCACACCGACACGGCCGCCAGAGTTTGACCGACGCTCTGCAATCCATACGGCTTGAGGACCGTATAGAGGAACGTCAGGATGCCGAACAGCACGACCCAACCGTAGATCGTGGAAGCCACGGCGAACAGTGCGAACCAGTGGAGACCGGTCTGCGGCATGAACGGATCAGGCCGAGGTTCCACGCCGAGACAGACTCGCGCCACCGTCTCTTGAAACAGTTTGTCCGCCTTCTGCCGCAGGTTGGGGATTTCGAGGAAGTCGCTCAGCATGTAGTAGCCATCGAGTCGCATGAGCGGATTCGCGTTGAAGATCACGGTCGTGGCGGCGGTCACAAAAAACAGGTTCAAGCAGAGGTAATGCAGCAGTCCCGGTGACGTGAGCCACCAAACGAAGATGGCCGCCGCCGAGAGGACGATTTCAATGATCATTCCCGCCGCGCCGATCAGAATGCGTTTCCATTTGTTCTTGAGCATCCAAGAGTCCGACACGTCGCAATACAGACACGGAGTGCCGACGAGCAGCATCACTCCCATTTCGTGACACTCGCTGCCGAATACTTTGCATGACAACCCGTGGCCGAACTCGTGAATGATCTTGGCTCCCGCCAGCGTCAACCACATGAAGATCAGGTTGGGCCAGCCGAAGAACTGGTTGAACGCAGGCAACCGACTTTGAAACGTCTGGAACTGTGTCGCCAGCAACGCCCACGAGGCCAGCACGAAGAGACTCGCGAGTAACGCGGTCGCGGGATGAAACAGCCACCGCGTCCACGGCAGCATTCGCCCCAGCAACGCGTCCGGATCCCAGCCCGGCAGTCGCAACGACAGGATGTTGGTACAGACGCTCCAAATCTGTTGTCGCCTCTTCTTCCGACGTTGTTCGATCCGCGCCATCGCCTGCCCCGGACGCACGCCATACGCGAGCCCTTTCTGGTGCAGGTCGGCCACCAACTGCTGCACGTCGGTCAACGTGGGGCTGAGTGCGGGGAATTCGCGGATCAATGCGTCGCGGATCGACTCCAGATGCCGCTCCCCGTCGAGCATCTGCCATACGCGATATTGATCGCACCGCAGCAGGTGGTATGTGAGGCCCACCGCATCCTTGACCATGAAGTGGGCGACCCCGCGAAACTCCATCCGCTTCACGATCAGATCGCCCCGCCCGCGCAACGGCACGGGGCGTTGCGACGACGGCGTCTGTTCGGAGGGAAGAGCGAGGGACATGGAATTGGCTTTGGGTGTGGAGTGGCAACGATTAGCGAACTTGCCGAAGTCCGGCTTTCAGAAAATCCGGGCTTCTCTTCCCCCGGCATTGCTTTGGCTCATCGCTACTCCGCTGTTTCAATCACCATCTCGGCCATCAATCCGCCACGCAGAATGTTGTCGCGATTCTCGACTTCCGCCCAGACGCGTGTCTCGCGCGTCACCGGATCGACGGTGACATCAATGAACGTCACTCGCCCCACGAACTCTTCGGCGGCAGCGGGAGGACTGAAGTCAGGATCGTTCAGCTTCACGCGCACCTTGAGCTTCGGCTTGATCGCGCGCACATCGGACAGAGCCACACGCCCCTCAATGCGCACGCGATCGACATTGACCAACTCCAAAATCGGGTCGCCTTGGCGAACGGCTTCGCCGGGATGTTTATAGACCCGCGTCACGACTCCCGAGAACGGAGCGATCACCGAATGCGTGGCCAGTTCGGCACGAGCTTGGTCCGCCGCCAGCTTGTTCAACGCGAGTTCGTTCTCGGCCTGTTCGATCGCCAGCACAGTCTTATCGGCCGCGAGCCTCAGCTTTTCGATCTCAAGCTGCGCGACCGCCACCACGGTTTGCTTGCCGTCGCCCTTCGACTTGGCCGCCGCCTTTTCATTGGCCTCGACGTTCTTCTGATATTCGACCTCGGCCAAGTCACGGGCCTTCTGATTGAACCGAACATCGACATCGTTGGACGCCTTCTTCTCGGCCACGGCCAAATTCGCACGAGCTACTTCATCGGCGATCAGCACCATTTGCTGCCTGGCCTCGACCGCATCCCCTTCGTGAAATTCAACCGACCTCAACACCCCCGCCCGATCGCAGGCCAAGGTCACCTGTCGAATCAACACGATCCGACACTCGGGCACCCGCACGCTCTTCGGTGCCGTCGGCGCGGACGGTTTTTCGGCGGC
>CAMAYU010000262.1 GCA_945862235.1 Schlesneria paludicola DSM 18645
CGGTGGTTGATCCGCAGCGTTTGGCACAGATTGAAGTGGCCCTCGACGTGATGGGGATCGATTACCAGCAGACGCTCCAGCCGTGCGATCGCTTCCGGCCAGCGTTCGAGCTTCGTCAGTGCGAGTGCCATGTGATAGTTGATTTTGGCGAAGTAAGGCTCGAGGGCCTCCGCCCGCTCGAACGCCGCGAGCGCGTCGGCCGGGCGTCCCTGCGTCAGGTCTCGCCAGCCGAGCATCGACTCGCCGTACTGGTCGTCCGGATCGTGTTCGAGGACCGCCTTCCAATGCTGTGTGGCGAGTTCCTCCTCGCCGCGCAGTGCGTACAAAGTTCCCAGCCGTCCATGTGCGACGGCATGGTTCGGCTTGAGCGTCAGGACATGCTGCACGAGATCGAAGGCTTCGTCGTACCGCCCCTCTTTGATCCGGTGAATCGCCCGCGTCAGTTCCTGTTCGACCGTGGTCTGCGTCGCCTCGACCTCACGCAGCTTCTCTTGAACCGCCGGTGTCGCCTCCAACAGTTGAGCCTGCCGGTACGCATCCATCGCCGCGATAAAGCGGTACTCCGTGCGACGCGACTCCGCTTCACCGAGCCAATACTCGACCAACGACTTCGTCAACCGAGTGACTTCGTCGCGGCTGTCGGCTCCCGGCTGAGACTGATGCCATGCGAGCAGCACTTCATCCCGCGCGATGGGATGCACGGCGATGCGGTGTTCCCATTTGCCAACGGGTGCCAGATAGGAAACGGCGGCGGTTTCAAACGCGACCTGGATTTTTCGGCCGCGAGGCATGTGACAGCCGACGCAGTTGTCTTGCACGCCCACCGGCAGCTTGGCTCGCTCTCCGCAATCGGCCGCCTGATGGCATTCGAGACAGGCACTCTGTCCCACACCACGGCCACTCAGTTTCGTCGCCTCATGCGGGTTGTGGCAGGTGACACAGGTCAACGTGTCGCTCTTCTGAAAGCACTTGCTCGCGCGCAGGTACGTCGTCTGGTTGGCGACGTGATCGTCCTCGGGCTTTCTGGTCGTGAGCGTCTTGACGTGCGCGTCGAGCGGATCGCCCGGCCGATAACTAAACGCGGGACCGCGATCCCGGAGGGCATTGCTGTGACACTGCGAGCACAGGTCCATCAACCTCTCGCGCGAGAGCCGTCCCGGATGAACGACCGATTGACTCGACCGAGCCTCGGGATGAGTCTGATGAAATGTCACATGCTCTTTGCCGGGACCATGACAGACTTCGCACGTCACACCGAGAATCGCGGTGTCGCGTTTGTACTGATTCAGCGTTCCCGGCGCGTGATCCATCCACGTGTTATGGCACTCCATGCAGCGCGGAGTCGTCTGGCGTGAGAAGTCGCCGCTCCCCTCGCGATCGAACCCCGCCGTGCCCCACGCGCGCTGCGGATGGAGCCAGCTCATCGGCAACTCGCTGATCTCATCGTGATGCCAAGTGAAGTAGACCTCGTCCGTCTGAGCCTGCGAACCGAACACGAGATCGACCGTCGCCGTGGAACGGACTTCGCCTGCCGGAGTGCTGCGAATTGCAGTCTGAAGAAACTTGCCGTTGGCTTCGGTCATCTCGAAGCGAACCGACGCCCCGTTCGGATGGAACGATCCCTTTCCCGGCTGGAATCCCTCGGGCATGTGACCGGCACTCGGAACCACGCACGCGAGGTAATGCCGCGTCCCGCGAAACTCTGCGACTCGCTCGGCATGACAGGCGGCGCAGGCATCTGGCCCGAGATAGCCGTGCGGATTCGCGGGCGTGTCCTGGGTGAGCGTCCGCTCATTCGCCGACGACTCTGGACGGGACGACTTCGCGCCGTCGCGCGCGGGTTCCGAACGAGGCCAACACAGAACTACGGCCACGCCTCCCACAACAACTAACAGGCCAACCACAGCCGAGAAAAGCCATCCGCGTCCCAACGGCCGACGGCCGAAGGATTCGCCAGCCCGCGTCGATTGAGAGTCTTGATTCCTCATCACACCCGATCCGCTGAAACTACCGACGGGACATCAACCCAACATGCCCGACAAAAGTAGCCCTGCCACTCCGTGACAGGAAGGCCAAGCAGCCGGGCGACAGGGCCATCGCCTTGTTGAAACCGTGGCACCTCCAATTGATAAGCCGATAGCCCTGGCCAAGCGGCCGGTCGAATTCTTTTGCGAACGACCCGAATTCCTGTTGATGACGGTGGAGACGCTGCGTTTGTCAGGTTGTGGCCATCACGCCGCTTCGCACTTGGCACTCTCCTCCCGTCCACGCACGCTGTTCCGGACATCGTGCGGAACGGAAGAACGAGAGTGCAAACTGTGATCGGGCGTTTCGGCCGAACATCCACCTCACGCGGCTAATAGTGACACTAACCCGATGCGTGAGCGAGGAACGCCACACATCTTCTCGTTCACACTTCGGGCTAGTGTGTCGCAGCAGACTCTTTTCGAGAGGCACAATCATGACCTTCGCCACGTTCACTCACTTCGTCACCAGCCGCTCACGAACGATGGCTGCGGCAGCAGTCGGAGCGGCGGTGCTGCTCTCATCAGCGGTCGGTTCAGCACAAACAGCACAAACCCCACAACCGGCTCAACAAGCGACTGAAGAGGCTCCGCCCCCACCTCCTCCTCCACAGCCCCCGCAACCACCACAGCCGTTGCGTTACGGCGAACCGTTGGTCGGGTTGACGGCCAATCAGTTGGCGGACTTCATGGAAGGCCGCGAGGACTTCCGCAATGTGGAGACTCCCGCCACGGGACTCGGGCCGATCTTCAATCGCGATTCATGCGTGGCGTGCCACGGAGTCCCCGCAATTGGCGGCAGCAGCCGAATTTTTGTCACGCGATTCGGACACGTCGCGAACGGCGTGTTCGACCCGCTCACGTCTCTCGGTGGATCGCTGTTGCAGGAACGGGCCATCAGCCGCGACGGTTTGGAGCGGGTTCCTCCTCAAGCCAATGTCATCGCCAAACGGCAATCGACTCCGCTCTTCGGACTCGGCCTGATCGAAGCGATCCCCGACGCGACCATCTTGCGTGGCGTCAGAGCCACGCCGGTGAACGGCGTTCTCGGCAAGGCGTCGATGGTTCAGGATGTTGCCACGGGACGAAGGCTCGTCGGCCGCTTCGGTTGGAAGGGTCAACAAGCCAACCTGCTGACGTTCTCGGGCGATGCCTATCTGAACGAGATGGGGATCACCAGCCGCCTGTTCCCAACGGAGAACGCTCCTAACGGAAATGTCGCACTGCTGACGAAGTTGGACAAAGTCCGCGATCCCGAAGATCAAGTGGACCCGGCGAACGGCAAGGGAGACATTGATCGCCTCGCCGACTTCATGCGGTTCATCGCCGCTCCCCCCACGGCCCCGGTCACCGCGTCCACCGCCTTCGGTGCGAAGATCTTCTTGGATACCGGCTGCGCGAGTTGCCACACACCGATGATGATGACCGGCCCCAGCCCCGTCGCCGCCCTCAACGCCAAAGCGGTGATGCTCTACTCGGACCTGCTGCTGCACGACATGGGAACGCTCGGTGACGGCATCGTTCAGGGATCCGCCGGTCCCCGCGACATGAAGACGCCGCCGCTATGGGGCATCAACGTCAGCGGCCCGTACCTGCACGACGGCCGCGCCGCGACGATCGAAGCCGCCATCCAAGCCCACGATGGCGAGGCCCGCATCATCAAGGACAACTACCTCAAACTGAACGCCGACCAAAAGAAGTTGCTGGTCGATTTCTTGAAGTCGATCTGAGCGGCCTTGGTGCGGCCCACGGTGAGACACTTGCCCATAGTCGGCCTTGGTGAGCCGGGTGGCGTCAGCCCAATGGCACTCACTTTGAGCGGCACGGGGTGAATGACAAAGTGAGTGCTATTGGGCGTGACGCCACCCGACTCACCAAGAAAGTCTCATTGACCTACGGCACGTAGCTATCGCCCTGGCGATCAAGCAGAGCAACACACCCAGAACCCGGCGAGTGCTCCTCTCGCCGGGTTCTGTTCATTGGCACGTCTTCGTGGGGACCCGTACCTCCCCGCCCCGATCTCAAGCACCGAAACGACACCACGGCAAATCAACCTAGCGAAGAAGAAGCCAGCGAGTGGCAGTGCCTCGAACGACAGCGCCGCCAATCTCGGTTTCGAGGCCAAGCTCTGGCTCACCGCCGACAAGCTCCGCAACAACAGGAACGCGGCCAAGTACAAGCACGTCGTATACGGCCGGATTGGCGACATTGCAGCCTACGAGCAGGAGTCCAACTCGACGACGCGGCGGCTGGCAATGATGAACCCGGCCCTTCGCGGCATCGAAGGCAACCTCGGCCCCGAACACGCCGACACGTTCCGCCGCGACCTGCACAAAGACCGCAAGGCCGATGACGTGCCGGCCAATCCGCCGTTCAACGATTCGGACAGGCACCTCAGCGACGAGGACGTGCGGTGGAAGCACGATGTGCCTCCCAAATGGAACGCGACCTTCGCTTGGGTGCAACACTTCATCCACCACTTGTCGCCGAGCGGCTTCGCCGGTTTCGTGCCAGCCAACGGCTGCACGAGCAGCAATCAGTCGGGATACCCAATCCCTCGTCCGTGGATCTGTAGTCGATGAAGAACAGGAAACGACGACTTCGGATTAAATCCGGCGTCATACGGCACCTTGAGTGTCCACTCGGTTGGTGAGTGGCGACACTCATTCTCTACGGTGGACCCCAAGGTCGATTCCGAGTTCGTGGAAAACACCGAAGGGGAAGACGAGGATCGTCAGCAGAAGCTCAAGACCAAGTGGGCCGCGCTGGAAGCACTTGTCGGCAGCGAGAAACGGCTTCGCCTGATCGCGGAAGGCTTGGTCCAACACTTCGAGCGGCGACTGGAAGGGATGGACGGCAAGGCGATGGTCGTCTGCATGAGCCGCCGGAATTGTGTGAACGTCGATAACGAGTTCATCAGGCTCCGTCCCGACGGAGCCAGCGTTTCAGACGACCACATCGAAGCCGAGAAGAAGCATTGGTGAGCGGCACGGCGCTAGCCGCCGGTTCCGAGTCAGGACGGACCGGCGGCTAGCGCCGTGCCGCTCACCAGACGGGCCAAGTGAGGGCCGTTGGCCACACATCCGCAGCAAACAACGCCGCAAGCAGGTGGCGGTCTCCGAAAAGTGATTTCTCGATGTTTCACGAGGGTGGCCGGCGCTCGAACTGAGTTGGTCCGCCCTACGTTGAACAAAGCGATGGCCCTGCAAACAATCAAGCCGGGTTGCTTGGCTGGTCGAGATCGATTACCAACATTCGCTGATGGATTCACCTTGAGGAGTCACCCATGTTGAGCGTTTTCGGTTCGCGGCAGTCGACCTGTTGTAATGGCACTCGTCGGCGGGACTTTCTCAAAGTCGGCGCACTCGGGGCGACGGGCCTGATGTTGCCGGACTTGCTGCGTGCTCGCGATGCTCAGGCCAAGACGGCCGCCGGCCCCAAGGACACGACGGTCATTTGGTTGTTCTTGTCGGGTGGTCCAACGCACTACGAGACGTTTGACCCGAAGCCCGACAATCCGGCCCCCTATCGGAGCGTCGTGGGAACACTCAAGACGAACGTCCCCGGCACGCACATCGGCGGCCTGTTTCCGAAACTCGCGCGACTGGCTGACAAATATTCGATCATCCGTTCCTTCGCACACACTGCGGCCGATCACGCAGCGGCGACGCACTGGCTCTCGACGGGATACGACTATCCTCCCGCAGCCAACGGTGCCCCGCCGGTTCAGCCCAGTCTCGGTTCGATCCTGTCGCGGTCGCGTGGCCCCCATCATCCAACGACCGGCATGCCGACCTATGTGGGGTTGGACCACTTATACGCCGAGGGCCCCGCGTGGCTTGGAGCGGCACACGGTCCGTTCGACGCGCGCGGCAATGCCCTTGCGAACATGATGCCCAAGCTGGAGCTGGGGAGACTGCAAGACCGCCGGTCGTTGCTCCACCAGTTCGATCGCATGGATCGAGCCATCGACCAGAGCGGCATGATGAGCGCGTTGGACGAGTACGAAGGCCGAGCGGTCGAACTGGTTCGAGGTCAGGCTCGTGAAGCGTTCGACTTGTCGCGTGAAGACCCGAAGCTGAGAGACAAGTACGGCAAGGGAGAAAAGAAGCTCGGCGAGAACCTGTTGCTCGCGCGGCGGCTGGCGGAGGCCAACACCGGCATGATCTCGGTCTGGTACGGCGGCTGGGATTCGCACGGCACAAATCCGTCGGTCAATCACGGCACGATCGAGCAGGAGATGCACAAGCTGGCCCCCGAGTTCGATCACGCGGTCTCCGTCTTCATCGAAGACCTCTACGACCGTGGACTCGATCAAAAAGTCCTGCTGGCGATCGTGGGAGAATTCGGCCGCTCGCCGCACATCAACAAGGACGGCGGACGCGAGCACTGGCCACAACTCGGCAACCAAGTCCTCGTCGGCGGTGGGATGCCCATGGGACGAATCATCGGGGAATCGACGGCGAAGGGAGATGTCCCCCTTTCCAAACCGATTTCGCCGAATGACCTGCACGCGACCTTCTTTCAGTACCTCGGCGTGCCGCTCGATCTGCAATACACGAACCAGGCCGGACGCCCGACAAACATGCTCCCGGCAGGCCAGCCGATTGCCGAGCTGTTCTGATCGCGGCGGGGTGACTCGGTCATGGTTGTCGAACACAACCCGCATAACCGGCACGAGCGTTCGCCTGAACGCGGGGGAAATGGCTGACGCGGCGTAGTGGTTCGGCGCAGGGGGCGGAGCTGTGACGTAGGTTCTTCGGACGGGGTGTTGTCTTCGCGAGTGAAGGCGGAACTCCAACCGAAGGAACAAATCGTGAGTGATGCCGCGTTGGTCGATGGCCCGGAAGCGGGGACGGATTGGGAGTCGGGCATTCTCTGTGAGAACTTGCCCCTCGACCGAGACGAGGGGACGGGAGAAGAACCCCTCACCCTAGCCCTCTCCCGACCACCGCAGCGGCGGTGCCCGAATCGGGGCGAGGGGACAAGGCCAGCCCCATCACAAACAAAGCTGCCGCGCACGGTGCTGATCTGTCACGCCGACGATCCGCTTAATCGAGAAGGGTTGGCCCGTTGGCTGGCGGCGACGACTTCGTTGGTCGGAGTCATCGTGCTGGAAGAGCCTCCGCGGCGGATGCGGCAGCGGGTGAAGCGTGAGATCAAACGAGTCGGCCTGCTGCGGTTTCTCGATGTACTGGCGTTCCGTGTCTACTCAAAGCTGTTTCTCGCGAAGCAGGATCGCGCGTGGGAAGCGGCGACGCTGAAATCACTCTGCGAGCGATTCGCGCCGCTGGGTGAGGCCACGCGCGTGATTCACGCGCCGTCGCCAAATGCTCCCGAAGTCGAAGCGTTTCTGCGCGACGCGGGTTGTGACCTCGTGATCGCCCGCTGCAAGACGTTGCTCAAGCCGAGTGTCTTCTCGATCCCGACGGCGGGGACGTTTGTCATGCACCCCGGCATCTGTCCTCAGTATCGGAACGCGCACGGCTGCTTCTGGGCACTCGCTCAGAATGACCGAGCGAACGTCGGCATGACGCTGCTGAAGATCGACAAAGGGGTCGATACCGGCCCCGTCTATGGCTTCTACCGTTGCGACTTCGATGAGACGACCGACTCGCACCACGTCATCCAACACAAAGTCGTCTTCGACAATCTGGATGCTCTGCGCGACAAGTTGCTCGACATTCACGGGAACCGCGCCACGTCACTCGACACGCGCGGTCTCCCGTCCGGCGAATGGGGCCAACCGTGGCT
>CAMAYU010000263.1 GCA_945862235.1 Schlesneria paludicola DSM 18645
GCCGCACGACGACACAGATCCGTTCGCGAGTGATCGATCACAATGATCGAGTTTGCGGAGCCGTACCGCAGTGAGGCGAGCGGCCAGAGCTGAGTCGTTTAGCCGCGTGGTTCAGGATGAGACTCTGAGTGGCTATCCGATAAGTCGTACGCCATGAGCAGCGAGCGGGCCCTGAGTTGGATGCCACGGTCACGGCTTTGCGTGGCCATGCTTTCGCTACGATCAAAGCACGGCCACGCAAAGCCGTGACCGTGGCGCCCTGAAAACAAGCTGTTTCTTTCCGGATAGTTTCTTAGTCGTCGCTTTTGCCGATGACGACGATCCCTGATTCCGTGACGGCGTAGCCACGGGCGCGGTCTTCGTCGGGATCGAAGCCAATGCTCACTCCAGAAGGGATGCGGACGTGCTTGTCGATGATGGCCTTGCGGACGCGTGCGTTTCGACCGATGTCAACGCCATCGAACAGAATCGAATCCTCGACACTGGACCAACTGTGTAGGCGGACGTTGTAGCCGACGACCGAGCGCTGAACGGTGCCGCCCGACACAATGCTCCCGCCGCAGATCAGGCTGTCGAGGGCATGGCCGACGCGCGGATTCGGCCCCGTCGTTTGAGCGAACACGAATTTCGGTGGCGGACAGTTCGGCTGGTAACTGCGTAGCGGCCAAGTGTTGTCATACAGGTTCAGCTCTGGATCGACCGCAATGAGATCCATGTTGGCCTCATAGATTGCGTCGAGCGTCCCGACATCGCGCCAATAATGGCTGTCGCCGGTGTTCTTATCGCGGAACGGGTATGCCCGCACGAGGTGGTTGTCGATCAGCGCGGGGATGATGTTCTTGCCGAAGTCGTGGGAACTCTTCACGTCTGACGCATCCGCGATCAAGCGGTCAAACAGAAAGTTCGTGTTGAAGACGTAGATGCCCATTGAGGCTAGACACCGCGTCGGATCATCGGGCATCGGCTTTGGTTCGGCCGGCTTCTCTTGGAACTCCACGATGCGGCGGCTCGAGTCCACCTGCATCACACCGAACTCGGTCCCCTCTTTGAGCGAGCAGGGGATGCAACCGATCGTGAGGACCGCACCCGATTCGATGTGATCGCGGACCAGTTCGGAATAGTCCATCTTGTAGATGTGATCGCCCGCCAAGATCACCAGATGGTCCGAGCGGCACTGCTCGATGGAGTAGATGTTTTGATAGACGGCGTCGGCGGTTCCTTTGTACCAGTCTTCGTGAAGCCGCTGCTGTGGCGGAAGGATGTCGATGAATTCATCCAGCTCACGGCAGAGGAATCGCCAGCCGAGGTTGATGTGCCGGTCGAGGCTCACCGCCTTGTACTGCGTCATCACGAGGACCTTCCGCAGGCCGCTGTTGATGCAGTTCGAGAGGGCAAAGTCGATGATGCGGTACGCGCCGCCAAATGGCACCGCCGGCTTGGCTCGGTCTCGCGTCAGCGGCTCCAGCCGCGTCCCCTTGCCACCTGCCAGAATCAACGCCAGCACGTTCTTCATCGCGGTCTCCTGCTCGCATCGCCATCCGTTGTGAGACTCGTCGGCGGATTATCTACTCGACCTAGAACCTGTCGAAGTCTGAGTCCGCATTTCAAAACTAGCCCGACGCGCGAGCGAGGGCTTCGTACTCATCGAACATCCAGCCCTCGCTCGCGCGTCGGGCTAGTTTTTTCCGACTCCACTGAAACAGGGCGTTGATTTGGGACAGGCTGTTATTCCGCGACCGCCTTCAACAACGAAAGCAGTGTCGAGCGAATTTTTGGCTCCGCGTCGGTGGCCAGATAACTCGAACGCGCCCGCCACGTTTCGTAGCCGCCAAGCTGGTGTTGTTCGGGAGTCGGCAAGTACCCGTTGTAGCCGTTGGCGAGTTCAATTGTGAACGTCGCGGGCAGCGGGCTGCTCTTCTTCAGCGCCAAGCCTGTTTCGGTAAACGTCTCGCAGGGACTCGACACGATGCCGAGTTGCCCGATCCGAAACGCTTGCAGCTTGGCCTTCATCGTGGCGGGGTACTTCGCCAGCAACACGGTCTCCCGCGCGTAGACCAGCGGCATCCCTCGCAGCGGCCGTTCGGTCACATCGGCAAGACGTTTCTCGGCAGCGGCGACTTCTTCGGGCGAAGGCAAACGCACGCCGAGTTCCACTTCCGCCTCACGCGCTTTCAGCGGGAGTGAGTCTCGATATTGAATCTGCTGGTATGCCTTCGCCGCTGCTTGCGCGACGACTTCAGCGACGATCCCCATCTGCTCGTACGGCTCACGCTTCGGTCCGGTCTTCAGGCTGAAGTTGACGTTATTCACGTCGGCACTCGTCCCGTTGGACAAGATCGCAACGAACGGCGGCGACTTCTTTCCCTCCTCAACCTTGTTGGCCGACGCACCGATGTGACGCGCGATCCGCACGCAAAACTCACCGAAGTAGTCGGCCGACAACACGCCACCACTCACGCCGCCGACGTAGTGCAACGAGTAGTTCGCCAAGAGCGCGATCGGCCGTCCGTCGCGTGCCTGCACCGACAGTAGCGAGACCTGTGGGTCGATCGGCCCCGCCTGCTGGTCTACGTGTGGGTTGCTGTAACCGGGATTCATCTTCGCTTTGTCGGTAACACCGCCGAACGGGTCTTCACTGACTTCGCCCGACTTGAGCAGCCAGCGTCGATTGAAGATTTGAGACGGCTCATCGATCGCACCCCAACCGATGCGAGCCGGTTCAAGTTGTCGATGAGCCTGCTCGATCCCCTTCGCAATTTGAACGGGCAGAAACTTCACGTACTTCGCGTCGGGGTCACTCTGAAACACGCCGGTCGATGTCGGACACGAATGCGAATGCGTGGCCGAGATCAAAATGTGTGAGGTTGGGATTCCGGTCTTCTCGCTGGCGAGTCGCTTCGCTTCGTCCAACAACTCACGCGGCAACATGCAACTGTCACAGACGACGATCGCCAGCGTGGTCTCGGAGTTCGAGAGCACCAGACACCGGGCGTGCAGCGGGTCGTGTGCCGCTTGAGCCAGTGAGTCCGCCATGTTGCCGTTCACCGAGATCGGGAACTCGGGCGGCGTGATGTCTTGCGCGAAAGCCCCCGCACGCAACGACTGCGGCGATTCGGCGGCGTTTGTGATGCGGGAACTCGTCGTCGCAATGACGATGATCGAGGCGAACAGCATCACACCGCGAACGACAGGTACGGAGCCGCAATTCATTGGAACATCCTCGATGCAAATCGGGTGGGGGCGAAGTGAACGGAGTTGGCGTCGCGACGAAGGGGAGGAACTCACTCAGTGATCCGATTCGCCGACAGTCTGCCGCAGCGTTCCCAGAGCCGCAACCGACGAGTGACGGCCAACGCCTTTTTCAATTGGGGGTGCCACGGTCACGGAGCTTCGACGTGGCCGTGTGAAGAGTTGAAGGCGGTTTTACAGTTGCACGGCCACGTCGAAACTCCGTGATCGTGGCACGCAACACCACAGATTGAACAAGGCGATGACCCTGCCAACGAGTGAGACTCCGAAACGCGTCAATCGATGCATTCGGTCTGCATTCGAGCAGTGCCTTGCGAGCGAACCACACCGCCGGAACAATCCCCGTCCACCGCTCCCAAGCCGATTGTGAAGCGGTCGCCAATCCCTCTCGACGCCATCAAGAGACCGCTATGAAACTGCCTGCCAAACTTCGAATCCTCGCACTATCTGTCGCGGTCATCGTCGCGGCGTGCCTCGGCTGCGAACCGCCGCCGCCGCCGATTAGGCCCGCAGCGCCAACTCCTGCGGCAACCGCACTGACGACGCCAGCACCGACAATGATCGGGGGCAACACTTCCAGCGAAGAGTCGTCCGGCAAAGTGGCAACTCCAGCAAAGGCCGTCGAACTGCAAGCCAAGAACTGGGCCGAGGTTCAAGCCTTCGTGGCCGATCACAAGGGAAAGGTCGTCGTTGTGGATGTCTGGTCCACGTCGTGTGAACCGTGTCTGCAAGAGTTCCCTCATCTGGTGGCGTTACAGTTGCGGCACCCGGGCGACGTGGTTTGCATCTCGTTCGACTGTGACTTCATCGGGGCGAAGAACAAGCCGGTCGATTACTACCGCGAGCGCGTTCTCAGCGCGTTGGTCGAGATGAAGGCCGAGACGATCGTCAACCTGATCTCGACCGTCCCCGCCGATGAGTTGTTTCAACAGATGGACCTCGATTCCATCCCCGCCGTGTACGTGTTCGATCGCACAGGAAAGCTCTCGAAACGCTTCGACAACCGGACGCCGGTCGGTGGTGGACAAGAAGGAATCTCCTACGAGAAGCAGATCGATCCGCTTGTGGCCGAACTCGTGAACGTGGCTGGTCGGTGAGACCGTATTGGTTTCATGGCGGACTCACGTTGAAGCACAATCCCTCTTCTTTTTTTCTCGCAGACAAGTTGCCACGTCATGGTTGATTCCTCCCGCCGACGGAGCGCCCGCCGCGATGTGCTGACCAATCACAATCGTTGCTGGATTTGGGGCCGTCACGTCGTGTTGGCCACGTTGCGAGCCGCGCGTTGGCCGATCATCGAGTTGCTGATCGGAGACCGTGCCGACGACGTGCTGTGGGACGAAGCGGCGCGATTGGCGAACGAGATCGGCATTCAAGCGATCGCGACCGACGATGGATCGCTCACCAAAGCCTGCCGTTCGAGCGAGCATCAAGGGATGGCGGCGCGGATGGCGCCGTTCCCGTATCACACGCTCGATCAACTGGGAAAGTCGCTGCCAGCTCAGCCGATGCTCGTCGCGCTGGATCGACTGCAAGACCCGTTCAACTTCGGCGCGATCGTCCGCTCGGCTTCGACGCTCGGTCTCGACGGGATCGTGATCGGGGAACATGAGCAAGTGGACGTGAACAGCCAAGTGGCTCGCAGTTCGGCGGGAGCGGTCAATCACATCCCCATCGCCCGCGCGAACGATCTGGTCGCGGCGATCGACTCCCTGCGAGAGCGCGGCTTTCAAATCGTGGCCGCCTCCGAGCGAGCCGACACGCCGCTCTACCAAGCCTCCTTCCAACGCCCGACTGTCGCGATCATCGGGAACGAGGGGCGAGGCATCCGTCCCGAGTTGCTCGCGCGGTGTGACCAGTCGTTCAGCATTCCCATGACCGGCCAAGTCGGATCGCTCAACGCCGCTGTTGCCGCAGGAATCTTGTTCTACGAGATGCGGCGACAACGACTGACTTCGTAGAATGGGCACTTCTGCCCGCCTGTTCTGATCTCCCGATCATTCCCAAAACCGGACGGGCAAGAGTGCCCGTCCGACACAACCGCCCAGAGAAAGCTGACTGATGTCGTTGATCCTGCGAAACCCGCACAGTGTTGAAGCCGTGTTGCGAGTTCGTCCTGCCGATGTGTTTGAAGTGCGACTCGCGCCGGGCACGCCCTCGCCGCGCTGGGCGGCCGTGGCCGAGTTGGCTCGTCAGCACGACATTCCGATTCGCACGAGCCTCGCCGCACCCGACCGGAATTCGTCCGGCAAAGGGAAGAGTGAGCGACTCGGCGCAGCGTCGGCCACCATTCAAGAACGGCCGGACCTGTTGATTGACGAACTCTTCACGGAGGAGATGACCGAGCGACCCGGCCTCTGGCTGGCGCTCGAACAATTGCAGGACCCGCACAACGTCGGTGCGATCTTTCGCACGGCGGCATTCTTCGGCGTGAAAGGGATCATCCTGACTCGCGAGCGTTCGGCTCCGCTGTCGGCCACGGTCTATGACACGGCCTCGGGCGGCTTGGAATACGTGCCGTTTGCCGTGGCCTCAAATCTCAGTCGAACGATCACCCTGGCGAAAGCGGCGGGCTTGGCGATCCTCGGCACGTCGGAACATGCCGCACAGAATCTGGTGAGTCCGCCCGGCGACCGCTCGACGCTGCTGATCTTCGGCAACGAAGAACAGGGGCTGAGAAAAGTGACTCAGGAACACTGCGACGAACTCTGCTCCCTCACGCCGCTCGGCCCGATCCAGTCACTGAACGTCTCCGTCGCGGCAGGAGTCCTCATGTCGAAGCTCGCGCCCACGAATAGCCTGTTGAACACCCCGTAGCACAGGCGGCTCGCCGGTGTTGCTACATTAGAAATGTGCGCAGGCGATCCGCCTACTGTACGTTTTCAACAGGCTGCCATTTCGTGAGAGACCGCAACAACGCTGGCGACGCGACAGGCTCATGTCCATTTCAGGTTCGCTCGGTTTCCGGATGCGGCGGCGGTTCTCATACTTCGCACCCGAGCTGTGGGAGAGTCCGCTAGAACGCATTTCAAAACTAGAGAGCGCATTTCAAAACTAGCCCGACGCGCAAGCGAGGGCTTCATCGTCAGCGAATGTTCCGCCCTCGCTTGCGTGTCGGGCTAGTTGTTTGAAGCAAAAACAGGTTTTGAAACTGCCTTTAAGCCTGTCGCACGCGCACTCTCCCCTCGAATTGACTCGACCCGTTTCGTCAGCCAGGAGTTCCTCATGCGAGTTCACCGTGTCTTGTTTGCCGCCATCATCAGTGCCTGCTTGTCGGGAGCAGCGGCCAGTGCCGTCGAATGGGGTTTGAAGGAAGGGACCCCGGCGATCCAATCGGCTGGGCCATTGGCGTTCGGACCGGACGGCATTCTGTTTGTGGGCGACACCAAGTCCGCGACGATCTTCGCGATCGGCACGGGTGACACGAAGGGCGATCCGTCGAAGGTCACGCTCGATGTGGCGGGCCTCAACGGCAAGGTGGCCGAACTGCTGAAGTCCGGTTCCGCCACGATCAACGATCTCGCCGTGAACCCGACCAGCGGCCATGTCTATCTGTCCGTGACCGCCGACGCGAAGCCCGCGCTCGTGCGCGTCGAAGCCGATGGCAAACTGAGCCGCGTGCTGCTCGACAAGGTTTTGTTCCAGAAGGTGTCGCTGCCGAATGCTCCCGAAGACAAAGAGGTCTCACGCAATGGGCGGACTTCCAACCCGCGCGGTGAGGCGATCACCGACCTCGCGTATGTGGACGGCAAGGTTTATGTCTCGGGCGTTGCAGGTGGAGCGTCTCCCTCGAACGTGCGTGAAGTCCCGTTTCCGTTCAATGACGCCAACATCGGCAGCAACGTCGAGATCTATCACGCCGCCCATGGTCGCACCGAAGACAACGCCACGATCCGCACCTTCATCCCGCTGAACATCAATGGCGAGCCAAGCCTGCTCGCGGGCTTCACCTGCACGCCGCTCGTGAAGTTCCCCGTCAGCAGCTTCAAGCCGGGCGAGAAGTCCAAGGGAACGACCGTCGCCGAACTCGGCAACCGCAACAAGCCGCTCGACATGATCGTCTACAAGAAGGACGGCAAAGACTTTTTGCTGATGTCGAACAGTGCCCGCGGCGTCATGAAGATCAGCACGGAAAACCTCGCCACGAACCCCGGCCTCACGACCCCCGTGACAGGTGGCGGAATCGCCGGTCAGTCGTTCGAGACGATCAAGGAACTGGAGGGAGTCATCCAACTGGACCGCCTCAACAACGATCACGCGGTCGTCGTCGTCCAGTCGTCCCCAACCTCGCAAGACCTGCGCACGATCCTGCTGCCGTAATGCTGTCTAGGAGCGGGGCCGCAATCACTTCCCGAACTCACAGGCGATCCGGAAAGAAAAGGCTTGTTTTCAGGGTGCCACGGTCACGGCTTGGCGTGGCCGTGCTTTGATCGTAGCGAAAACACGGGCA
>CAMAYU010000264.1 GCA_945862235.1 Schlesneria paludicola DSM 18645
GATCCGGTTGCAGTGTGAACAACCCGCCGTAGCGTTTGCCCGAGCGTTGCTGCTTACCATTCGCGGCTTACATCTCGGCAAGGTGTGAGAAATGGCTGGGTGCTGAATGGTGGACATCGGGAGTAGGATGGCCGCGTCCCGTTTCTCGTTGAAATCCCCGGTGTCTGGAGAATGGTCATGGCTCAGTCTCGTTGGCTGTCGGTGGGAGTGGTAGTTGGGTGGGGCCTGATCGGTCTCACGACATTGCAGGCGGGCCACGGACACGGCGGCGGTGGCGGGGGAGGTCATTCGGGTGGCTTTAGTGGAGGCCATGTTGGGGGTGGCCACATGGGCGGGTTCAGTGGTGGGCACTCGGGCGGCTTTGGTGGTCATACCGTCCATCAAGGCGGTTCATTCCATCAGGGTGGCTCGTTTCACCAAGGTGGAGTGATTCATCAAGGGAACAATTTCGGGTCTCAGTCGATTCACTCGGGAGCGGTGCATCACGGTGGACTGAGCGGCGGATTTCAGTCGGGAACGATTCACCACAACGGCGGTCAGGGGATCACGGGGAATCACCAAGTGATTCAGGGTGGTCAGCATCACCTCGGGACGACTCACACGCAGCAGCACACGGGGCAGTTCTTTCAGAACCACGGCACGCACTCCGGACAAGCTGGGAATGGTGGCACGCATGTGATCCATCATGGCGCGAACTCGACGACGAATCACACGGCGAACCAGCATCACGTGGCGAATCAGAATTCGCACTTCCTCCAGCAGCATGGAAATCACGGTCTGTCGAACACGGCTGCGGGAACCGCGCATCGTGTCGGGCATCAACCCGGTTCCACGGCGTCGGTCCACCATTCGAATTCGTTCTTGGCTCACCACAATAACCATGCTCACCAAGCGCCGACGGTGGCGAACTCACTGGCGAACCGGCATCACACGGGTGTCGGTTTGAATGGGGGAGTCAACGGGGGGCGAGGCAATGCCATCATCGGGTCTGCGGTGACGGGGACTCACCACCATCATCATCATCACAATTCGGGCTGGGGTTGGGGAGGCTTCGGGTTGGGTTATGGCGGCTTCTCGTCGTGGAACTCCTTCGGTTCGCCGTGGGGTTACGGGCTGGGATACAACCGCTACGGTTATGGTTATGGCGGACTCGGGTATGGTGGCTACGGCGGCTTTGGCGGTGGCTACGGTGGTCGTCGTTGGGGCTGTTACAGCTACCAGCCGGTCTGTGTTTGTCAGCCCTACAGCTACGGCTATGCGAGTGCTAGTCCCGGTTTGATCGGCTACAGCGGCGTTGGGTTGGGGCTGGGAGTCAGTTCGACGAGCGTCGGTTATTCACCGATCTCGCAGTCGATGGTTCTCGGCAGTGTGGCACCCGTGGCGACGGATGCGTTACCTCCTGACGTAGGTTCTCCTGCACCCGCTGTGGCTCAAGCCAATCCTAAGCCAGCCTCCGCCGATGACCTTCAGTCGTCGGCCGAGTTCGCTGCGGCGGGCGAGACCGCGTTCAAGAGTCGCGACTACAAAGGGGCCGCGCGCTCGTGGAAACACGCGATGGTCGAGGATCCTGAAAACGCCGTGCTGATGTTGATGATGGGGCAGGCCCTCTTTGCGAACGAACAGTTCGACGAAGCGGCCGGTGCGACGCAGCTCGCCATGCAAACGCTGCCATCGGAACAATGGGATGTCGTCGTCAAGAACTTCCGCGAGCTGTATGGCAAGGTCGATGACTACACGACTCAGCTGCGTGTCTTGGAGAAAGCCGCCCGCGCCAAGCCCGAAGAACCCGCACTGCGATTTCTGCTCGGCTATCACTACGGGTTCCTTGGCTATCCGAATGAGGCCATCAAGCAGCTCGACAAGTGCGTGACTCTGGCACCGCAAGATGAAGCGGCCGAGAAGCTGCTCGGCCTACTTCGGGCCAAGCTACCGAAGTCGAGCGACAAGTCCGCCGAGGGCGCGACCAGCACGCCTCCCGCAACAGAGAAGCCCGCCACCTCGACCCTGCCCGCGTTGAACGGCGACCCAGCCACTTTGCCGCTCCCGCCACTTCCAAGGGATGAGGCCAACGCGGATGGACCGGCCGATGCGCTCAAGGTCGTTCGGTAAGCGGCACTCTTGTCTCCTCGCCTCGATCTCACGCGGCGAGGAGATTTGGTTTTCAGGGGTGAGCGAAGATTCGGCGGCTGGCTCGTCATTTCCACCGAACTTCAGTGCTACTTCGTGACCCGGCCGACACCGAACTGGTCGCCCGCGCGAATCGGCTCGGCACCGCGCCAGTCGATCTCCAGCATCTTCTCGGACTGCACGGCGGCGCCGGTTTCGTCCTTCAGCGTGGCGATGATCTTGCGCGAGGCGACATCGAAGACATCGCCGGTCGAGGGATAGGCACGCGTGCCGTCCAAGCTGAACGTGATCCAACCCGGCTCGTCCTTGACCTTCAAACTGGCGACATGTTTGGGGGGCAGCGTTGTGACATCGTAGACGTGCATCTGCTGGTTGAAGGCATCGCAGACCCAGACTTCCTTCTCGTTGGGCGTGAGGCCGATGCCGTGGCTGGGGCAACCGTGTCGTTTGACTGGTCCCTTCTGGAAGCCAGCCACTTCCACGCGATGCAGCTTCTGGCCAGTCACGATGTCACCGATTTCAAACCCGAGCAGTTCGTTCACGCAGACGAAGCAGAGCGTCTGTCGGCCGTTCACCGTGAAGGGGCGAACGCTGGCGCTGAATGGTCCCACGGTGCGGCTTGCCGTGTGTGAGGCCGTGTCGGCGACAGTCAGCAGCGGCGACCTGAGGCCCGCGAGGTAAACGTGCTTGCCATCGAGTCCGCAGACCGTGTTGTGTGCCCCTGACTTCGGTTCGATCTTCGCCACGATGTCACCTGTCCTCCCCTCGATCACATGCCAGTGGTCCTTCTCGAATGAAGGGACATACAACCACGCCCCGTCCGGCGCGATGGCCATTCGATCGCAGCCGCCGTCGTACGGTCGCTCCCAGAGCAGCTTCTCAGTGACGAGGTCGATGCACTGAAGCGTCGAGATTGTCGTGATGAACAGTCGCCGCGTGACGACACTCGCACAGACCCCTTTCACGTTGATCGGCTTGCCCGATTCATCGAGTCCCGCCGCCGGGATCCGCTTCACGAACTGGTGCCCCTTGTCGATGTCGAACACCAACACGCAGTGACCGCCGTATTCGAGATAGTTCCGGACGCCGGGGACCGCCACATAGAGCAGTCTCCGCACCGGAGCGTCCTGTCCGTACAAAGCTCCGCCAGTGAAACTCCGTTCCGAGGAAGTCAGTCCGAACAGAGCGAGTGAGACTCCGACCAAGAACAGCGGCCAGAGCTTGCGCGCACAGACCGACCCCATTCGCTGCGTCATTCGATCCTCACTTTGTCTGATCCGTTTTCCATCGCCACGTCCACCACGATTTGGCTGGTTCCTGTTCACGGTAGCTACGTCGCTCGGTGACATGAAGCGTGGGAACGAGCGCGAGCCGCGATGACCGCGTCTCGGCAGCATTCGAGTGTTCGCAACAGCCGTTACTGTTCTCCTCGTACTACTCACGTTTTGTTTCTTCGCAGGCCACGCAAATTCGACAAGTTGAGTTTGGCAAAATGATGAGGCACAAAATCATCAAGTCAGGCGGTCGATGTGCTTGCGGACCTCTTCCATCATTTTGTCATTCTGATTCTGGTTTCCTTGGGCTGCGGGTGTCCCGCGTTGCGATCTTTCTGCCGCTCTCTTTCTCCCGGTTTCGACCCTGCTGTCAGCAAGAGAAAGAAAGCCAGAGACGGAAAACAAGTCGAATGAAGCGTGAATACAGGACGGGCAGGAGTGCCTGTCCTACGAGCCGCGCGTTGGTCGATTCCGGTCTGGACCGGTTTGGGGGATTCTTCTGTAATACCCGCGCTTCGACGGGGAGAAATGGGATCGCAACGCAGGGACGTGAGAGATCGTGCAGACTTGGAGTCGGTTGGTTTTGTTTGTCACGCCGTACTGGCGGCGGCTGTTGCTGTCGCTGGTGTTCGGGGGCTTGTCCGCGCTGTTGTGGAGTGCCGAATTGGCGCTGACGGCTCCGTTGACGATCACGTTTGGCGAGCATCGCACCGTGTCGAACTATGTCCGGCACGAGATCACTCAGTCGTCAGCACAGATCGCAGAACTGTCGGAGAAGTTGGAGAAGCAGAAGCTCAGGCTGGCCGAACTGCCCGACGATCAGACTCGGGCACGCATGAAGGCTCGCGTCCCGGTCCTCAACAGCCTGAAGCGGCTTCAACAGCGGATCGACCTCGAATCGTCGAGCATCTGGTTGATGAGTTGGTTCGAGACGCGCGTTCTCTCAAAGCTGCCGCGCGATCCGTTCGCCATGTTCGCGTTGATCTTCGGCGTGCTGCTGTTGGTCACACTGCTGAAGGGACTTTGCTGCTTCGTACAGGATTCAGTGGCGGGAGGAGTGGCCGAGTTGGTGGCGATCGATCTGCGGCAAGCGCTGCTTCGCCGCACGCTGCAACTCGACCCGCAAACGGTCTCGCTGGGTGGTACGCAGAAGCTGATGAACGACTTCACGTTCACGCTGCAACAGTTGGCGAACGGGCTGGGCGATCTGGGCGGTCGCATCGTGCGCGAACCACTGAAGGCCGCCGCGTGCATCAGCGGGATGTTCTATTTGAACTGGCAGCTCACGCTGTTGTTGCTCGCGTTCGTCCCCCCCGCGTGTTGGATGTTTCATCTGTTTGGCCAACGACTCAAACGGGCCACGCGCCGCGTCGTCGAGAGCGTCGGGCTGATCTACAAGAGTTTGGAAGAGACGTTCGTCAACATGAAGTCGGTGATCGCGTTCGACCGGGCCGGTCAGCATCGGCGCGAGTTCCATCGCCGCAACGTCGAGAACTTCGCACAGGCGATGCGGTTGGTGCGGATCAAGGCGCTCAGCGATGCGCTGGTCGAAGTGCTGGCCGTGTTCGCGGTCCTCGTCGTGCTGTTGCCAGCCGCGTACATGGTGTTGAGGCAGGTCACGTCGATCAAAGGGGTCGACCTCGCGAGTGCTCCGCCGACGTTTCCGGAACTGACGATGTTCTACGCGCTGCTCGTCGGCGTGATCGATCCGCTGCGAAAGTTCTCGAAGTTTTACAACACGATCCGCCAATCGGGCGTGCTGGCCGGACAGGTCTTCCGGCAGATGGATCGCGTGTCGCTCGTCCCGGTTGCCGAGTCACCGCAATGGTTGCCGCGTCTGTCGGAGTCCCTCGAATTTCGCGACGTACATTTCACGTATGCCCGCGCGGCCGGTGACGATTCGCCGCAGCGCGGCCCCGTGCTGAACGGTCTCGACCTGTGCGTGAACTGCGGCGAGGTCATCGCGATCGTCGGGCCGAACGGATCGGGCAAGTCCACACTGGCGGGATTGCTGCCTCGATTCTTCGACCCCGATCAGGGAGCGGTCCTGTTCGACGGGATCGACGTGCGACAGGCTCGACTGCGCGAACTGCGCGATCAGATTGCCGTCGTCGCTCAAGACACGTCGCTGTTCGATGACACGATTGCGGCGAACATTCGCTACGGCAAACCCGACGCGACGGACGAGCAACTGCGCGCCGCGGCTTCCCGCGCGCATGTCCTCGACTTCACGAACGATTTGCCGAATGGACTCGACACACCGGTGGGAGAAGGGGGGCGACAGCTCTCGGGCGGGCAGCGGCAGCGCGTTGCCTTGGCTCGTGCGATGTTGCGCGATCCGCAGGTGCTGCTGCTCGACGAACCGACCTCGGCAATCGACGCCGAAAGCGAACAGTTGATTCATCGCGCGCTGAAAGAATTCGTGCGCGGCCGTACGACGCTCATCATCACGCACAGCCTGTCACCCGCTTTGCTGGAATACGTTTCACGCATCGCGGTTCTCGATCGGGGCCGCATGATCGCCACGGGATCGCACACGCAGCTTCAAGCAACATGCCCGGTCTACAGCCAACTGTTTGAAGGGCCGCGGTCGGCGGCGGCGTGAGTCGTAGGAGGAGCACTCCTGCCCGTCCGCCTTTGGCCACGAAGAGAAGTTGGACTTCCTCATCACGAAACGCGGACGGGCAAGAGTGCCCATCCAACAGCCGTCAATTCAAAATCATGTCGCTCGGGAACACCCACAAACACTGGAACGGACGGACTGCCGCAGCCGCGCTGCTGGTCGGGATCGTCGTGTGCCTGTTTGCGAGCAACACGGGCGTGCAGACGATTCGGCGGGCCAACGAACCGATCAACTTCGTACTCGTCGATTCTCAGCCCGGTCCCGAAGATTGGCCCGGATGGCGCGGAACTGACGGTACGAATGCGTATCCAAACAGTCAGCCTCCGGTCCAGTGGTCGATGAGTGACAACATCGCCTGGCAAGTACACGTGCCTGGTCGCGGACATGCCTCGCCCTGCATCTGGGGTGAGCAACTGTTTGTCACCACATCCGAAGAGCGACGACAAACGATCTCGCTGCTCAACTTCGATCGACTGACCGGGCATTCGCGATGGCAGTCGGACCTGCATCACGGCAACTGGCCCATGGGCCATGTGAAGAACTCGCCCGCGTCGGCCAGCCCGATTTGCGATGGCCAGTTTGTGTACGTCGCCAGCGCCGTGAACGACTCGATTTGGGTGACGGCGATTGATTTCGCAGGTCGCATCGCGTGGCAGACTGCGGCCGGGTCGTTCCAGGCGAAGTGGGGCTATGGCTCGTCACCGACGATCTACAAATCGCTGGTGATCGTTGCGGCCGACAACAAGGGAGCGTCGTTCAACCGGCTGCACAACACGAGCTTTCTCGCCGCGCTCCATCGTCAGACGGGTGAGATCGTGTGGCGCATCGAACGGCCCTCGGGAGACAGCTTCGGGACGCCGGTCGTCGCGCGGGTCGCCGGGTGTGACCAACTTCTGGTCGCCGGCAAAGGAATAATCGCGTCGTATGACCCCGCCACGGGAGACTCACTTTGGACCTGTCGCTGGTCAGCGCAGCGCGTCGCGAACACGATGGCCTTCGATCAGGATCACGTCTTCGCGTCGGCGCGGTTTCCGCAAAAGGAACTGCTCTGCATTCGAGCCAGCGGCGAGGGCGATGTCACGGGGACGCACGTTGTCTGGCGCGAGAAACAGTCGGCCAGCGAAGTGCCGTCCCCCGTCGTGCATGACGGGCTGCTGTATTCACTTGGCGACGACGGCATCCTCGCGTGTCTGACTGCGGCGACCGGCAAGACGCAGTGGAAGCGCCGACTGGAAGGCAGCTTTTCCGCCTCGCCGTTGGTCGCGGGCAATCACCTTTATTGTTGCAACGAACAGGGAACGACGTTCGTCGTGACGCTCGGCGAAGCCGAAGCCGACGGCTCGGGCCAAGTCGTGGCGGAGAACATCCAAATCGACGGCCAGTTCGCGTCACCCATCATCAGCGGCGACCGACTCTATTTGCGAACGGTGAACGGTCTGCGCTGCGTGATGGATCCGAACGGCATCTTCGAACGCTACGTCACGCCAGACCCGCGCTCCGCACCCGTCGCTGAACAGCCGGAAGGCTCGCGACGGCGGCTGTGAGGGCAGCGCGAAGTGATCGAGGCAAAGGATCTGTGCATTTTCAACTTCCGAGAGTTGCTGCCGAACGGACGATCAGGGGTCAGGTGGTTCAAAGTTCATTTTTCGCGGCGAAAAATGAACTTTGAA
>CAMAYU010000265.1 GCA_945862235.1 Schlesneria paludicola DSM 18645
TTCGAGCAGGCGTACTTGGACCTCGCAGAGAACCGAACGCCTCAACCGCCCAGCATTCCCCCTTCCAAGTACTGGTCGGCGTTCTATCGCTCGTGCGCGGGGCGACCGCATGTGGATGACTGGTTCGCGGGCTATCACGCGGGACTCGAAATGGGTTCGCAGAGCGGAGTGTCGCGATTCAACCAGATCGACATCCGAAGCTGCGGCCTCGGTGCTGAGCAGGGGGGCGGGGTGAGGGCGCACGGCACCGGCTATCCGTAGGGCAACGGGATGACGGCGAGTTCCGGACCGGGCTGCTCCTGCCGCGCGCGGTGAGTGGCGCGTTTGGTCGTCTCACTGCTTGAGTAAGGAGCGGGGTCGCAATCCCTTCCCGAACTCAAACTTGTGTGGCTGGGGCCGGCGCTTCGCCGCCCCCAGATTGGGGTGAATCCCGCTTCGCTGGGGGCCGCGAAGCGCCGACCCCAGCCACACTCGGGAAGTGATTGCGGCCCCGTTCCTAAGCGGCGATCCGAGAAGTCGTTTGTCATGAGCAGCGAGCAGGTCATGAATTGGGTGCCACGGTCACGGCTTTATGTGGCCGTGCTTTGATCGTAGCGAAAACACGGCCACGCAAAGCCGTGACCGTGGCACCCTGAAAACATGCCCGTACTTTCCGGGTCGCCTCTGAAACCCGTGGCCTGACGGCACACGGCTCGCCTCGATCAGCTCCTCCCAGTTGTGCGCAGGCGATATCGGCGAGGGAGCAGTTCGCTCGCGCCTCATCGCAGCACAACCGCTGCGGTTTCTGCCGGAGCGTGCAGTGGGTCGCAAATTCTTTCCTGCTGCGATCCATGGCTTGGTCTTCGTCTGTCGAAGCGTCTCCGGCCGCAACGTCTTACGAAACAGGGATGTTGCGCTGCTGAATGCCCCGGCTTTGCCAGCAGGGTCTCGCGCAAACTTCACTTCGGGAGTTGATGCGACTTCGCCTACAACGCCACGTCTGATCGAAGGGCACGACGTGTGGCGGCCGATTTCCGGCTGAAGTGCAAGGACGAAGGGCAAAGTCGCGATGCGAGGCTCAACTTCACGAAGGCTGTTTGTCGGGCTGTGCCTGCTGGGCACGCTGACGGGCTGCGCCGCCTTCCATCCGATGGAGGGCGTTCCCGCACGTTACCTGCCGACCGAGCTGAAGGCGGGTGAACGGAACGGCAAGAAGACGATCGACTTCTCACTGCTGAGCCAAAAGCCACCCGTGAACTATCTGATCGACTCGGGCGATGTGCTGGCGGTTTACGTTGAAGGTCAAGTCGGCAGATCGACCGATCCACCGCCGGTTCACTTTCCGCTGAACAACGAAGGGCCAGCGTCTTTCGGCCTGCCGTTCCCTGTGCGCGAAGACGGCACGATTTCGCTGCCGAACGTCGGTTCGATCTTCGTGCGCGGGCAGTCGATTGCCCAAGTCGAACAACGAGTCAAGCAGGCGTATCTGTCGCCGAAGCAGATCATTCATCCGGAGAACTACCGCGTGCAGGTCAGTCTGCAGCGGCCTCGGCAGTATCGCGTGCTGGTGATTCGACAGGACTCGCGCACGGAGCCGTTGACCAATTCGGCGGCGGGAGGTCTGAATCTGGGACTCGTCAAACGCGGTTCGGGCAAGCTGGTCAGCCTGCCGGCCTACAGCAACGATGTGTTGAACGCGCTGACGGCGACCGATGGCATGCCCGGTTTGGATGCGGAACCGGCAGTCTACGTCATCCGCCGCCGCGGCCCGCGCACGGGTGGTTCACTCGATTCGCATTGGCCGACCGATCTCAATCCTTCTCTGTTGCTGCAACAAGAGGCGCAACGAAAGGGTCCGGTCGTGCGCGGCCAGTCTCCGGGGGCGGGGGCGCAGTACTGGCGTTCCAGTCCGCTCAACGAAGACGGTTCGCTCAACGTGAACATGCCGCGCAGCAACGCCGGCGGCGTGTCCTATCACAACGGATCGCGCGGCCCGAGTGTGCTGTTCCCCGGATCGCTTCACGACCCGATGCGGCTTCCGGAGAGCCGTTTTTCCGTCGAACAATTTGACCAGTCGCAGAACCATCCGGCTTACGTCGGACGCTCGCCGATGCGCGTGTCTGAGGTGGGCTACTCCGTTGAGCAGGGTGAAGTTGATCAACGAGATGTTCGGCAAGCGGTTGTTCGCCAGACCGAAGAGGCACCGGTCACTCGGCCGCGTTCTGTTGCACAGGCCCACTGGACGGGGCAGGGTGATGCCTTGCGCGCCGCGCTGTCATCCATCGACGCGACGAGAGATCCGGCGAAGATGTCCGACTATGAACAGGGATCGCGAGTCGAACAGGCGGCCGCTTGGAATGAGCCACGCCGTACCAATCGTCACGGCATTCCTTTCACGGACGCGGCTGCTGAGTCGCGCGCAGTGCAGCTCATGAATCACGAGGCGTGGTCGTCGCAGCGGGTCTCGCGACAACCCGCGTTGCAGGGGCAGGCCGCCGATCAGCCTACGCAGTTGATGCCTCAGCCGAGCTTCGTGCCGAACCAGGCTCAAGGTTACGGCGATCCACCGCAGTCGGGCGATCCGGCGCTTCAAACGATTCCCGCGCAACAGATGCCGCCTCAGTTGCAGGCGTCTCCTCAGCCGAGTTCACAGGACCGACCCGAGTTTGGTAATGCCGCCCCCGCGTTCAGTCCGGATAGCCGCGACGCGGTTCAACAGCGGGTGCTCGCGTCACCGTACGCGCCTCAGCCAATTCCTTCCTCGCCAATGGGGCCTCAACCCGGCGGACCACTCGACTACGCCGCGCCTCAATTGCCGCCGAATCCGTCGTGGCAACCGTCCTCGCCGTGGCAGCCGCCGGTGTCGGGAGTCGGCCCCGACCCGATGCAAAACTTTCCCGTTGAGATGGGGCACAGCCAGTTGTCCAACCTCGATGTCGATGGCCGACATGTGATCCGCATTCCGATTCGGCTTGGTCCCGGTGAGACGGCCGACATTCGAGAAGAAGATGTCATCCTGCAAGACGGCGACATCGTGTTTATCGAGTCGCGCGACACGGAGGTCTTCTTCACGGGAGGTCTGCTGGGCGGTGGCCAGTTCACGCTGCCGCGCGATTACGACTTGGACATTCTGCAAGCGCTGTCGATCGCCACGTCGCGCGGCAATGCGGGAACGGGTCGCGTGGCCGGTGGCCTGTCCGCACTGAACAACGATGTGTCGATCAGCCCCAGCACGGTGATCGTCCTCCGCAAGCTGCCCGATGGAGGCGAGGTGCCGATCAAGATCGACCTCTATCGCGCCCGCACCGACATGTCCGAACGCATCGCGATCCAACCGGGCGACTACATCCTGCTCCAGTACACGCCGCTCGAAGCCATCGCCGCATTCTTCGAACGTCACCTACTCGAAGGGGCGCTCTTCGGCCTCGCGGCGCAGAGCTTCACCAGCGGCAACTGATCACTTCTCACTTTGCACTCCGCCAAAACTTCTTTGCACGATGCACAGAGGTAGCGGACAAAGAATCTGTACTTCGCGCGGTAGGTCACCCGGCTCACCAAGACCGACGTTGGGCAGAGGCCTCACTTCAGGCCGCGTGAGGTGCAAATGCAGGACTCCTCATAATCCGTCATTGCGCCTGTGATGATCTGGAAGTTGATTGCCTCGTTCGGGCTGCCACAATGGTCGCGTGACCGGTTTGTGAGTTGGTTCTTTCGAGGAGAAATGCCATGTGGTCGCTGCTTGTGCTCTGTGTGTTGGCCAGTGGTCCCGAGGCCGGGCCTGAAGCCCGCAGTGGCTCGCCCGAGGTGATCGCCGAATTCAAGCAGAGCCTGCAAACCGGCTCGCTGTTGTTCAGTCAGGGCGATTGCTTGGCGGTCCAAATTTTTTCGGCCAGCTCGTACACGCACGTGGGCGGAGTCGTTGTGAAGGACGGCGAAGTCGCGGTGTACGACAGCATGAATGGCCCCGGCGTGAGGAAGACTTCACTCGACGAGTACCTTCGTCTGCAAACGCCCACACAGCTCCATGTTGTTCATCCCGCGACGCCGTTCACGGCGGAACGAGCCGCGAGTTATGAGTCGCATCTCAACGGACAGCTCGGTCGCAAGTACGCGATCAAACATCATCTCACCGGTCAACGCTGCGACGGCCTGCATTGCGCCGAGTACCTGACCGACGCGCTGATGACGGCCGATCTGATTCACGCCAAGAACCCGCCGCGCGTCTCACCGGGCAGCCTGCTCGAAGGGCTAGAGAAAGCGAACCTCTACGCCGACGGAGGCCGCTTAGTCCTGAAGGCAGCCGAACCGCCCAAGCCCGCCAACCTGACGTGGTGCCAGAGCCTGTGGCACGACACGGGAACCTGCTGCTCGAACACGGCGACTCAACTTCGCCGCTGGGTGCTGTGTCGGTGATGCCGCCTCTGACGCAGGGCCTCGCCTTTTTGAATTTGGGAGATGGGGTGCCACGGTCACGGAGCTTCGACGTGGCCGTGCGAGGAAGTGAAGGCAGTTTCTCCTTCTCACGGCCACGTCGAAGCTCCGTGACCGTGGCACCCGAAATTCAAAAAGGTGATGGCCCTGCCTTCGATGATGAGTTCGTTGCGAATCGCAAAGGCCGGGCGGTAGAACAGCCGCTGCTTGTTGCCGGTTCCACGTCCTCAATCGCCGCAGGGTTTCACGACCGTGATCGTCAATCTTTACGAAGAGCTGATCGCCATTGTTCGCGAGTTGGAGGCTGCGAAGCTCGACTACGCCGTGTGTGGCGGCATGGCCGTCGCCATACATGGGCTGTCGAGGTTCACGAGAGACATCGACCTGCTCATCCAACGAGAAGACCTAACCGCAGTTCGCGCAGTCGTTGAGAAGTGCGGGTACATTCTCGAAGCTGGCATTCTGCCGATGGGAGCGGGGGAGGCGATTGAACGAGACATCTTTCGCGTCTCGAAAGTGATCGGGAACGAATTGGTGACGCTTGACCTCTTGTTGGTGAATCAGCCTCTCAGGCAGGCATTTGAATCCCGTGAATACTATGAGTATCTCGGGCAACGAATGCAGGTTGTTTCTCCGGCCGGTCTTTACATCATGAAGCGGATCGCCGGGCGACCGCAGGACATCGTCGATCTTCAACGACTAGGACTCTGGCCCCATGATTCCAATTCCTGAGTTTGCTCCGCGTAACGTTGATATGTCGCCCGAAGCGATTCACCAACGGCTGCGCGATGTGGCGTCACTGTATTACTTGGGAATGACGCTCCCGTCCGCCAAGCGACTCGGCACGGTGGCTGAGGTGCGCGAACGGGACCGATTGGAGGAGGAGGCACGCCAACGGGAGCTGCTGGTCCTCGCCGTTTCCAATCAGACCGTTTCGACTCAGACCGACACACCTCAACCGGAGACCGCTTCGTGATGAAAACGCTTGTGATGGGATTGGCCTGCTGGATGACGACGCTCGGATTTGCTGCCGCTGGAGATCGCATGAGTTACTCGCCGACGAAGAAGATTGACCATGTGGATGAACTGCATGGTGTGCAGGTGCCGGACCCGTATCGCTGGCTCGAAGATGACGTGCGCGTTTCGACGGACGTGGCCGACTGGGTGGCCGCGAAGAACAAGGAGACGTTTGCGTATCTCGGCTCGATCCCGCAGCGCGAGGCGATCAAGTCGCGGCTCACGGAGCTGTGGAACTACGAAAAGTACGGTGCGCCGTTCAAGGCCGGACGCCGGTACTGCTACTTCAAGAATGATGGGCTTCAGAATCAGTCGGTCCTCTACAAGCTGGACTCGCTGAATGGCGAGCCGTCCGTACTGATCGATCCCAATGCGTGGTCGAAGGACGGGACGGTGGCTCTCGGTGCGACCTCGTTCAGTGACGACGGACGCTATGTCGCGTACAGCGTGGCCGATGCCGGGTCCGACTGGAACACGTGGCGGATCATCGAGGTCGCGACCGGGCGTTTGCTGGCCGATGAACTGCGCTGGGTGAAGTTCAGCGGAGCCAACTGGACTCCCGACAACAAAGGCTTCTTTTACTGTCGGTACGACGAACCGCTCGCGGGCGAAGCCTTCCAGAAGACGAACCTCAACCAAAAGGTCTTCTATCACCGCGTCGGGACGGCTCAGTCGGAGGATGTCCTCGTCTACAAGCGGCCGGATGAACCGACGTGGGGCTTCGGGCTGAAGGTCTCCGAGGACGGCCGCTACCTCGTCATCAACATCTGGAAGGGGACCGACGACAAATATCGCGTCCTCTATAAAGACCTGACCGAACCCTACGGGATGCCGATCGATCTGATCGAGAACTTTGAGAGCGAGTACTCGTTCATTGGCAACGACGGGACGACGTTCTATTTCGTGACGGACCTCGATGCGCCGCGCAAACGGATCGTGGCAATCGACATCGCTTCAGGTAGCCCTGTCGCTCCGCGACAGGAAGCGCGAGCAACAAACGACATCGTGAGTGAGAAGACACAGCAGGCGAGCCGCCCGCTGCCACGGGTTCGCGAAGTCATCGCGCAGTCCACCGAGACGCTCGTCAACGCGGACATCGTCGGCAACCAGTTCGTTCTCACGTATCTGAAGGACGCGAAGACTCAGGTCAAGTTGCACGCGATCGACGGCAAGTTCGTGCGAGAAGTTGCGTTCCCCGGCATTGGCACGGCGGCGGGCTTTGGTGGCAAGCGAACCGACACCGAGACCTTTTATTCTTTCAGCAGCTTCGCGACACCACCCTCCACGTTTCGCTTCGACCTGCTCACCGGTGAGAGCACGCTCCTGAGACAGGCCAAAGTGAAGTTCAATCCCGACGACTACCTCGTCGAACAGGTCTTCTATCCCAGCAAGGATGGGACGAAGGTGCCGATGTTCATCACGCGGAAGAAGACCACGAAACTCGACGGCACCAACCCAACGCTGCTCTACGCCTACGGCGGCTTCGCGATTTCACTGACGCCGAGTTTCTCGGTGTCTCGTGTCGCGTGGCTGGAGATGGGCGGCATTCTCGCGATCCCGAACCTGCGTGGTGGAGGCGAATACGGCGAGGAATGGCACAAGGCGGGGACGAAGCTCAAGAAGCAAAACGTCTTCGACGACTTCATTGCCGCCGCCGAATGGCTGATCGCCAACAAGTACACCAGCTCGAAGAAGCTCGCGATCCAAGGCGGGAGCAACGGCGGACTGCTGGTCGGCGCGTGTCTGACGCAGCGTCCCGACCTCTACGCCGCGTGCCTTCCCGCCGTCGGTGTGATGGACATGCTCCGCTTCCACAAGTTCACGGCGGGCCGCTTCTGGGTCGATGACTTCGGCAGTGCCGACAACCCCGAGGAGTTCAAGGCTCTCCTCGCCTACTCGCCGTATCACAATCTCAAGCCGAACACGAAGTACCCCGCCACGCTCGTCACCACCGCCGACACCGACGACCGCGTCGTCCCCGGCCACAGCTTCAAGTTCGCCGCCCGCCTGCAAGAGAATCACACCGGAGACGCTCCCACGCTGATCCGCATCGAAACCCGAGCCGGTCACGGCGCAGGCAAGCCCACGGCAAAACTCATCGAAGAAGCCGCCGACCTCTGGGCGTTCCTCGTGAAGAACTTGGGGATGGATGTGAAGTGACCGCCGTAGGATGGGCACTCCTGCCCGTCCGCTCTTAACAAAGCTGGGTAGAGGCCGGGGTCAGGTGGTTCAAAGTTCATTTTTCGCGG